>JAGWTJ010000386.1 GCA_028869005.1 Burkholderiales bacterium | reverse complement strand
TTCGAGGCCGCGCCGCGGCCCGCGCGGCACTTCGCGCCGCCGCCGCGGGCCTGAGCGTGTGAAGATCGTCGCGCTGCTCGCGGCACTCGTGCTCGCCGCGCCGCCGCTGCACGCCGCCGAGGCGCCCAAGCCGCTCGTCTACTGCGCCGACGCCAGCCCCGAAGGCTTCGACCCGGCGCTGTGGGACACCGCCAGCACGGGCAACGTCACGTCGCAGATCTTCCAGGGTCTCGTCGCCTACCGGCGCGGCACGGGCGAGCTGGTGCCGGCGCTGGCCAGCGCCTGGACGGTGTCGCCGGATGCGCGCGTCTTCACCTTCACGCTGCGCCGCGGCGTGCAGTTCCACACCACACCGTACTTCACGCCGACGCGCGAGTTCGACGCCGACGACGTGATGTTCACGTTTTCGCGCCTCGTCGATCCGAAGCAACCCTTCAACCTCGCCTTCCCTGCCACCTTCGTCTACCCGCAGAGCCTGGGCCTGGCGGGCATGATCGCGGCCATCGACAAGCTCGACGAGCAGCACGTGCGCTTCACGCTGAAGAAGGGCAACGTCAACTTCCCGAGCTACTTTGCCGCTCACTTCGCCGGCATCCATTCGGCCGAGTACGCAGCCAAACTGCTCGCCGAGGGCCGCGCCAGTGCCATCAACAACCAGCCGGTGGGCACCGGACCCTACCAGTTCAAGAGCTACCGCAAGGACGACGTGCTGCGCCTGGTGGCCCATCCGCACTACTGGCGCGGCGTGCAGCGCACCGAACGCCTCGTCTACTCGATCAGCCGCGAGCCCAGCGTGCGCGTGCAAAAGCTCGTGCGCGGCGAGTGCCAGATCGCGGCCGCGATCCGCGACGTCGACCTGGCGACGCTGGCGGGCAATCCGCGCGTCGTGATCGAGAAGATCCCGGCGCTCAACATCAGCTACCTCGCGTTCAACCTGAAGAAGCCGCCGCTGGACCGGCGCGAGGTGCGCGTGGCGCTCGACATCGCGATCGACCGCAACGCCCTGTTCAAGGTGCTGTTCCCGCGTGGCGACGCGCTGCAGGCAGTGAGCGCGTTCCCGCCGTCGGTGCCCGGCTACGACAAGGCGCTGAGAAACGAGTACGACCCGGCGCGCGCCAGGGCGCTGCTGGCGCAGGCCGGGCTCGCGCACGGCTTCGCGCTGCAGCTGTGGGCGCTGCCGATCGCGCGCCCGACCAACCCCAACGGGCTGCTGATGGCGCAGCTGATCCAGGCCGACTGGGCCAAGATCGGCGTCGAGGCGCGCATCGTCAGCTACGAATGGGGCGAGTACCTCAAGCGCGCCAACCAGGGAGAGCACGACGTGTACATGAGCGGCTGGACCAGCGACACGGCCAACGCCGACGAGTTCCTGGCGCCCAACCTGAGCTGCGCGGCCAGCCGCGGCGGCATCAAGTTCTGCAACGCCGAGTTCGACGCGCTGCTGGAGGCCGCGCGCGGCGAGGTCGACGAAGCCAGGCGGCTGGCGCTGTACGAACGCGCGCAGGTCATCTTCAAGCGCGAGCGGCCGTGGATCACGATCGCGCACAGCACCGTGTACCTGCCGCACCGCAAGGACGTGCAGGGCTTCGTGATGTCGCCCGATGGCAGCGTCGACTTCGAAGGCGTGTGGCGGCAATGAGCGCCGGCCGGCCCGAGCGCAACGACCCGGCGCCGCACGGCGCCGAGGGCGACGCCGTGAATGCGCCGCTCGCGCTGCGCGTCGAGGACATCGCCGCCTGCGGCGACTTCGTGCGCCTGGCGACCATCGACGGGCTCACGGTCGACCTGCGCTACGCCGGCAGCGACAACTTCGCGCGGCGCGTGCTCTACGGCGGCATCGACTGCGCCTGGATCCGGCGCGAAGCGGCGGCCGGCCTCGTGCAGGCTGTCGCCTGGCTCGCCGCGCACGCGCCGGCGCGCCACCTCGTCGTGCTCGACGCGCTGCGCCCGCAGCGCGTGCAGGAGGCGATCTGGCGCGATGTCGCCGGCACGCCGATGGCGCGCTATTTCGCGCCGCCCGA
>JAGWTJ010000385.1 GCA_028869005.1 Burkholderiales bacterium | reverse complement strand
TCTTCCGTGGCAACCGGCTGCACCACAGCCGCTACGGCACGCACTACATGAACTCCTACTACAACGTGTGGGAGGACAACGACAGCTACTTCAACCGCGGCGGCCTGGCGCTGATGGAAGTGCGCGACCAGGTGGTGCGCCGCAACCGCGCCTGGGGCAACACCGACCACGGCATCATGCTGCGAACGATCCAGGATTCGATCGTCGAGGGCAACGTCGTCGCCGGCAACAACCGCGGCTTCTTCGTCTACGACGCCGAGTACAACGTGATTCGCGACAACCTGGTGATCGGCAACCGGGTCGGGGCGCACCTGTGGGCAGGGTCGACCCACAACCAGGTCGAAGGCAACGACTTCATCGACAACCGCGAGCAGGTGCGCTATGTCGGCGCGCGCGACGAGCGTTGGGGAGTCGAACGCGGCAACTACTGGAGCAACTACGTCGGCTGGGACCGCGACGGCAACGGCGTCGGCGACGTGCCCTACGAAGCCAACGACGCGGTCGACCGGCTGGTGTGGCGCCACCCGCTGGTCAAGCTGTTGCTGCAAAGCCCGGCGATCCAGACGCTGCGCCTCGTGACGCGGCAGTTTCCGTTGCTTCGCGTACCCAGCGTCGTCGATGCGAAGCCGCGCATGGCTCCGTTCCATCACGACTGGAAGGACTGGCTTGGCTTCGAACGCCATTGAGCTCGACGCGGTGAGCAAGAGCTTCGGCGGCGTACGCGCGGTCGACGGCGTCACGCTCGCTGTCGAGCGCGGCGAGATCTTCGGCCTGATCGGCCCCAACGGTGCCGGCAAGTCGACGTTGTTCAAGCTGATGCTGGGGCTGATCGCGCCGAGCGCGGGCTCGATCCGCATCGACGGCGAGCGCGTCGGCGGCGCGGGGTTTCGTGCGGTGCGCCGGCGCGTGGGCTACCTGCCCGAGAACGTCGTGCTGTGGGACAACCTGAGCGGGCTCGAGACGCTGCGCTTCTTCGCCGCGCTCAAGCGCGCCGATGCGCGCGCATGCGCCGACGCGCTGGCGCGGGTGGGGCTGGCCGAAGCGGCGCATCGGCGGGTGCGCGGCTACTCCAAGGGCATGCGCCAGCGGCTGGGGTTCGCGCAGGCGCTGCTCGGCGAGCCGGCGCTGCTGTTTCTCGACGAGCCGACCTCGGGGCTCGATCCGCAAAGCCGGCGCGACTTCTACGCCGCGCTGCGCGCGCTGCGCGAGACCGGCGTCACGGTCGTGCTCACCTCGCACGTGCTTGCCGAGATGCAAGAGCGGGTCGACCGGCTCGCGATCATGCGCCAGGGCGCGCTCGCGGCCGTCGGCAGCGTGGCGGCGCTGCGCCAGGGGATCGGGCTCGCGCTGCGCGCCGAGATCGCGCCGCACGAAGACTCTGCCGCGACGCTCGTCGATGCGCTCGCGCGCGGCGGCTTCGAGCCGATTCGAGCTGAAGGCCGGCTGCGCGTCGAATGCGCGCGCGAACGCAAGATGGCGCTGCTCGCGGCGCTCGCACCGCTGCTCGACCGGGTGCGCGACATCGAGATCCGCGAGCCCTCGCTCGAGGATGTCTTCGCCGGCTACACCGCCGAAGACGATCCTCAGGCGGGAGCCCGAGGGTGAGCGCGGCGATGCCGGCCTGGCGCGAAATCGGCGCGATCGCCGCCAAGGAATTCCGTGAGCGGCTGCGCAACCGCTGGATCGTCGCGGTGGCCGCGGTGTTCGCTGCATTCGCGCTGCTGATCGCGTACTTCGGCGCCGCGCAGCAAGGCGCAGTCGGGTTTCGCGGGATCGAAGTGACGATCGCGAGCCTGACCAGCCTCGTGATCTATCTCATCCCGCTGATCGTGCTGCTGCTGGGCTACGACGCGATCGCGGGCGAACGCGAGCGCGGCTCGCTCGACCTGCTGCTCGCGCTGCCGATCACCCGCTTCGAACTGCTGCTGGGCAAGTACCTCGGGCTGGCAGCGGCGTTCGCGGCGTCGACGCTCGCCGGCTTCGGCCTGGCCGGCGCCGTGCTGGTGGCGCGCGCCGAGCCGG
>JAGWTJ010000384.1 GCA_028869005.1 Burkholderiales bacterium | reverse complement strand
GCTGCAACGGCGGCGGCGGCAGCGGCACCGGGAACGCGCTCAACTGGGTCTTGTTGATGGACGCAATGCCCGTCGTCTTCTTGGCGACGCTCAGGAAGTAGGCCTTGCCATAGGTGCTGCCGGCCAGAGCGCGCAGATAGGCGGGCGACAGGGACGCTCGATCGCTGCGGACCTTGAACACGTGGTTCTAGTGCACGCAGGCATCGATCTCCCCGGCCCACAGTGCCGCGCGGCCCAGCTTGTCGGGATCGCCACCCTCGGTCATCGAGAGATCGCCGGGGCGGATCAAGAGCTTGTCGACCTCGCTGCGCTTGATTTCGATGGTCTTCACCTCGGCGAGGTCGAGGTAGCCGTCCTTGACGTTGGCCACGCGCATGTAGGGCAACTCGACAGCCTCACCGGGATCCAGCTTCCGACCCTTGGCTGCCAAACGCTACGCCGAGGCCGCTGCACAGTTCACGGCGGCGCGGCAGGCCGGCGATCCCTGGGCCGCCGGCTCGTGGGCTGGCTCGCCTCGCAGGGCTGGGGCGAGCCGCAGAACAACGCGAAGGCCGCGATGCTGTGGCGTGAGGCCGGCAACGGCGGCGTCGCGGTGTCGGACTACAGCCTGGCCTGGCTCTACGAGAACGGCGCCGGCGTCCCGCGTGACACGAACGAGGCGGTGCGCCTGTACCGCCGCGCGGCACAGGGCGGCATCGGCAGCGCAGCGCCGCGCCTCATGTGGCTCACCCTCGCCGCGACGCCGCCGGCTGGATGCAGCAGGCAGCGGAGCATGGCGACGCACAGTCGCAACTCGAGCTTGCGCGCATGCTGATCGCCGGCACGGGCGTCGCGCGCGATCCCGGCGCGGCCTATCGGTGGGCACTCGAAGCCGCGAAGGCCGATCTCGTGCCGGCGCAGGTGCTCGTCGCCTCGATGGACTACGACGGCAACGGCGTCGTACGTCGTCGAGGCGGCCCTGTCCCACGGCGAGCCAGGCCAGGTGATCGGCGTGGATCCAGCCGCAGCCGCAGCCGATCGCCGCGAGCAGCGGCAGTCCCTGGCGGGCGGCGGCGGCTTCCGCGTATCGGCCCCGCTCGGCGCGCACGCCGGCGAAGTTCATGCGCGCGAAGCCGAGCATCGTGGTCGCGCGCCGCGGCGGCGGCTCGCCCATCACCTCCTCGAAGCCCTCGGCGGCAGCGTCGAAGCGCAGGCGGTCGGTGCCGGCTTCGACGGCGTCGCCGCCGCTCAGCGCGAGCGGATCATCGTGCCGTAGGCCTGGTCGGTGAGGATCTCGAGCAGCATCGCGTGCGGCACGCGGCCGTCGATGATGTGCACGGCGTTGACGCCGTTGCGCGCGGCGTCGAGCGCGCCGCCGATCTTGGGCAGCATGCCGCCGCTGATGGTGCCGTCGGCGAACAGGGCGTCGATCTCGCGCGCGCTCAGGTTGGTGAGCAGCTTGCCGTTCTTGTCGAGCACGCCCGGCGTGTTGGTCAGCAGCAGCAGCTTCTCGGCGGCGAGCACGGTGGCCAGCTTGGCCGCCACCAGGTCGGCGTTGATGTTGTAGCTCTCGTTGTGCTCGCCGAAGCCGATCGGGCTGACGACGGGGATGAACTGGTCGTCCTGCAGCGCCTTGACCAGCGCCGGGTCGATGGCGGTGATCTCGCCGACCTGGCCGATGTCGTGCTCCTTGCTCGGGTCGTCCTTGTCGGCCATCTTCATCTTGCGCGCACGGATCAGGCCGCCGTCGCGCCCGGTCAGGCCCACCGCCTTGCCGCCGGCGGCGTTGACGAGGCCGACGATGTCCTGCTGCACCTCGCCGGCGAGCACCCACTCGACGACTTCCATCGTCTCCTCGTCGGTGACGCGCATGCCCTGGATAAACGTCCCCTTCTTGCCGATCTTGGCCAGCGCCTCGTCGATCTGCGGGCCGCCGCCGTGCACGACGACGGGGTTCATGCCGACCAGCTTGAGCAGCACGATGTCCTCGGCGAAGTCCTGCTGCAGCGCCGGGTCGGTCATGGCGTTGCCGCCGTACTTGATGACCAG
>JAGWTJ010000383.1 GCA_028869005.1 Burkholderiales bacterium | reverse complement strand
GGTCGGCTTGCGCTGCGAGGCTGCTGTTTCCGGCCGCGCCTGCACGATGTAGAGCGGACCGTCCGGGCCGTCCTTGGCCCATTCGATGTCCATGGGCCGGCCGTAGTGATCCTCGATCTTGATCGCCGCGCCGGCGAGCTCGAGCACGTCCGCATCGCTGAGGCAGAAGCGCGCCCGATCCGCCTTCGGCGTCGGCCGGTTCACCACCGGCTCGCGCGTGCGGCCGCTGGCGTAGACCATCTGCACCTGCTTGTCGCCCAGCGTGCGGCTCAGCACGCTGCGGAAGCCCTGTCGGTAGGTCGGCTTGTGGACGTAGAACTCGTCGGGGTCGACCGCGCCCTGCACCACGTTCTCGCCCAGGCCCCAGGCGCCGGTGACGAACACCACGTCGGGGTGGCCCGATTCGGTGTCGATCGTGAACATCACGCCGCTGGAGGCGAGATCGCTGCGCACCATCTGCATCACCGCCACCGAGAGGTAGACCTTGAAGTGGTCGAAGCCCTTGTCGATGCGGTAGGAGATGGCGCGGTCGGTGAACAGCGAGGCCTGGCAGCGCTTGACCGCGTCGAGCAGCACCTCCTCGCCCTGGATGTTGAGGTAGGTGTCGTGCTGGCCGGCGAAGCTGGCGTTGGGCAGATCCTCGGCGGTGGCCGAGCTGCGCACCGCCACGCTCAGGTCTTCGCCGTGGCGCGCCACCATCTCGCGCCAGGCTTCGCGGATGGTGGTCTCGACATGCTTGGGCATGGGCGCGCCGTAGACGATCTCGCGGCAGCGCTTGCCGGCACGCGCCAGCGCCCTCACGTCGCGCTTGTCCAGGCCGTCGAGCGCGCGGTGCAACTCGACCCAGGCGTCGGATTCGTCGAGCGCGTCGCGGTAGGCCTCGGCCGTGACCGCGAAGCCGTCGGGGATGCGCACGCCCAGCGGCGTCAGCTCGCGCGCCATCTCGCCGAGCGAGGCGTTCTTGCCGCCGACCAGCGGCAGGTCGGTCAGGCGCAGGTCATTGAACCAGCGGATGCAACTCGTCGGCGCGCTCGTCATCTCGGATCTCCCCGTGTGCAGGTCGACCCTCATGCTCCGCCCGCGGCGCGGGCCGCAGCTTGCGAAGCGTCAACCGATGCGTTCGGCCCGATACCCTTGAGCGCGCATCGCCTCGAGGATCTGCGCGATGTGTTCGACACCGCGCGTCTGCACCACCACCTCGATCTCGGCGCGCTCCACCGACAGCGAGGTGAAGGCGCGCTGGTGCTCCACCGAATCGATATTCGCACCCAGCTTGCCGAGCAACGTGGCGACGTCGGCCAGCGCGCCCGGCACGTCGCGGATGTCCAGGCGCAGCCGCGCCAGCCGGCCCGACTTCACCATGCCGCGCTGCACGATCTCGGCCAGCACCAGCGGCTCGATGTTGCCGCCGCTGAGCACCAGGCCGACGCGGCGGCCGGCGAAGCGCTCGCTGTGTTTGAGCAGCGCGGCCAGGCCGACGGCGCCGGCGCCTTCGACCACGGTCTTCTCGATCTCGAGCAGCATCAGGATGGCCTGCTCGATGTCGTCTTCGCTGACCAGCAGCACGTCGTCGACACGCTCGCGGATGAGGGGCAGCGTCAGCGCGCCGGGCGACTTCACCGCGATGCCGTCGGCGATGGTGGCCTGGCCGCTCTCGCGCTGCTCGCCGTGCAGGGCGTTCCACACCGCCGGAAAACGTTCGGTCTGTACGCCGATCACCTGCAGGCCCGGGCGCAGCGCCTTGGCGGCGGTGGCCATGCCGGAGATCAGCCCGCCGCCGCCGATGGCGACCACCAGCGTGTCGAGTTGCGGCTGCGCAGCCAGCATCTCGAGCGCGATCGTGCCCTGGCCCGCCGCCACGGCGAGATCGTCGTAGGGGTGCACGACGGTGAGGCCGCGTTCCTCGGCGAGCGCGAGGCCGCGGGCGCGCGCGTCGTCGAAGGTGTCGCCTTCCAGCACCACGCTGGCACCGAAGCGGCGCGTGTTTTCCACCTTCACCGCCGGCGCGAAGCGCGGCATCACGATGGTGGC
>JAGWTJ010000123.1 GCA_028869005.1 Burkholderiales bacterium | reverse complement strand
CGACGGCGTCCACGCGCGCCACCATCTCGGCTGCGCTCGCCGCCTCGCCGATGGCCAGATGCTCGCCGAAGGCCGCGCGCAAGACGCCGCGCAGGTCGCCGCGCACGCCGAACAGCAGCCGGTGGATGGGCGCGAGGTGCAGCGCCGCGTCGTGGATGTTCTCCACCTCGACCAGCGCGAAGCGGCTCGGATGGCTCATGCCCAGGCGCGACTTGGTCTGCTCCCAGATCGCCTTGGCGGTGGCCAGCGAATGGTTGCCGTCGCCGACCGCGAACAGCAGCGGCGGCGTGCCCGCGGCCATGCCGTGGCGACGCGCGAAGGCGCTGGCTTCGCCGAGCGCAGCCAACGCCACGGCCGCGCGCTCGCCGCGCTCGGCATCGACGGCGTAGCCGCGCAGTTCGCCGCCGCCCAGCATCAGCTCGGTGGCATAGAGCGGCCTCAGTTGCGCGCGCGCCGCCGCGAGCGGCTCGATCACCGTGCCTTCGGGGTCGTCGATCAGCACCAGCACGTGCGGCAGCTCGAGCGCCGCTTCACGCCGCACCTCGATGCGCGGGGCGAGGCGCTCGACGATCGTGCCTTCGGTCGGCCGCACCAGACTGGTCGAGCCGGCACCGTAGTCGTAGTGCTCGAGGTCGATCTCGAGCATCAGGCCGCGTCGCGTGCGGCCGTCGACCGTGCGCTCGACATACACCGCGCCGTCGTGCGGCTGCAGCAGGTGATCCTCGAGATAGCGGCGCATCGCGTCCTGGATGCCGTCGATGCGCCGAGGCGCGTCGCCGGCTTCGAGGTAGACCTCGGGGAAGATCAACCGCAGTGTCGAAGGCGCCGGGCCGACCTCGGCCTCGACGCGCCGCCAGTAGGCGGGCTCGGCGGTGTACTGGTCGCAGGCGATCACCGCCCACTTGTGCAGGTCGATGCCGGGCTTCGGCAGGAGGATCTGCGGCAGGCGAAACCCTGCGTGTTGGCTCATGAACGTCCCGTGGCAAACGTAAACCGGCAATGGTAGCGAGCGCCGGAGGCACGCAGCGCGCCGCCGCAGGGGCCGGGCCGCGACGGTCGTCGCGAGCGCATGCCTGCGCTGGCCCCGGCGCGCCATTGAGCACGCTCATCCGGGCTGCAACTTTGCGCCGGCCACGCGCTGCGAGCCCACGACCCGGCAGCGCGCGATGGGACAATTTGCATTTGCCATCCGCTCGTGGGAGAACGACATGATCCGAGAAGTCCAGGGAGACATCCTGCTCAGCCGCGCCGAGGTCATCGCGCACGGCATCGCCACGCACGATCCGTTCGACTCGGGCCTCGCGCTGGCGCTGCGCGAGCGCTTTCCGTCGATGGTCAAGGACTACCGGCACGCCACGCATGCAGGCGCGCCGAACACCGGCGAGATCTGGGCCTGGCGCGGCGTCGCCGAAGACGGCTCGACGCGCGGCATCGTCAATCTGCTGACTCAGGGCATGCAGAGCCAGGACAAGGGCGCGCGCCCTGTCAAGGCCAGGCTCGAGGACGTCAACCATGTCCTGCGCGCGCTGGCCAAGCATGTGCAGGACAAAGGCATCAAGAGCGTCGCGCTGCCGCGCCTGGCCACCGGCGTCGGCGCGCTCGACTGGGCCGACGTGAAGCCGCTGATCCGCCAGCACTTGGGCGGCCTGGGCATCCCGGTGCTGGTGTACGACGTGTACCGCAAGGGCCACCAGGCCGACGAGCAACTGGGCTGAGTGCGGCCGCGGGCGCGGACGCCGCCCGCGGATCAGCCGGCCTCGTCCTGCGCGCGCTGCGCGTGCAGCGCCTCGAAGATCGGCGCGTCGCTGAAGCGGAAGAGGTCCAGCGTCGGCCCGTCGGCCGCGCCGTCGGCGCGGATCGAGAACGGCTGCCACGACGGCACGACGAACAGGTCGCCGCGCGCCACGGTCCAGCGGTGATCGCCGACGCTTGCACTGCCGCTGCCGTCGAAGACCTGGAACACCGACGAGCCGACCTCGCGCCGGGTGCGACTCGCCGCGCCGCCACGCAGCCGGTGCATCTCCGCGCGCATCGTCGGCAGCGCGTCGCAGCCGTTGGTCGGATTCGTGAAGCGCACCGCGGCATGGCCCGGGGAGAGCGTGGCCGTGCAGCCCTCGGCTTCGAGCGCAAGCTGCTCGGCCAGCGCGCGATCGGTGTCGGCCCAGCGGTAAGCCAGCAGCGGCGTCGCCACCGCCCGCTCGACGTGCGCGACCGGTCGCAGGCCGGGATGGCTCCACAGCCGCTCGGAGCGGCTGCGTGCAGGCGTCTGCTTCTCGACGGTGTCGATCGCGTCGCGGCCGAACTCGAAGAACTGGCTCTCGGTGTAGTAGGCAAACGGGATGTCCAGGCCGTCGATCCAGGCCATCGGCTGGCGCGCGGCGTTGTGGTGCGCGTGCCAGTTCCAGCCCGCCTGCGGCAGGAAGTCGCCGCGCGACATGCGGATCGGGTCGCCGTTGACCACCGTCCACACGCCCTCGCCTTCGACGACGAAGCGAAACGCGTGCTGCGTGTGGCGGTGCTCGGGCGCATCCTCGCCGGGCATCAGGTATTGAATGGCCGCCCACAGCGTCGGCGTGGCGAACGGCCGGCCGCCGAGCGACGGATTGGCCAGCGCGAGCGCGCGGCGCTCGCCGCCGCGGCCCAGCGGCACGAGCTGCCCGGCGCGCTCGGCCAGCGCGACCAGGTTGCGCCAGCGCCATAGATGCGGCGCGGCCTTGCTGCGCGGCGCTAGCGGCATCAGCTCGCCGATCTCGGTCCACAGCGGCACCAGCAGCTCGCGCTCGAAGCCGCGATAGAGATCCTCGAGCGCCGGCGAGGGTTCGGGCTGGCCGGGGCCCGCGCGGACCGGCAGCCGCACCGGCGACGGGACAAGCTCATGGGTCATGCGGAGGGCTCCTGCGTTGCTTGGCCGGACGACTCGTGAGACTCGTGAGCCGGAGAGGCCCGGCCGGCCATGGCGTGCGGCATTCTCGCCGGCCCGCCGTGGCGTGCCGATGACCACGACCGTCGAGGGGGGCCGCTGCCGCGGGCGACCCTGCTTCAGGCGAAGCGCCCTTGCAGGAACCACTGCACTTCGCCCGGCGCGGCGGGTAGCCGGCCGCGCCACAGCCACAGCAGCGAACCGTCGTCGACCTGGCCGATGAAGTAGTCGCGCGCGACGAGACCGCCGTCCCACCAGCCGGCCTCGATGCGCTCGGGGCCGCTGACGAGTTGCACTTCGCGCCCGTCGAGCAGCGGCAGCATGCCGCGCACGGCCAGCGGCAGCGGCTCGGGCAGCAGCCAGGCCGGACGATGCAAGGGCAGCGCAGAAACGGCATCGGGCGCGGGACCGGAGGCCCCAGGCCCATGTGTCGCGCGGGCCGCAGCCACACCGGGCGCCGGCGCGCCGAACCCCGCCGCGTCGAGCGCCGGCACACCGCGGCCGGCGCACTCCGGGCGATGGTCGGCCAGCGGCTCGAGGCGCTGCACGCTTTCGTCGCCCAGCCTTGCACGCAACCGCTCGAGCAGGCGCAGCAGGCCTTGCTCCTCGCTGCGGCGGGTGGGAAACAGCTCGCCGTTGGGCGCCGCGCCGATCACCAGGCGGGAGCAGCGCAGCCGCAGTTCGAGCGTGGGTGCGGCAAGTTGCACGCGCGCCAGCCGCTCGCGCAGCAGCAGCTGCAGATGCGCCGGCTCGAGCGCCGGCTGGGCGAGTTCAATGCGCAGTTCGGTGGCCGTCATCGAGCGCTCGACGACGCCGTGCCGCGGTTCGTGCAGCATGGCGAGCGTGAAGCCGCCGACGCGCCCGTGCCGCGCTGCAGCCCACGCCACCAGGCGCGCCAGCAGCACGGCGGCGCCCGAGAGCACCTGCTCGGCGCTCTCGGCGCGTGCGTAGAGCTCGAGGCGGCTGTCGAAACGCGCGGGCGGCTCGAGCCAACGCCGCGGATCGGCGCGACCACCGAGCGCGCGGTCGATCTCGTCGAGCAGGCCCTCGCCGCAGCGGCGCGCCAGGCCGGCACGCGGCAGCGCGCGCAGATCGCCCAGGGTCTGCAGACCCATGCCCTGCAGCGCCTCGCCGTGCTCGCGACCGGCGTCGAGCAGCGCCAGCGGCGCGTCGTCGAGCAGCCGGGCGAGCGCCGGCAGTCGCGTGGCATGCGCGCCGTGCAGCAGATCGCCGCGGCCCGCCGGCGACCAGCGCGCGAGCACAGCGGCGCCGAGCGGCGTGGGCGCCGCCGCGAGTTGCAGGCGATGGCCGAGCGGCGCCAGAGCCTCACGCAGCCGCTGCACGAGTGCCGCCGCGCCGCCGAACAGGCGCAGGCTGCTCCTGACCTCGAGCAGCACCGTGGCCGCGTCGGCCGGCACCACGGCCGGCGTGAAGGCCAGCGCGGCATGCGCCACCGCCTGCAGGGCGGCCACGTCGCGCGCCGCGTCGGCCGCACCCGGCAGCAGATCGGAGGCGAGCGCCATCGCGGTGATTCGCTTCATGCCCGCGCGGATGCCGCGCGCCGCCGCCGCAGCGTCGACATGGCTCACGCGCTGCCCGGCGACGAGCGCGAGCGGCCGCCCGGCGTCGCGCAGCGCCTCGGGCAACGTAGCGCGCCAGGCCTCGAGCGGTAGCTGCGGCAGATGCACGGCCAGCCACAGCGCCGCCGGCGCAGGCACTGGCTGGCCTTTACCGATGGCGGGCCCACCGCAATCATCGACCACGAGCCCACCGCCCGCGCCGGACGGCGGATCGGCCGCAGCGGACGGCACGGCGTCCAGACACTGGCGGCGGCGATGTCTCATCGGATGCAGGACCGGACCAGGCGGTCAGGCCGCGCTCACGGGGCGCCGAAGATCGGCTGCGAGGCACGCGGCGACGGCGACGACGGCGGCGAGGGCGGCATCGCACCCCGCCCGGTCTGCGCCCGGGCGTGCGCTGCCGGCGCCAGCACCGGCGGCAGCATGAGCTCGAGCGGCTGCGCCAGCGGCGGGCCGCGGCGCTTGAGCAGATGCACGCGCAGCACATCGGCGCCGGCACTGGCCAGCAGCAGGCGCAGCGGCGCCACACTCGGGCGCAGGCGGGCTTCGGCGTGGCGCAGCACGAAGGCCGGCCCGTCGTGCGCCTGTGCCGCCAGTTGCAGGCGGCGCAACGCATCGAAGCCGAGTCGCGCCGGCAGCCAGGCCAGCACGGCGCCGGCCTGGCCGCTCGCCAGGGCCTGCTCCAGCGCCCACAGCAGGTCGGCCGCCGGCAGCCGCTCATGCACTCGCGCCCCGAACGCCGCCTTCAGCGCCTCCTTCGGCCGCACCACCACCAGCCGCCGCGTGCGGATGCCCAGTGCCTCCAGCGCCCAGGGGCTGGGCTGGCCGGGCGGATCGAACCACAGCACGCAGCGTCCACGCCCCTGCACGGCCACGAGCGCCGGCGCCAGCAGCCGCAGTTCGCCCACGCCCGGATGCGGCAGCAGCAACTCGGTGAGCGCGCGCGCCGGCCAGCCGCCACCGGGCAGCACGGCGTCGAGCGCGGCAAAGCCGCTGCTCAGGCCCGCGTCACGCGGCCGGCCGAGTTGACTGGCGCGCCACAGCGCCGGGTGCAGCGCATCGGGCGTCGCGGGCGGAACGAGCGTTGGCGAAAGCGCGGGGGAAAGAGTCACCAGGATACTGTATGTTCATACAGTTGTTCCGGCAACCCCTCTCCTGGCCCATTCGCAGCGCCTGATCAGGCCGCCAGAGCGCGACGCAGCGCCGCGCCGGCCAGCGCGATGGCGCTCTCGGCCTCGTCGATGATGCGCGACATGGCGAAGAAGCCGTGGATCTGGCGCTCGAAGCACACGTATTGCACACGGCAACCGGCGGCAGACAGCGCGTCGGCGTACTGCCGGCCCTCGTCGTGCAGCGGATCGAAGCCGGCGGTGATCACCAGTGCCGGCGGCAGCCGGGCGTGGCTCGGCGCGAGCAGCGGCGAGGCACGCCAATCGCTCCACTCGCGCTCGTCGCTCAGGTAGTGGCCGCGGTAGTAGGCGATGCTCTCGGCGGTCAGCATGTAGCCCTGGCCGTTCGTGCGATGCGATGGTGCCAGCGCGCGCATGTCGGTGGCCGGATAGATGAGCAGTTGATACGCCAGCGGTGTCCCGGCATCGCGCTCGGCGATGGCCACGACCGCTGCCAGGTTGCCGCCGGCACTGTCGCCGCCGACGGCGATGCGCGCCGCGTCGATGCCCAGCGTCGCCGCCTCGGCACGCGCCCAGCGCGTGACCGCGACGCAATCGTCCACCGCAGCCGGGAAACGGTGCTCGGGGCCGAGCCGGTAGTCGGCCGACAGCACGGCACAACCGCTGGCGAGCGCGAGTTGCCGGCACGGCACGTCGTGGGTGTCGAGGTCGCCGATCGTCCAGCCGCCGCCGTGGAAGAACACGAGCAGCGGCAGCCTGGCCGGCAGCGCCTGCGGGCGATACAGGCGCAGCGCAATCGCGCCGCCGGGGCCGGGCACCGCCAACTCGCGCACTTCGGCCAGCGGCGGCGGGGCGGGCTGCGCGTAGCCGCGCCGCTCGCGGTACAGCCGTCTCGCGTCGGCCGGCGTCAACGTGTGCGTCGGCGGCACCTGACGTTCGATCATCAGGTCGATGAGGGCGCGGGCTTGCGGGTCGAGCATGGCGTGGACACCGGCCTGGCGGCTGCGGTCATGGGATCGGGGCAGTGTAGCCACGCAAGCCGTCGCCGGCCGCAGGCGCAGGCGGCTCAGCGTGGCGCGCGCAATCGCCGGCGGCGCACGTTCAGGCGAACTCCTGCCGCACCATCGGGCTGGCCAGAGAGCGCGCCAGCCAGGCCAGCACCACGCAGCCGCCGAGCGTCAGCAGCAACGCCAGGCCCTGGGCGGCGTAGGCGAAACCGTCGAACAGCCCGCGCGCGGCGGCAGGCAGCGGCGCCAGGTCGGCCACGCGCGTGACGAGGGCCTGCACCACCTCGTGCTGCAGCCACAGCCCGGCGAAGTTGGCCAGCGCAGCCGCCACCAGCACTCCGATGGCGACGCGGCGCGCCCATTCCAGCCGCAGCGCCAGACCCACGCCCGAGGCAAGCAGCAGCAACGACAGCACGCCGGCGGCAGCCAGCACCCAGTGCAGGTGCCCGAGCAGCAGGGCGGTGGCCGGCGGAAGTGCCCCCGCCCAGGACGGCAGCATCGACCCCAGCACCGCATACTGCAGCAGCGTGAGGCCCGAGGCGAGCACGCCGCAGGCGACGAAGGCCCAGGCGACCGCGCTCACGAGCCAGGAACGAGAACCGACGCTGAAGGTCTGCGGCATGGCGATCTCCGGTCCGTGCACGGCGCCGGGCGGCGCAGTGCGCATGGCACTGGAATGGTCGCGCACCGCCGCACGCCGCACATCCCCTGAACGGGCGACGCGCAGCCCTCGTTCACGGGAGGCGTGCGGTATTACGCCGCAAGCACCTCGGCGCGGCGCGGCGCCTCGGCCGCCGCTGCCGGTGTGCGCACCAGATGGTCGAACGCCGCGAGCGCGGCCTTGGCGCCGTCGCCCGCCGCGATGACGATCTGCTTGAACGGCACCGTGGTCGCGTCGCCGGCCGCATAGACGCCGCTCACGCTGGTGGCGCCGCGCGCATCGACGACGATCTCGCCGAAGCGGTTGAGCTCGACCACGCCGTCGAGGAAGGCGGTGTTGGGCACGAGGCCGATCTGCACGAAGACGCCGGCCAGTTCGACGCGCTGCGCGGCGCCGCTGGTGCGGTCCTCGAACACCAGGCCGCTCACCTTCTGTCCGTCACCGGTGATCTCGGTGGTGCGCGCATTGAGCTGCACCGTCACGTTGGGCAGGCTCTTCAGCTTGCTCACCAGCACCGCATCGGCCTTGAGCTGCGGCAGGAACTCGACCAGCGTGACGTGCTGGACGACGCCGGCCAGGTCGATCGCCGCCTCGACGCCCGAGTTGCCGCCGCCGATCACCGCCACCCGCTTGCCCTTGAACAGCGGCCCGTCGCAGTGCGGGCAATAGGCGACGCCCCGGTTGGCGTACTCGGCCTCGCCGGGCACACCCACCTTGCGCCAACGCGCGCCGGGCGCCAGCACGACGCTGCGCGCGCGCAGCGTGGCGCCGTTGTCGAGCGTGACGCCGATCTCGCCGCCCGGCTCGGCGGCCGGCACGAGCGCGGCCACACGCCGGCCGCTCATCAGGTCGACGTCGTAGGCACGCACATGCGCCTCGAGCGCGGCAGCGAACTTCGGCCCCTGCGTCTCGAGCACGGAGACGTAGTTCTCGATCGCCAGCGTATCCAGCGTCTGCCCGCCCATGCGCTCGGCGACGAGGCCGGTGCGGATGCCCTTGCGCGCGGCGTAGATCGCCGCCGCGGCGCCGGCCGGACCACCGCCGACGACCAGCATGTCGAAGGTGTCCTTGGCGGCGAGCCGCTTGGCGTCACGCACGCCAGCGCCGGTGTCGAGCTTGGCCAGGATCTCGGCCAGCTCCATGCGGCCGCTGGCGAACGGCTTGCCGTTTAGGAACACCGTCGGCACGGCCATGATCTGGCGCGCCTCGACCTCCTGCTGGAACAGCGCGCCGTCGATCGCCATGTGGCGCACGCGCGGGTTGAGCACGGCCATCAGGTTGAGCGCCTGCACGACGTCGGGGCAGTTCTGGCAGCTCAGACTCATCCAGGTCTCGAAGACGAATTCGCGCTCGCCGCCCTCGCCTGCCGTGGCGCCCAGCGCGACTATCTGCTCGATCAACTCGGGCGCCACTTTGGGCGGATGGCCGCCGGCCTGCAGCAGCGCCAGCACGAGCGAGGTGAATTCGTGGCCCATCGGGATTGCCGCGAATTCGACGCCCATGTCGGCGCCGGCGCGCGTGACGCGAAACGACGGCCGGCGCACGGCCCTGCCGTCGAAGCGCGCCGTGACACGCGCGTTCAGCGCCGCGATCTGCGTCAGCAGCGCGCGCATCTGGTCAGCGGCGTCGCTCGAATCGAGCGACGCCACCAGTTCCACCGGCTGCGTGATGCGGTCGAGGTAGGAGGCGAGTTGCGCCTGGATGTCGGCGTCGAGCATGGCGGCTCCCTGGTGCGAGGTCAGATCTTGCCGACGAGGTCGATCGACGGCGCCAGCGTCGGCGCGCCTTCGTTCCACTTGGCCGGGCAGACCTGGCCGGGGTGGCTGGCGACGTACTGCGCGGCCTTGAGCTTGCGCAGAGTCTCCTGCACGTCGCGCGCGATGGCGTTGTCGTGCACCTCCGCGGTCTTCACGATGCCCTTCGGATCGATAACGAAGGTGCCGCGCAGCGCCAGGCCCTCGTCCTCGATGTGCACGCCGAACATGCGCGTCAGATGGTGTGTCGGATCGCCGACCAGCGGGAACTGCGCCTTGCCGACCGCCGGCGACGTCTCGTGCCACACCTTGTGCGCGAAGTGCGTGTCGGTGGTGACGACGTAGACCTCGGCGCCGAGCTTCTTGAACTCGCCGTAGTGCTGCGCCGCGTCCTCGACCTCGGTCGGGCAGTTGAAGGTGAAGGCGGCCGGCATGAAGATCAGCACCGACCAGCGGCCCTCGAGATCCTTCTCGGACACTTCGATGAACTGGCCGTTCTTGAACGCCTGCGCCTTGAACGGCTGCACCTGGGTATTGATGAGGGACATGGTGTTCCTTTCGATGGGTTGAAGGTGCTTGTTTGTGCGATGCGTCATTCTATCGAATTCGTCATTTCGGTAGAACAAAAATATCGCATCGCAACCATAGGGACACCCTATGGTTGCGTCGGCCGACATCGAGCGGCGAACCGCCCGGGCGGCTCAGCGCTTGCGCGCGACGAATCCGACGAGCGCGGAGCGGCCGCAGTGGCCCTGGCCTTCGGCCAGATCGTCTTCGTACTCGTCGAGCGCGAGGATCTCGAGCGCCGCGAACGCTTCGCGCAGCATCGCCGGCGTGTACAGATGGTCGGCGAACGGCGGGCCGCCGGTGCGGTATTCGAGCTGCTTCGGCGTGTAGCCCTGCAGCACCAGCGTGCCGCCGGGCTTGAGGCAACGCCCGAGGTTGGCGAACAGCCGCGCGCGCATTGCCGGGTCGGCGAACTGCACGAAGATCGCCGCCACGCCGTCGTACAGCGCGCTCGGCCAGATCAGGCGATCGACGTCGCCGACCGCATAGTTCACGTGCACGCCGCGTCCGGCCGCCAGCGCACGCGCCTTGGCCACGCCGACTTCGGCCAGATCGAAGGCATCGACCTCGAGGCCCTGCGCAGCCAGCCAGGCGCTGTTGCGGCCCTCGCCGTCGGCGACGCTGAGCACACGCTGCCCGGCGCGCCAGCCGGCCGTCGCGCAGGCGTGACGTTCGAGCCAGCGATTGGGCGCCGTGCCGAAGAGGAAGTCGGCGTTCGCGAAGCGCCGGTTCCAGGTGCCCGCGGGGTCATCGAAGGTGCGTGTGTTCATGTCGCTGGTCTGGCTGCCGGTGCCTGCCGGACGGGGATGGCGTACTGTGCCCGTCGCCGGGCTCGAACGCCAAGCATGCCGCATCGGCGACGTTCGTGCGCGGCCGGCGCGCCATGTCGATCGTGCCATGCCGGTCGGGCAAGATCACCTC
>JAGWTJ010000122.1 GCA_028869005.1 Burkholderiales bacterium | reverse complement strand
GCACTTGCGCTCGGCGGCGCCACGGTGCCGACGCACCAAATGGGCCTCCTCGCCGCGGACCCGGCGAGCGAAGGCATTGGCATCACCGCCGGTGCCGAGGGCGTGCTTGCGCTGCCGATCGTCGGGCGGCCGCTGGGCGGCGCCGTGACGCGCCCGCAGCGTGCCTCACGCCGCCGACGCGCCGCGCCATTCGCGCAGATGCAGCTCGAGCCAGCACGCCAGCCCGAGCTGCTCCGACACCGCATCGGCGCTGGCATGCTCGCGCACGACGAGCCCGGCGCGCAGGTCGTGACTGGAGTCGAACCAGCCGCAGCCGAGGACGCACTCCTGCGGCGGTCCCTCGAGCACGTCGATCGGCGCCGGCGCCTGGGTCGCCCAGGTCGCCGCGACGCGCCGCCGGCGCAGCGCCCGCACGAAGCGCAGCTTGAGCCATTCGAACATGCCGTCCTCCATGAGCCAGGTCGAGATGGAGCGCATCGTCGATCGGCGGTCCGGCGCGAGCCATCGCCCTCTGGGCGGCCCGTGGGGTGCCCCCTCGGTGGCACATCGCCCACCCCCGGGCGGGGGTCCCGGGCGAAGCCCCGCCATCGGCAATCGGCCCGTCAACGCACGCAGCGAGAGCGTGTTCGACAAGCCGTCGTTTCGCCAGGCCGCACGGCGCCACCGCTGTCTGCTGCCGGCCAGCGGCTTCTACGAATGGCAGGCCGCGGCGGGCGGCAAGCAGCCCTGGTACTTCAGCGCGTGCGACGGCGCGGTGCTGGCGCCGGCGGGCGTGTTCGAGGCCTGGCGCCCGGCGCCGGACGCCGAGTGGCTGCCGAGTGGCTGCATCCTCACCACCGCCGCCAACGCGCTGATGGCGCCGGTGCACGACCGCATACCGGTGCTGATCGAGCCGGCCGCCTGGACGCGCTGGCTCGCGCGCGACGTGCAGGAGCCCGCGGCAATCTCCCCGCTGCTCGCACCGCCGGCGCAGGGCGCACTGCAGGCCTGGCGCGGCCGACACTCAAGCGCCGAACGGCGCCACGCCGAACAGCAGCCGGTGGGCCCAGAACGCGAACAGGGCCCAGCCGAGCACGCCGACGACAACGGTCACGACCGTCGGCATGCCGCGCCCGCTCGGGTAGACCGCGCCGCTGGCGCGATCGCGCGCCCTGGCGGCGCGAAAGGCGAGCACCGCCCACAGCAAGAAGGCGCCGAACAGCACCACATCGTGCAGCCGGCCGTTGGCCAGCAGATGCGCGAAGGCCCAGCTCTTGACGCCAAGCAGCATCGGGTGGTGCAGCCAGGCCTTCAAGGCATTGCCCGGCACGTACGCCGCCGTCACCAGCACGAACGCGACCAGCACGAGCAGCGACGCGACGTGCCGCGTCCACACCGGCGGCATCCACAGCAGCACCGACTGCGCGCGCGCCAACCCGAAGCCCCAGACGATCAGCACGAGGCCGACCAGACTGACCGCCGAGTAAGTGCCCTTCCAGCCGTTCGGCCCCAGACGTGCGATGGTCTGCTGCCGCCACGGCTCGGCAACGATGCGCGACGAGTGCGCGCCGAGGAAGAGGAAGAGGCCGAGCAGCATCACGGTCATGGCGGCAGGCGGCGGACGGCGGGCGTCGCGGTGAGTGGGGCAAGCCGGGCATCGTAGCGGCATCGCGCGCGCCGCGCCCTGCGACGGCGACGGGTGCAGGGCCTGCGGCGGCCAAGGCGGTTGCGCCCGCCCGCAGCGCCCGTCGTTATCCTTGACGCATGAGCACCCACCACCCCTCGGACAGCAAACGCTACTACTGGGAAGACTTCCCCGTCGGCGCGACGCGCGAGTTCGGCGCCATGCCGCTGACGCGCGAGGCCATCGTCGAGTTCGCGCGCCAGTTCGATCCGCAGCCCTTCCACCTCGACGAGGCGGCAGGGCGCGAGTCGATGTTCGGCGGCCTGTGTGCGAGCGGTTGGCATACCGCGGCGCTGGCGATGCGCATGATGTGCGACGAGTACCTGCTCGACGCCGCCAGCCTCGGCTCGCCGGGTGTCGACAACCTGCGCTGGCTCAAACCGGTGTTCCCTGGCGACGTGCTGTCGATGCGTCTCGAGATCCTCGAAGCGCGGCCGATGACCAGCCGGCCCGGCGTCGGCCTCGTGCGTACGCGCTGGGAACTGCGCAACCAGCACGGCGACACCGTGCTGACGATGGAGGGCTGGGGCATGTTCGGCCGCCGGCCGGGCGACCAGGGTGTCGGCCACAATGCGCGCTGACGCGTTGACCGCGCAGTCGCCGCTTGCTCCCTGCCGAAAAGGACGCTCCGCCATGGCCCGCCCGCGCCGTCTCGCCCTCGCCTTGCTCTGCGCCGCCGCGTTCGGCACCGCGCCGCCGGCGCTCGCGCAAGACGCCGACAAGGTGCTCAACATCCTCAACTGGGCCGACTACATCGCGCCCGACACGATCCCCAATTTCGAGAAGGAAACCGGGATCAAGGTGCGCTACGACATCTTCGACTCCAACGAGACGCTGCACGCGCGCCTGGTGGCCGGCAAGACCGGCTACGACATCGTCGTACCGTCGGCGCACTTCGCCAAGCGGCAGATCGAAGCGGGCCTGTTCCTGCCGCTGGACCGCACGCAGATCCCGAACTGGAAGAACCTCGATCCCGCGCTGCAGGACAGGCTGGCCGAGGCCGACCCGGGCAACAAGCACCTCGTGGACTGGATGTGGGGCTTCGTCACCGTCGGCATCAACCCCGACAAGGTCAAGGCGGCGCTCGGCTCGACGCCGATGCCGGCCAATCCGCTGGACCTCATCTTCAAGCCCGAGTACGCGAGCAAGCTCAAGAGCTGCGGCGTGCATGTGCTCGATTCGGCCAGCGAGGTGCTGCCGGTGGCGCTGCTGTATGCGGGCAAGAACGGCTACAGCACCGACGCCAAGGACTACGACGTCGCCTACGACGTGCTGATGAAGGCGCGGCCCTACATCACGCGCATCTCGTCGCCGGGGCCGATCAACGACTACGCCAACGGCTCGCTGTGCGTCTCGCTCGGCTACTCGGGTGACTTCCTGATCGGCAACCAGCGCGCGGCCGACGGCAAGACCGGGCAGAAGTTCGAGGCGCTGATTCCGCCGCGCGGCGCGACGCTGTTCTTCGACACCATGGCGATCCCCAAGGACGCCAAGCACGTGAAGAACGCCTACTTGTTCATCAACTACATCCTGCAGCCCAAGGTCGACGCCGCGCTCACCAACAAGGTCTTCTACGGCAACCCGAACGCGTTCTCCAAGCCCTACGTCAAGCCCGAGATCGCGAGCAACCCGGTCGTCTTCCCGAGCGCGGCCGACCTGCAGAAGCTGGCGATGCCGCAGGCACTGCCCAACGACGCGCGTCGCATCCAGACGCGCGTGTTCACGGCCTTCAAGACCAATACCAAGTACAAGTGAGAAGGGCAAGGTGAACGCGCTGCTCAGGTACCTCGTGCTGCCGCTCGCCGTGCTGGCGGCGTTGGCGGCCGCTTGGCTGTGGCTAGCCTGGCACTGGAGCTACTCGTCGGGCGAGCGCGCCGGCTGGGTGCAGCAATTCAGCAAGCGCGGCTGGATCTGCAAGACCTGGGAGGGCGAACTGGCGCTCGTCTCGCTGCCCGGCTCGACCACCGAGAAGTTCTTCTTCACCGTGCACGACGACGCCGTGGCCGCGCGCATCTCCCGGCTGATGGGCAAGCGCGTCTCGCTGCACTTCGAGGAGAAGGTGGGGCTGCCGACCTCGTGCTTCGGCGAGACGCGCTACTTCGTCACCGGCGCCACCGAGGCCGAGGAGATCCCGCTCGGGCCCGGCGTGGTCCTGCCGAGCGCGGCGCCGCCGTCCGCAGCCGCAGCAACGGCTGCTTCATCTGCGTCGGAAACGACCGCCCCCGCGGCGTCGGCCGCATCGCGGTAGCCGGATCCGCTGCGCCGATGGCTAGGCGGCGGCCGTTCGGCCGTGTCGCAGCGCCTCCTCGAGCTGCTCCTGCACCTGGCGCGCGGCACGCAGCGTGAGCTCGGTCTCGAGCCCGGCCTCCGCGGCGACGCGCTCGACCGCCGCGTCGAGTGTGTCGGGGGCGTTCAGCAGTGCGTGCACGACCACCGAAAGGGCGCAGATGTCGCGCCGGTCGGCGGGCGTCGGCAGTGGCCCGCCGGCCTGCGCCAGCACGTGCTGGCGCACGCTGGCCACCGCGGCCGGCGCCAGCCCCCAGCTTTCGCAGAGCGCTCCGCCGAGCGCGTCGTGGCTGACGCCGAAGCCGGCTCGCTCGAGCATCGCGAGCTCGGTGTCGGTCTCGGCGGCGCGCAGCATCGAGCGGTAGTGGTCCGGCGCGTGGCGGAACAACACCGCCTTGCCGCATTCCTCGAACAGGCCCGCCGAATGCGCGCCCCAGGCATCGAGCATGAGGCGTTGCCCCAGCCGCCCCATCAGCAGCCCGCGGCTCGCGGCACGCCGCCACAGCGGCTCGAGCTCGGGTGCCGGCGGGAAGGCGGCGCGCAGCCCCATCTCGAAAGTGATAGCGGCCACCTCGCGCATGCCGAGGTAGGTGATCGCCTGGTGCACGCTCTGCACGCGGCCCTTCAGACCGTACAGCGACGAGTTCACCGCCTTCATCACGGCGGCGGCCAGCGCCATATCGGTCTCGATCAGCTCGGCCGCCGCCGCCAGATTGATCTCGTCGTCGGCCAGCAGCAGCGACAGCTTGACCAGCGACTCGGGCTGCGACGGGATGTCGATGTCGAGCGAGCGCAACTCGGGATGCACGGGCATGGCGGGACCGGGGTGGGCAAGGACCTCACAAGCCTAGCGCGTCGCGCGCGCCCAAGCGCCGACAACAGCCGGGCGAACACCCTCCATTGCCGAGCCAAGCGCTGACCAAGCGCCAGCGGCGCCGGGTATCAGCGCGCGAGCGGCGTGGCCAGCACCGGAAACAGCTTGGTCAGGCCATCGGCGAGCAGTTCGACCGCCATGGCGGCGAGGATGAGCCCCATCAGGCGGGTCATGACATTGATGCCGGTGCGCCCGAGTACCTTGGCGATGCGCCCGGAGGCCGAGAAGGCGAGGAAGGTGACCACGCCGATCACCACGCCGTAGCCGACGAGCACGGCGAGTTGCCAGAAGTGGCGCGTCTTCTCGGCGTAGATGACCACCGTCGAGATCGTCGCCGGCCCGGTCAGCAGCGGAATGGTCAGCGGCACCACGGCGATGCTGGAGCCGGCGTCGACCTTCTGATTGCCCTCGTCGACATCGCCGGGGCGGGTCTCGGCCGGCTGGGCGTTGAGCATGGCCAGCGAACTGATCAGCAGCAGGATGCCGCCGCCGACCTGGAACGAGGCCAGCGAGATGCCGAAGAACTCGATGATGCGCAGCCCCGCCAGCGCGCTGACCGCGATCACGCTGAAGGCCGACACCGATGCGACGCGGATCGTCTGCCGCCGTTGCGCCGCTGTGAAGGTCGAGGTGAAGTGGATGAAGAAGGGCACCACGCCGATCGGATTGACGATCGCCAGCAAGGCGACGAGCGGCTTGAGCAGGTCCACGGCGGCGATGGTAGGGGCGCTGCGCCCGGCCGTGACCTCGGCGCGACGCGGGGCGCTGCGGGTTTTCCCGCTGGCGTGAAAACAACACTCTGCGTCACCCTGCTTTACATGCGGTCGGCTTCGGTTGAAAGTACGCGGGAGTCTGTGTCGTGCAGCCGCGCCTGTGGTTTTGTTGCCGGGTTGAGCTCCGCATGGTTCTTCTTTTCTTCTAAGGGCTCCCCGTGGGAAACAAACTTTACGTAGGCAATCTCGCCTATTCGGTGCGCGACGAGTCGCTGCTCCAGGCTTTCGGCCAATTCGGCACCGTCACCTCGGCCAAGGTCATGATGGACCGCGAAACCGGTCGCTCCAAGGGCTTCGGCTTCGTCGAGATGGGCAGCGACGCCGAGGCGCAGGCGGCCATCAACGGCATGAACGGCCAGCCGCTCGAGGGCCGGCCGCTGGTGGTGAACGAAGCGCGCCCGCGTGAAGATCGTCCGGGCGGCTTCCGCAGTGGTGGTGGTGGCGGCTACGGCGGTGGTGGCGGCGGCAGCTACGGCGGTGGTGGTGGCTACGGCGGTGGCGGTGGCGGCGGTGGCCGCAGCCCCTACGGTGGTGGCGGCCGCAGTCCCTATGGCGGCGGTGGTGGTCGCAGCGGCGGCGGTGGCGGCTATGGCGGCGGCCGCGGCGGGCAGGGCGGCTTCTGATCCTTTTCGGGCCGCGCACTCCGTGAGGTGCGCGCTCGCAGGCGCCGTGGCAGCAGCCCGGCGCCTTCGTCGTTTTCAGGGCTGCCGACGCGGCTTGCGGCCGCGGCCGGCGACGACCCGGTCGAACAGCGCATTGGGCAGCAGTCGCATCAGTTTGGCGGCCACCCCCATCTGCCATGGGATGACGACGTAACTGCGGCGCCTCTGGATGGCGGCGAAGGCCTGGTCGGCAAAGCGCTCGGGCGTCATCAGGAACGGCATGCGGTAGGGGTTGCGTGCCGTGAGCGGCGTGGCGACGTAGCCCGGAACCAGCGTCAGCACCGAGACCCCGCTGGCGCGCAGTTCGCCGCGCAGACTCTCGCAATACGCCACCACGCCCGCCTTGCTGGCGCAGTAGGCACCATGCCCCGGCAGGCCCCGGATCGCCGCCACGCTGGCGACGCCGACCAGCACGCCCGCACCACGCGCGCGCATCGGCGCGATGAACGGATGGAAGGTCGCCGCCATGCCGATGTTGTTGACGGCAAAGGTCTCGCGCATCACGTCGAGATCCTCGCGCTGCGCGCTGTCCATGCCCACGCTGATGCCGGCGCAGGCGATCACCAGGTCGGGCAGGCCCTGGTCGACGAGGCAGCGCTCGGCGGCCGCAATCACGGCCTCCGGCCGGGCGACGTCGGCACCGTACACCGCATGACGCGGCGCCGACGGCCCCAGCGCCGCGTCGACCCACGCGCGCAGCTCGGCGTCCCGGCGCGCCACCAGCGCCAGCCGCCAGCCGGCGCGCGCGAAGCACGCCGCCAGCGCCTGGCCGATCCCGCTCGACGCGCCGGTGATGAACACCAGCGGCGCGCGCGCGGCATCGTCATCGGGGGCGGATCGCGTGTTCATCGGCGTTCGCCGCGGGGCTCCAGCACGGCACGCAGCGGCCCGGTCAGGTCCAGTCGCCGCTGCGCGTGGTCATAGAACAGCCCCGCCGCCGCGATGCGCGAGCCGCCGATGCGTACCGTCACCGGCAACGACGTGCGCACGCGCTCGAGGACGATGAAGACGTGCAGGAACTCGCTCGTCATGCGCAGCGGCATGCCGTCGGCGGTGGTGCTGGTGACCTCGGCGCCGCCCGACAACTGCAGCTCGGAGCCGTCGCCGTTGCCGAGCGCGCGCGCGGCGCTGGCCAGCGTCACGCGGCCGTCGGGCGCGATGGCGCGGATCTGCGGCCGGTCGATCTCGACGCGGTCGGTGGCCGGATAGTGCCGCATGCGCACCCCCTCGATGCGCAGCGCGAGGCGGCCGTCCGCATCGAAGCGTTCGAGCGCGAAATCGCGCATCTGGTAGTCGGGCTCGGTGCGTGGCGGCAACTCGGCCGCGGTCGGCGCCGGCACCGGCGTGTGCGCGACAAGCCACCAGGTGGCCAGTGCGAGCGCCGACATCAGCAGCAGCGGCAGGTAGGCCGACAGCGCCTCGCGCAGCCGCACGCCCCACGGCACACGTTGCGCCGCGCGGCCCGCGGCCGGCGGCCCGAGCGAGATCGGGATCTCGGGCAGGTCGGGCAGATGCAGCTCGACGCTCATCGCGCGCGTCAGTCTCTCGCGAGGCCGCGCATCACGCGCTGGCACCGACGTCCCGGGTGTGGCCGCCGCCGCCGCACGCGGCGTCCAGCAGCGCTGCGTAGCGGCCGCTCGCCGTCAGCAGCAGATCGCAGAACTCGCGCGCGGCGCCGGCGCCCGCGGCGGCCGCCGTGACGTAGTGCGCCGCCGCGCGCACCTCGGCATGCGCGCCCGGCGGCGCGGCAGCAAAGGCGACACGCGCCAGCAAGGGCAGATCGGGCCAGTCATCGCCGATCGCGGCCACCTCGGTCCAGTCGAGGCCCAATGGCGCCAGCAAGGCGGTGGCCGCGGCGAGCTTGTCGCCGGCACCGAGCACTGCGTGCGCGACGCCGAGATCGGCCAGGCGCCTGCGCACGCCGGCCGAGTCGCGCCCGGAGATGACCAGCGGCTCGATGCCGCCGCGCGCGAGCAGCTTCAGCCCGTGACCGTCGAGCACCGAGAAGGGCTTGAAGGCCTCGCCATGCTCGCCGACGTAGAGCGTGCCGTCGGTGAGCACGCCGTCGACGTCGAAGATCGCCGCCTTGACGCCCAGGCCCGCGCCCTGCGCGCGCAGCAGCACCCCGGGCGGAAAATGCAGCGCGGCCATCGCGACTCAGATCACCTTGGCGCGCATCAGATCGTTGCTGTTGAGCGCGCCCACCAGCCGCCCGCCTTCGTCGACGACGAGCACGCTGGTGATGCGGTGCTGCTCCATCACTTCGGCCGCGTCGACGGCGAGCGCCTCGGCGCGCACGAGCTGCGGGCCGCGATGCATCACGCCGCCGGCAACCAGGCCGCGCAACTCGGCGCCGCGTTCGATGAGGCGGCGCAGGTCGCCGTCGGTGAAGATGCCGATCGGCCGCGCGGCGTCGTCGACCACGGCGGCGAAGCCCAGGCCCTTGCCGGTCATCTCGCGCAGCAGTTCGCCGAAGTCGGCGCCCGGCGTCACGCTCGGCACCGCGTCGCCGCTGCGCATCAGGTCGGCCACGCGCATCAGCAGCTTGCGCCCGAGCGTGCCGCCCGGATGCGAACGCGCGAAGTCCTCCTCCCTGAAACCGCGCGCGTCGAGCAGCGCCACCGCCAGCGCGTCACCGAGCGCCAGTTGCGCCGTCGTGCTGGCGGTGGGCGCGAGCTGCAACGGGCAGGCCTCTTCGTCGACCGCGCTCGACAGCGCGATGTCGGCATGCTGCGCGAGCGTCGACTGCGCAGCGCCGGTGATCGCCACCAGCGTGATGCCGGTGCGACGCAGCGCGGGCAGCAAGGCCAGCAGTTCGTCGCTTTCGCCGCTGTTGGACAGCGCCAGCACGACGTCGCCCGGCTGCACCATGCCGAGGTCGCCGTGGCCGGCCTCGGCCGGGTGCACGAAGAATGCCGGCGTGCCAGTGGACGCGAGCGTGGCCGCGATCTTGCGGCCGACGTGGCCGCTCTTGCCGATGCCCATCACCACCACGCGGCCGCGACACGCCAGCATCGCGGCGACGGCGCGCGCGAAGCATGCGCCCTCGCCCGAGTCAGCGCCGGCGGCCAGGCGCTCCGCCAGGCCGAGCAGGCCGCGCGCCTCGATTTCGAAGGTGCGCGCCGCCAGCGCGAGCACGCGGGCGGCATCGAAGGCGGGGGCGGCAGGCATGGGCAATTAGGATCGAGGGATTCTAGGGAAGCTGCAAGCTCAGGCGGCGCCTTTGCCGACACCGTGGCCACCACGCTCGAACTCGTGCTGCTGTACCTCGTCGCCGCCGTGCTCGGCGTGGCGGTGTTTCGCTCGCTCGGGCTGCCTCCGATGCTGGGCTACCTGGTGGTGGGCGTGCTCATCGGCCCGAACGCGATGGCCCTGGCGCAGGACAGCGCCAGCGTGCGCTACCTGGCCGAGTTCGGTGTGGTGTTCCTGATGTTCGTCATCGGGCTCGAGTTCAACCTGCCCAAGCTGCGCAGCATGCGCGCGCTGGTGTTCGGGCTCGGCTCGGCGCAGGTGGTGTTGACGATGCTGGGCACGCTGCTGGGGAATGCGCTGCTGAGCTGGGGCGCCGAGACGCTGCTCGGCGTGCGCTGGCAGATGGACTGGCAGGGCGCGGTCGTGCTCGGCGCGGCGCTGGCGATGAGCTCCACCGCCATCGTCGTCAAGCTGATGGCCGAGCGGCTCGAGCTCGAGAGCGAGCACGGCAAACACGTGCTCGGGGTGCTGCTGTTCCAGGACCTGGCCGTGGTGCCGCTGCTGGTGCTGATCCCGGCGCTGAACGCGCCGCCCGAGGCGCTCGTGCAGCAGATGGGTCTCGCGCTCGCCAAGGCCGCGCTGCTGCTGACACTGCTGCTTGCCGGCGGCCAGCGCGTCATGCGCTGGTGGCTGACCCAGGTGGCACGGCGCAAGAGCGAGGAGCTGTTCATCCTCAACCTGTTGCTGATGACGCTGGGCCTGGCCTGGCTGACCGAACTGGCTGGGCTGTCGCTCGCGCTCGGCGCCTTCGTCGCGGGCATGCTGGTTGCGGAGACCGAGTTCAAGCATCAGGTCGAGACCGACATCCGGCCCTTCCACGACGTCCTGCTGGGCCTGTTCTTCATCACCATCGGCATGAAGCTCGACTGGCGCCCTGTCGCCGAGCAGTGGCCGCTCGTGCTGCTGATCACGACGCTGCCGGTGCTGGCCAAGTTCGCACTCGTCGCCGGCCTCGCCTACCTGTTCCGCGCCACGCCCGGCGTCGCCCTGCGCACCGGCCTGTACCTGGCGCAGGCCGGCGAGTTCGGCTTCGTGCTGCTCACGCT
>JAGWTJ010000382.1 GCA_028869005.1 Burkholderiales bacterium | reverse complement strand
AGCACGCGCATGTTCTCGCCGTAGCCGGGCCAGACGAACTTGCCGTCGGCGCCCTTGCGGAACCAGTTGACGCAATAGATGCGCGGCAGCGTCGCGCCCCTTTCCTGCAGCCGCGCGCCCAGGTCCACCCAATGGCGGAAGTAGTCGCTCATGTGGTAGCCGGTGAAGGGCAGCATCGCGAACGGGTCGCGGCGCACGATGCCGGTGGCGCCGGCCTGCGCGGCGGTGGTCTCGCTGCCCATCGTCGCCGCCATGTAGATGCCTTCGATCCAGTCGCGCGCCTCGGCCACCAGCGGCACCGTGCTGCTGCGCCGGCCGCCGAAGACGAAGGCGTCGATCGCCACGCCGCCCGGATCGTCCCATTGCGGATCGAGTACCGGGTTGTGGATGGCGGCGACCGTGAAGCGCGCGTTCGGGTGCGCGGCCTTGACGCCGCCAGCCTTGCCCGCCTCGGGCGTCCAGTCGCGACCCTGCCAGTCGACGAGATGCGCCGGCGGCGCGTCGGTCATGCCCTCCCACCAGACGTCGCCGTCGTCGGTGAGCGCGACGTTGGTGAAGATCACGTCGGACTTCAGCGAATCCATGCAGTTCGGATTCGTGTGGTAGTTGGTGCCGGGCGCCACGCCGAAGTAGCCGGCCTCGGGATTGATGGCATACAGGCGCCCGTCGGCGCCCGGCTTGATCCACGCGATGTCGTCGCCGATGGTCGTGATCTTCCAGCCCTCGTAGCCGGCGGGCGGCACCAGCATGCTGAAGTTGGTCTTGCCGCAAGCGCTGGGGAAGGCGGCGGCGACGTGGTAGGTGCGGCCCTGCGGGTTGGTGACGCCGAGGATCAGCATGTGCTCGGCGAGCCAGCCCTGGTCGCGCCCCATCGTGCTGGCGATGCGCAGCGCGAAGCACTTCTTGCCCAGCAGCGCGTTGCCGCCGTAGCCCGAGCCGTAGCTCCAGATCTCGCGCGTCTCGGGGTAGTGCACGATGTACTTGGTCTTGTTGCACGGCCAGCTCACATCCTGTTGGCCGGCGGCGAGCGGCGCGCCGACGCTGTGCACGCAGGGCACGAACTCACCGTCGCTGCCCAGTACGTCGAGCGCGCCGCGGCCCATGCGCGTCATCACGCGCATGCTGGCGGCGACGTAGGCGCTGTCGGTCAGTTCGATGCCGATGTGCGCGATGTGCGAGCCCAGCGGCCCCATCGAGAACGGCACCACGTACATCGTGCGGCCGCGCATCGCGCCCTTGAAGAGGGCGTTCGGACCGCTCTGCAGCAGCGCGCGCATCTCACCAGGCGCCATCCAGTTGTTGGTCGGGCCGGCGTCGTCCTGGCGCGCGCTGCAGATGAAGGTGCGGTCCTCGACGCGCGCCACGTCGCCCGGATCGCTGCGCGCGAGGAAGCTGCGCGGGCGCAGCTCGGGGTTCAGCCGCGTCAACGTGCCGGCGGCCACGAGTCGCTCGGTCAGGCGCCCGAACTCTTCGTCGCTGCCGTTGCACCAGTAGACCTCGGCGGCCTCGGTCAGCGCGGCGATTTCGGCCACCCAGGCGACGAGCCGGGTGTGCGTGACATGGGCGGGAACGTTCAGGCGCAGGCCCTCCGTCGCGGGGTGGTTCATGGGATCTCCGATCGTGATGAGGCCTGGATAGCGGAATTGGGCGAACCCCGCACCCCGCGCCCTGCGCGTCGCTGCACACCGACGCGTAAGAGCCGGGGCCACGGGCCTCGCCCAATGCCGCTTCGCACGGGAGCCGGCGTCGCGACGACCCCGCTCGGTGCGCAGCGCCGCCGGGGAGCGGCATTGTCGTCCCATTGCCCGGCGCCCGAAACCGCCCGGGCGCAGGGGTGGTGCGGGCTTTTACGCGCTGCGGCGCGGGCGCGATTCATGGATGCACGAGCGCTCAGATCTCGAGCTTGCTGCCCAGTTCGACGATGCGATTCGCCGGCAGATTCAGGAAATCGGCCATCGATGCCGCATTGCGGTGCATGCTGGCGAACAGCTTCTCGCGCCACATCGCCATGCCGCCGCCGAAGGTCGGGATCACGATGTCGCGCGACAGGAAGTAGCTGGTGT
>JAGWTJ010000381.1 GCA_028869005.1 Burkholderiales bacterium | reverse complement strand
GGCCAGACGCGCGACATCGTGCAGGACATCTATATCCGCAAGGTCGAGCGCGTCGGCGGCGAACTCCAAAATGTGGAGTTCGATGCGATCAAAGCCATGAAGGACCCCGGCAAGTCCAAGTAAGAACGACGCCTGCGGCCTGACGCCGCAGGCGCCTCCCGATGCTCACTCTCCTCTTCGACGGCATCGCCTACGGCATGCTGCTGTTCGTGCTCGCGGTCGGGCTGGCCGTGACGCTCGGGTTGATGAATTTCGTCAACCTCGCGCACGGCGCCTTCGCGATGGCCGGCGGCTACGTCACCGTGCTGCTGATGGAGCGCGCCGGCGTGCCCTTCCTGGCCACGCTGCCGCTGGCCTTCATGCTGCCGGCCGTCGTCGGCGCGGTGGCCGAGCGCACGCTGTACCGGCCGATGTACAAGCGGCCGCACCTCGACCACGTGCTGTTCTCCATCGGCCTGGTGTTCATGGCGGTGTCGGCGGTCGACTACCTGGTCGGCTCGCAGCAGCAGATCATCAAGCTGCCCGAGTTCCTGCAGGGCCGCTTCGAGATCGGCGGCGTGGGCATCGGCCGCTACCGGCTCTTCATCGTGATCGTCTGCTTGGTGCTGACGGCCATCCTGCAGCTCATCCTCGCGCGCACGCGCTTCGGCAGCCGGCTGCGCGCGGCGGTGGACGATCCGCGCGTCGCCGCCGGCCTGGGCATCAACGTCAACCAGGTGTTCAGCGTCACCTTCGCGGTGGGCTCGGGCCTGGCCGGCCTGGGCGGCGCGCTGGGCGCCGAGGTGCTGGGGCTGGATCCGAGCTTCCCGCTCAAGTTCATGATCTATTTCCTCATCGTCGTGTCGGTGGGCGGCACCACGACCATCACCGGCCCGCTGCTGGCCGCGCTGCTGCTGGGCATCGCCGACGTGTTCGGCAAGTACTACGTGCCCAAGCTGGGCGCCTTCGTGGTCTACACGCTGATGGTGGTGATCCTGTTCTGGCGCCCGCAGGGCCTGTTCGGAAGGGCGGCGAGCAAATGAGCGGCGCAGCGCAATCGCTCGCGGCGGCGCGCCGCTGGAAGCCCTGGGAGATCGCCTTCCTGGTGCTGCTGCCGCTGTCCTGGTTCGCGGCCGGCGAGCAGCACTCGCTGCTGGCCAACGAGATCGCGATCTTCGCGCTGTTCGCGCTCTCGCTCGATCTCATCCTCGGTTATGCCGGCATCGTCTCGCTCGGCCACGCCGCCTTCTTCGGCACCGGCGCCTACGCGGCGGCGCTGTTCGCCAAGTTCGTGATGCCCGACCCGCTGGTCGGCCTGGTGGTGGCGACGGCGCTGACCGCCGTGCTCGGCGCGGCCAGCAGCGTGCTGGTGATGCGCGGCTCCGACCTGGCGCGGCTGATGATCACGCTGGGCGTCGCGGCCATCCTGTACGAACTGGCCAACAAGCTCGAGTTCACCGGCGGCGCCGACGGCCTGCAGGGCGTGACCATCGCGCCGCTGCTCGGCCGCTTCGAGTTCGACCTCTACGGCCGCGTCGCCTTCGCCTACGCGCTGGTGGTGCTCATCGTCGGGCTGCTGATCGCGCGGCGCATCGTGCATTCGCCCTTCGGCTGGTCGCTGCAGGCGATCCGCGACAACCGCCTGCGCGCCGGCGCCATCGGCCTGAACGTCGACGCGCGCCTGGGCGTGATCTACACCGTCTCCGCCGCCATGGCCGGCGCCGCCGGCGGCGTGCTGGCGCAGACCACCGGCTTCGCCTCGCTCGACGGGCTGGATTTCCACCGCAGCGCCGACACCATGCTGATGGTGGTGATCGGCGGCGCGGGCTGGCTGTGGGGCGGCGTCTTCGGCGCCATCGCCTTCAAGCTGCTGCACGACCTGCTCTCGGCCTGGACGCCGCAGTACTGGACCTTCTGGCTGGGCCTGTTCCTCGTCGTGCTGGTGATGGTCGGCCGCGACCGCTTCTTCAAGCCCTGGCTGTGGTTCCGCAGGGGGAGCGGCGCATGACCGTCGTTCTCGAAACGCGCCAGCTGGTCAAGCGCTTCGGCGCCTTCGCCGCCACCAACAAGGTCTCGCTGGTGGTGGAG
>JAGWTJ010000380.1 GCA_028869005.1 Burkholderiales bacterium | reverse complement strand
GCGGTGAGCGGCGCGATGCAGCAGCTCGGCATGGCCGGCGGCCGCTTCGAGGTGGCGCTGCCGGTGCAGTCCGAGCCGCAGGCCTTCGGCCTCGAAGGCGTCGAGCTGCGCGTCGCCGGCCACGCCGGCAGCACGCCCAGGCCGCTGGCCAAGGTGGCGTCGGGCGGCGAACTGTCGCGCCTGGCGCTGGCCGTCGCGGTGACGACCTGCGAGGCGGTCGCGCATGCCGCGCACGCCGCACCGTCCGCCCAGGCCTTGCCCACGCTCGTCTTCGACGAGATCGATGCCGGCATCGGCGGCCAGGTGGCCGACCACGTGGGCCGCTTGATGAAGCAGCTGGGCTCGCGTGCGCAGGTGCTGGCGGTGACGCACCTGGCGCAGGTGGCGGCCTGCGCCGATCGCCACTTCGTGGTCTCCAAGGCGCTCGAGGGACGGCAGACGCTGGCGCACATCGCCGCGGTCGACGGCGAGGCGCGCGTGGCCGAGCTCGCGCGCATGCTGGGCGGCGAGCGCCTGTCGGGCACCGCCCATGCGCAGGCGCTGCTGGCGTCGGGCGTGCGCGCCGCCGGCCACCGCACGGGAGGCAGGCGATGAGCGACTGGATGCCGCTCGGTCAGCCCGGCCGCCAGGAGGTGGTGCTGATCACCGGCATCTCGGGCTCGGGCAAGTCGGTGGCGCTGCACGCCCTCGAGGACGCGGGCTTCTTCTGCGTCGACAACCTGCCGCCCGAGCTGCTGCGGGATTTCATCCGCGTCGAGGCCGAGCACGGCGTGCGGCGCATGGCCATCGCGGTGGACGTGCGCACCGCCGGCTCGCTGCCGGCGCTGGTGCCGTTGATCGACGAGCTGCGCGGCGACGGCGTCAAGATCCGTCCGCTGTTCCTGGATGCCAGCACGGACACGCTGGTGCGGCGTTATTCCGAGTCGCGCCGCCCGCACCCGCTGAGCCAGCCCGAGGCCGGCGGCAGCACCCAGCACGCGCTGATCGAGGCGATCGAGCTGGAGCGGCTGATGCTGGCCGAGCTGCGCGAGGTGTCCACCGTGATCGACACCAGCACGCTGCGCCCGGCCGGCCTGCGCAGCCATGTGCGTGAGCTGGTGGCGGCGTCCACCAACCGGCTGACCCTGGTGTTCGAGAGCTTCGCCTTCAAGTACGGCGTGCCGCTGGACGCCGACTACGTGTTCGACGTGCGCGTGCTGCCCAACCCCTACTACATCCGCGAACTGCGCCCGCTCACCGGGCGCGACGCGCCGGTGGCCGCCTACCTCGAGCAGCAGCCCGAGGTGGCCGAGATGCTGACCCAGGTCGAGACCTTTCTGCGGCGCTGGCTCCCCGCCTTCGAGGACGACCACCGCAGCTACCTCACCGTCGCGCTCGGGTGCACCGGGGGCCAGCACCGCTCGGTTTACGGCGTCGAATGGCTGGCGCGGCGCTTTACGGCCGGCCAGGCTACGCTCGTTCGCCACCGCGAGCTCGACGCGCGTGACTGAGCCGGCCGACCGTTCCGACGCGCTGCCGCTGTTTCCGCTGCAGACGGTGTTGTTCCCCGGCATGCGCCTGCTGCTCAAGGTGTTCGAGGCGCGCTACCTCGACCTCGTCTCCGGCTGCCTGCGCGAGCAAAAGCCCTTCGGCGTGCTGGCGTTGCGCAGCGGCGGCGAAGTCGGCATCGCCTCGGCGGCAGCCGAAATGGAGGAGGTGGGCGTGCTCGCCCGCATCGACGAGGTCGACGGCGAGGCGAGCGGCATCCTGCGCCTGCGCTGCACCGGCACGCTGCGCTTTCGCCGCAACGCCGAGCCGCAGCGCCAGGCCGACGGGCTCTGGACCTGCACCTGCGACGAGCTGCCCGCCGATGCGCCGCATGTGCCGGGCGCGGCGATGCTCCAGACCGTGCGCGCGCTTGCCGCCGCGATCAAGAGCCTGGGTGAGCAGGGCCGCTCGCCCTTCGATGCCCCCTACCGCTTCGACGACTGCGGCTGGGTCGCCAACCGCTGGTGCGAGCTGCTGCCGCTGCCGCTCGCGGCCAAGCAGAAGCTGCTCGAGATCGACGATCCGGTGCTGCGCCTGTCGGT
>JAGWTJ010000379.1 GCA_028869005.1 Burkholderiales bacterium | reverse complement strand
GCGCGCGGCGCTCGAGCACCTGCACGTGCGTCACGGCGTCGACGCTGAAGCTGCGCAGCGCGCCGCGCAGGTGGCACCACGCGTCGAGGTACCAGTTGTCGCGGTAGTGGATCAGCCGCTGCGGGCTCACCTCGCGTTCGCTCGTTTCGTCGCGGCCGCGTGAGCGGTAGCGCAGCACGGCACGCTCGCGCCGCAGCAGCGCGGTGCCGATGGCCTGGAAGTGCGGCAGGTTCATCGGCCGTGCCGCGAGCGTGGCCACGCGGATGCGGCGGGCCGCCTCTTCGCTCGCCCGCACGCCCACGTCCAGCGCCTTCTCGAGCCGCCGCCGCAACACCTTCAGGTGACCCGCGAGCAGGTCGCCCGCGTCGAGGTTCTCCAGCAACTGCTGCATCGTCAGCAGAGCCAGAATCTCCTCGGCGCTGAACCACATGCCGGGCAACTGGTATTGCGCCCCGGGCAGTGCGGCCTTGGCGTCGAGCCGCCAGCCGCTCTGCTCGCGGTCGTACACGAGGGGCGCGTTGAGCCGATTCCGCATCAGCGCGAGGTCGCGCTTGATCGTCGACTCGGAAACCTCCAGCTCCGACGCCAATGCCGCCGTGGAAACTGCGCGGCCCGGTTCGAGCCGCTGCGAGATGCGAGCCAGACGCTCGTTGAGCGGCATCGGGGCCCTCCCTGCTCCCATTTGGGGACAGTGTAGGAGGGCCCTCGCGCGCCGGCCAGTTCGATCCGGGAAAGCTCCGAGTCGCCGCGACGGCACACCGCGTGGGCGAGCGCAGACCCGGGCGAGCCCTCGGAACCCGCTCGGCTCGGCGTTGTCTTGCAGGGTCGCCCCCGCTAGCATGCCTCGGTCGTCCGTCGCACTACCCTGCCACCCGCCAGACCCGATGCGAAAGGGGCCCTCCGATGAAGCCGTTCATCCACCATTTCGGCGCCGGCGCGCACTTCCAGTGGAACCTCGACTGCTCCGTCGGCAAGGGCGGCCAGAACAGCCTGCCCGCGGATGTCAGCTACATCCAGTGGTACTACACGGTGGCCGCGAGCAACCCGCGGACTCCGCCTGACCGCAAGGCCGTCTATTCCCGCGTCGCGATCACCGGCGTGTGTCGCGGCACGGACGACGACCCGTTGGTCCAGGCCATCCTGGCGCAGCAGCGTGCCCTGTCCCATCCATTCATCGACGGAAAGGTCAGTGTCGCCACCGGTGACGGAAGGGTCGGCGAGATGGCCTTCTTCGTCCTGCGGCTGGGTGCACGCTTTGCGGACATGGTGCCGCAGGCCTGGCCGCGCCTGGATCTCGTGGCCGGCTGCCCCCTGCTCGTGGCGGAAGCCGTGCGCAGAAGCGTTCCGCGCGTGACCGTCTGAAGCCGCCGGCACGGGCGGGAGGGCAGCGCGCAAGTGCGGCACGCTGCCGCACGCAGTGCCATGATCGCGGCGTGGACACTGTGCCCGACCCGCATGGCCTGCAGCGCTTCGTAGACGCGCAGGCGCCGCTCATCGACGACGTGCTCGCCGAACTGGCGGCCGGCCGCAAGCGCAGCCACTGGATGTGGTTCGTGTTCCCGCAACTGCGCGGCCTGGGCTCGAGCGCGATGGCCGATCACTACGGCCTGGGCTCGCTGGCCGAGGCGCGCGCCTACGCGCAGCACCCGCTGCTCGGCGCGCGGCTGCGCCGGTCTGTCGAGCTGCTGCTGGCGGTGCCGGGCGCCGACGCCGAGGCGATCCTCGGCAGCGTCGACGCGCTCAAGCTGCACTCGTGCCTGACGCTGTTCGCGCTCGCCGCGCCCGGCGAGCCGCTGTACGGCCGGGCGCTGGCGCGCTTTTTCGCCGGCGCGCAGGACGCGGGAACGCTGCGGCTGCTGCTGCTCTGAGCGGGCGCCGACGGGACGCGGTGCGGGCGATGTCGCCGAAGCCACGCGCATCGAGCGCGGCGCGTGCCATCGATGGCCGCGCGGACGGCCGGCTGCGCCGGCCTCAGTGCTCGGCCGCGGCCAGCGACTCGGCGCGGATCTCCTCGGTGAGGCGCGCCTTGAGCTGCATGAACTCGGGCGAGGTCTTGATCGTGTAGTGGCGCGGGTGCGG
>JAGWTJ010000378.1 GCA_028869005.1 Burkholderiales bacterium | reverse complement strand
CGATGGCAGCCCCTACACCAAGCGCATGCTGGCCTACCTGGCCGCCCACGATGAATGGCTGGGCTCAGGCCACCAGTTCAGCGTCGTCCACAGCGTCTCGGCGGTGCCGGCGCGGGCCACCGCGGTGCTCGACAAGCAGCTGCTGAAGTCCTACTACGACGACGAGGCCGAGAAGGTCTTCAAGCCGATCCGCGCCTTCTTCGAAAAGCGCGGGCTGAAGGCGAAGTTCGAGTCCAAGGTCGGGCCGCCGGCCGAGGCGGTGGTGGCGCGCGCCGCCAAGGACAACTTCGACCTCATCGTGATGGGCTCGCGCGGCCACGGCAGCTTCGTCAACCTGGTGCTCGGCTCGGTGGCCACCAAGGTGCTGTCGGAGACGCAGGTGCCGGTGCTGCTGATCCGCTAGCGAAGCGTGCTGGGGTCGAGATCAGCGCGGGCGGGCAGTGTGTTCCGCCCGCCGCTCGGGGTCGCTGCGGCCGCGCACCGGCGCCAGATCCTCGACCGCCGCCAGGCTCAGGTCGAGACCGAAGGCCGTGCCGAGATCGGCCGGATCGGCCGCGTCGGGCCTGCGCTCGACTCGACGCCACGGGGCGTACCAAAGCCGGTTGCGTTCGACGTCCTTCATCGCGGGCCTCGCTGAGCCGGAGGGATGGGAATGACAAAGCTGCTTACCAGTGTCACGCCTGAGAAGTGCCCGCGAAGCGCTGAACAGCGACGCCTGCGTGCCCCAGTTCACGCGCTCGCGGCGGCAGCGCGCGGCTGACGCCGCGGCATGCTGCTAGCGCCGCTGGTGCCGCTTCGCAGCGGCGCGACGCGGCGCGCGCGCCGGCGGCCTGGCGGCGCGACGCGGCCGCGACACGTCGGCCATCAGCAGCACGGCGCGCACGATGTCCTCGGCCGCCTCGGCCAGATCGGCCGGCGGCTCGAGCGTGTCGATGACCGCGAGCAGCGCATCGGCATCCTCGAGGTCGGCGCGGTCGAAGTGCATGTACAGCAGCGCCAGCGGCTCGACGAGCGCCGCGTCGTCGATCGCCAGCAGCGCCGGGAAGAGTTCGGTGGCGAGCGCGAAGCCGGCCGCCCAGGGCAGCACGGCGTCGGTGGGCGCGGCCTCGTCGCCGGCGTCGGCCAGCCATGGATCGAACCAGCGTCGCGCCGCGATCGCCCGATCGAGCTCGTCGTGGCGACGCTGCACCAGCGCGTGCAGCTCGGTGGCGTCGAAGTCGGCCGGCAGCGCGCGGCCTTCGGCATCGACGATGCGGTGCAGCCAACGCGCCGGCGGCACCGGCTGCGGCTGCAGCAGCGTGCCGCACAGGTAGCCGTCGATGGCGCTCAGGTCGAGCGGCTCGAGCGGCGCCGGCAGCGCATCGAGCAGCGCCTGCAGCCGCGCCAGGTCGGCATCGGTGAGCGCCGCGAACGTCGCCGCGGGCGCCTTGTTCAACCTGGGGATGTCGGGCATCGGCGAGGCCACCTGCAATGCATCCCGAACGGGAGGCGGCGGCCATTGTCGCGCCTGGCGGCGCGCGCCCTCCCACGGCGTCAACAGGCCTAGACTCGTCGCTCCCGGCGACAACGTGCACAGGCACGAGGAGACGACTGATGGGCGCACCGGCTGCCTTCACCCGCACCGACGATGTCGGCCACTGGATCGCGGGCCGTGCCACACGTGGCAGTGGCGGCAGCGGCGGCAGTGGGGCGCGCTCGCAGACGGTCTGGAACCCGGCCACCGGCGCCGCCGCACGGCAGGTGCTGCTGGCCGGCGAGACCGACGTCGCTGCCGCGGTGGCCGCCGCCTGCGCCGCGCAACCGGCCTGGGGCGACACGCCGCCGGTGCGCCGCGCGCGCGTGCTCAACCAGTTCCTGGCGCTGCTCAACGAGCACCGCGACGCGCTGGCGGCGATGATCACCGCCGAGCACGGCAAGGTGTTCAGCGACGCGCAGGGCGAGGTCACGCGCGGCATCGAGATCGTCGAGTTCGCCTGCGGCGTGCCGCAGCTGCTCAAGGGCGACTACACCGACCAGGTGTCGACCGGCATCGACAACTGGACGCTGCGCCAGCCGCTGGGCGTCGTCGCCGGCATCACGCCG
>JAGWTJ010000121.1 GCA_028869005.1 Burkholderiales bacterium | reverse complement strand
CGTTGCGCCGCTGGCCCGGGCGTCCAGCCCGGGCTGCGCGCCGCGCCTTGCCTGGGCCTTCAGCCGGGGCCGACGCGGGGCTGGATTTCTGCCGCCCACGCTCCTAGCGGCGATGCCGCCTGGCGCCGCGCCTATTTGCCGCGGTGCGGGCAATGGGTCTTGGTGCAATGCGCGTACAGCGCCAGCGAGTGCTCCTGCAGCGCGAAGCCGCGCTCGGCAGCGATGGCGCGCTGGCGGCGTTCGATCTCGGCGTCGACGAACTCCTCGACGCGGCCGCAGTCCAGACACACCAGATGGTCGTGGTGCTGGCCCTCGTTGAGCTCGAATACCGCCTTGCCGCTCTCGAAGTTGCCGCGCGTGAGCAGCCCCGCCTGCTCGAACTGCATCAGCACGCGGTAGACGGTAGCCAGGCCGATGTCGGCGCCTTCGACGAGCAGCGCCTTGTACACGTCCTCGGCCGTCATGTGGCGCAGCTGCGAGCGCTGGAAGATCTCGAGGATCTTGATACGCGGCAGCGTGGCCTTCAGGCCGCTGCTCTTGAGTTCCTCGGCGTGGGTCATCGGGTGGCGAAGCGCGCCGGCCGACCGCCGTAGCCCGCAGGCTGCGGGCAGCGGGGCGACCGCTAGAATGCATGCATCATAGCCAGCGCCGCCGCGCCGCGCCCGCCGCGCCGGTGCCGGCCCCGCTGCCCACCCGGTCCGCCCGACCCACACGGATGCGCCTCCCTGCCCTGTTGCTGCCGCTTGTCGCCTGCCTGGCGCTGACGGGCTGCGAGTCGCTGCAGCGCACCGACAGCTTCATGGGCTTCATCACGCCCTATCGCATCGACATCGTCCAGGGCAACGTCGTCACCAAGGAGCAGATGGCGCTGATCAAGCCGGGCTCGACGCGGCTGCAGGTGCGCGACGCGCTCGGCACGCCGCTGCTCGCCGACCCCTTCCACGCCAACCGCTGGGATTACATCTTCACGCTGCGCCGTCCGGGCACCGAGCTGCAGCGGCGCAGCGTCGTCGTGCTCTTCGACGGCGACGTCGTCAAGTCCGTCGAGGCGCCCGATCTGCCGACCGAGCAAGAGTTCGTGGCTTCGATCAGCCGCTACAAGGACATCAAGCCGCCGCCGCTCGAGCTCAACGACGAGGAGCGGCTGGCGCTGCCGTTGCCGGTCAAGCGCGAGAGCCCGGCGGACGAGCCGGTCGGACCGGTGCGAGACTACCCGCCCCTCGAGCGCTCGTGAGCGCCGCGCCCCGGTCATGCTGAAGGTCGCCGTCGCCGGCGCCGGGGGGCGCATGGGCCGCATGCTGATCGACGCCGTGCTGGCGGCCGACGATCTGCGCCTCGTCGGCGCGCTCGACATCGCGGCCAGCCCGGCGCTCGGCCACGACGCCGGCGCCGCCGCCGGCCGCACGACGGGCGTGCTCGTCACCGCCGACCTGCGCGCCGGCCTGGCCGGCTCCGACGTGCTGGTCGACTTCACGCGGCCCGAGGGCACGCTGGCCAACCTCGCGCTGTGCCGCGAGCTCGGCGTGCGCATGGTGATCGGCACCACGGGGCTGGACGCAGCGCACAAGGAGCAGATCGCCGACAGCGCGCAGCGGTTGGCGATCGTGCTGGCGCCCAACATGAGCGTCGGCGTCAACGTGATGCTGGCGCTCGTCGAGCAGGCCGCGCGGCTGCTGGGCGACGACTACGACCTGGAAGTCGTCGAGGCCCACCACCGGCACAAGGTCGACGCGCCCAGCGGCACCGCGCTCGCATTGGGTGAAGCCTTGGCGCGCGCGCGCGGCACCGCTCTGGCCGAGCAGGGCGTGTTCGAGCGCCACGGCCATACCGGCGAGCGCCGCGCCGGCAGCATCGGATTCGCCACCGTGCGCGGCGGCGACATCGTCGGCGAGCATACCGTGCTGTACTGCGGCAGCGGCGAGCGTCTGGAGATCGCGCACAAGAGCTCGAGCCGCGCCAACTACGCCGAGGGTAGCCTGCGCGCCGCGCGCTTCATCGCGACGCAGCCGCGCGGCCTGTTCGGCATGGCCGACGTGCTGGGTCTGGCGCCGGCGCGACCGTAGCGCCGACGAGCGCGGCATGGGCGGCCTCGAGCAGTTCTGGGCGCGCAGCGACGGCATCGGCCGTGCGGTGGCGCTGCTGCTGCTGGCGATGTCGGTCGCGGCCTGGGTGCTGATCCTGTGGAAGGGCTGGCTGCTGCGACGCGCGCGCGGTGACATCGCGCGCGCGGTGCCGGCGTTCTGGGACGCCGCTTCGCTCGACGACGGCGGCGCGCGCCTGGCGGCGCAGGACCGCGAACGCGTGCTGCTGCCGCTGCTGGACGCCGCGCGAGCGCGCCCGGGCGGCGGCACGCTCGAGACCGAGGCCGAGCTCGCGTCGCAACTCACGCGGCGGCTGCGCGACGCGCTGCATCGCTCGCTCGCCCATCTGCATCTGGGCCAGGTGCTGCTCGCCTCGGTGGGCAGCACGGCGCCCTTCGTCGGCCTGTTCGGCACGGTGTGGGCGATCTACCACGCGCTGGTCGGCATCTCGGCAGCCGGCACCCTCACCATCGAGAAGGTCTCGGGGCCGATCGGCGAAGCGCTGGTGATGACCGCGGCCGGCATCGCGGTGGCGGTGCCGGCGGTGCTGTCCTACAACGTGTTCGGCAAATGGATCGCCGGCTGCGAGGCCGAGCTCGAGGGCTTCGCGCACGACCTGCGCGAGCTCTTCGTGCACCGCCAGGGGCCGTGAATGGCGTTCGGCCGCCTGCAGCCGCACCCCGGCGCCACGCCGATGAGCGACATCAACATGACGCCGTTCATCGACGTGATGCTGGTGCTGCTCGTGATCTTCATCGTCACCGCACCCCTGATCGGCAGCAGCCTGCCGCTGGACCTGCCCCGCTCCGACGCGGCCGGCGCCAGCCAGGCGCCGGCCTCCGTCGCGCTGGCCATCGACCGCGACGGGCGGCTGTACATCGGCGCCCAGCCCATCGAGCCGGCGCAGCTCGTCGAGCGCGTGCGCGAGGCGGCGCGCCGCGACCCCGCCACCGAAGTGCAGTTGCGCGCCGACCGCAACGTGCCGTACGGCCGCGTCGCCGAGTTGATCGGCTGGGTGCAGCAGGCCGGGCTGACGCGCATCGGCTTCGTCACCGAGGCGCCGCGCTAGACAAGGCGACCGTGGCGACCGCGATACGGCCCGCTCGTACACAATGCGCAACCGTGCCGTAACCCGGCGGCAACGAATCCGAGGCCCACTGCCGGCTGGCGTACGGCGCCCGGCATACGCTCGGCGCGGGCCAGTCACTTTCAACAGGACGAGATCTTGAAACTCCTACTCAAGCTGATTCTGGGCTCAGGCGTTGCCCTGGCGTTGGCGTTGACCGGCTGCAAGAGCGGCTCGGGCAGCGGCAGCGCGTCGGTGCGCGTGGTCAACGCCACGCATGGCCACGCCAGCATCGATCTGCTGGTCAGCGGCACCAAGTACGCCGGCCCCGCTACGACCGGCCAGGCGAGCAGCTACGGCAGCGTGCCGTCCGGCTCGCAGACCGTGCAATGGGCCGATTCGGGCACCGTCACCGCGCTCGCCTCGGTCGGGCCGTCACTGTCGGAAAGCCAGGCCTACACCCTCATCGCCTACGACAGCAACGGCCTGTTGAAGGCCGCGTGGGTCGGTGAGAACGATGTCGCGCCGGCCGCCAACACCCTCAATCTGCGCGTCATCGACCTGGCGACCGATGCCGGCGCGGTCGATGTCTACGTCACGGCGCCCGGCGTCGACCTCAACACCGTCAACCCGAACTTCTCGGTCGGCGCCAGCGGCACCAGCCCCAGCACGGCGTTCCTGGCGTTCACGCCGGGCACCTACGAGATCCGCGTCACCGCCAACGGCAACAAGGGCGATCTGCGGCTGGACATCCCGTCGGTGGCGTTGGCCAACCAGCAGAACGTCGTCGTGCTGCTCACGCCGACGCTGGGCGGCGCGCTGGTCGACGGCGGCGTGCTCATCGAGCAGGGCGCGTACACGGCGTCGTACAACGGCAACGCACGCGTGCGGCTGGTCTCGGGCGTGCCGGGCGGCACCGTGTCGGCGAGCACGGCGACGACCACGCTGGCGAGCAACCTGCCGTCGCCTTCCATCGGCAGCTACGCCATGGTGCCGCCGGGCGCAGCGGCCTGGACGGTGAGTGTCAACGGCGCCGCGGCGGCCGTGCCGCCGATCACGCTGAGCGCCGGCAGCGACAACACGCTGCTCGTCACCGGCCAGCAGGCGTCGCCCGCGGTGTCGCTGCTGGTCGACGACAACCACGCGCCGGCGGTCACCACGATGGCCAACGTGCGCCTCGTCAACGGCACCACCGACGCCGTCAACGGCCTGACGCTGACGGTGGACTCGGCGATCGTCGCCAACGGCGTCGTGCCGGGCAGCAGCAGCGCCTATGCCAACGTCCGGGTGCAGGCGTCGACCACCTCGCACTTCGAGGTCTCGACGCTGCCGCTGACGCCGACGCCGATCGCGGCCATCGACCGCACGCTGGTCGCCGGCGGCGTCTACACCGTGTTCGTGCTCGGCAACACCGCCACCGCCATCACCAAGATCTGGGCCGACCGCTGACGTGAACGAGAAGTACGTCGCCGCCGAGGTCGAGGCCGCCGCCCAGGCGCACTGGGCGGCGATCGACGCCTATCGCGTCACCGAGGACCCGCGGCGGCCCAAGTTCTACGCCTGCTCGATGCTGCCCTACCCGAGCGGCAAGCTGCACATGGGCCATGTGCGCAACTACACCATCGGCGACATGATGGGCCGCTGGATGCGCATGAAGGGCTACAACGTGCTGATGCCGATGGGCTGGGACGCCTTCGGCCTGCCGGCCGAGAACGCCGCCATCGACAACGGCATCGCACCGGCGCAGTGGACGCGCGCCAACATCGCCGACATGAAGGCGCAGATGCAGCCGCTCGCGCTCGGCTACGACTGGAGCCGCGAGGTCGCCACCTGCGACCCCGCCTACTACCGCTGGAACCAGTGGTTCTTCCTGAAGATGCTCGAAAAGGGCATCGCCTACAAGAAGACGCAGATCGTCAACTGGGATCCGATCGACCAGACCGTGCTGGCCAACGAGCAGGTGGTCGACGGCAAGGGTTGGCGCAGCGGCGCGCCGGTGGAAAAGCGCGAGATCCCCGGCTACTACCTGGCCATCACGAAGTACGCCGAGGAGCTGCTGGCCGGCGTCGCCGACAGCACCAGTCCGCATTACCTCGACGGTTGGCCCGAGCGCGTGCGCCTGATGCAGGAGCACTGGATCGGCAGGAGCGAAGGCGTGCGCTTTGCCTTCACGCACACGATCCGCGACGAGTCCGGCCAGCTCGTGCAAGGCGGCCGCCTGCACGTCTTCACGACGCGCGCCGACACCATCATGGGCGTCACCTTCTGCGCCGTCGCGCCCGAGCACCCGCTGGCGCAGCTGGCGGCGCGGCGCGACGCCAGGATCGCCGCCTTCGTCGCCGAGTGCGCCAAGGGCGGCACCACCGAGGCCGAGCTCGCGCTCAAGGACAAGGTCGGCCTGCCGCTGGGCATGCAGGTCGTGCACCCGCTCACCGGGCAGCAGGTGCCGCTGTGGGTCGGCAACTACGTGCTCATGAGCTACGGCGACGGCGCCGTGATGGGCGTGCCGGCGCACGACGAGCGCGACTTCGCGTTCGCGCTCAAGTACGGCCTGGACATCCTGCAGGTCATCCACATCGACGGCCTGGACTACGACTACGCGCGCTGGCAGGACTGGTACGCCGACAAGGAACGCGGCATCACCGTCAACTCCGGCGTCTGGAGCGGGCTGCACCACAAGGCAGCCGTCGACGCCGTCGCCGCCGCTCTCGTGCAGCACGGCCTGGGCGGCAAGAAGGTCACCTGGCGGCTGCGCGACTGGGGCATCAGCCGCCAGCGCTACTGGGGCACGCCGATCCCCATCATCCACTGCGCAGACTGCGGCAGCGTGCCGGTGCCGGAGCAGGACCTGCCCGTGCTGCTGCCCGAGGATCTGGTGCCCGACGGCAGCGGCAACCCGCTGAACAAGTGCGAGTCGTTCCTGAAGGTGGCGTGCCCCAAGTGCGGCCGGCCCGCGCGGCGCGAGACCGACACCATGGACACCTTCGTCGACAGCGCCTGGTACTACATGCGCTACTGCTGTCCGGGCAGCGACGACGCGATGGTCGATGCGCGCAACGACTACTGGATGCCGATGGACCAGTACATCGGCGGCATCGAGCACGCCGTGCTGCACCTGCTGTACGCGCGCTTCTGGACCAAGGCCATGCGCGACCTGGGCCTGGTGAAGTTCCACGAGCCGTTCACGCGCCTGTTCACGCAGGGCATGCTGCTCAACGAGTGCTACTACCGCGAGGACGGCGAAGGTGGCAAGCGGCGCTGGTTCTACCCGAGCGAAGTGGACATCGACTACGACGACCGCGGCCACCCGGCGGGCGCGCGCGCCAAGGCCGACGGCCAGCCGGTGCAGCTCGGCGGCATCGAGAAGATGTCCAAGAGCAAGAACAACGTCGTCGAGCCACGCGACATCATCGCGCGCTTCGGTGCCGACACGGCGCGCGTGTTCACGATGTTTGCCGGCCCACCCGACCAGAGCGCGGCCTGGAGCGACTCCGGCGCCGAGGGCTGCTGGCGCTTCCTGCGACGCCTGTGGAGCTTCGCCGCGAAGTCGGCATCGCACCCGAAGAGCGCTGCCGGCTCGCACCCCGGCGCGAGCCGCGAGGCGCTCGCGCTGCGCCGCGAGCTGCATCTGCTGCTGCGCCAGGTGAGCGCCGACTTCGAGCGCCTGCAATACAACACCGTGATCTCGGGCGCGATGAAGATGCTCAACGCGCTGGAGGACGCAGCACTGGCCGACACGCATGCCGACGCCGCCGTGCTGCACGAGGGCATCGCACTGCTGCTGCGCACGCTGTATCCGGCGGCGCCGCACATCACGCAGGTGCTGTGGGCTAGCCTGGGCTATGTCGCGCGCCACGGCGAGTTGATCGACGCGCCGTGGCCCGCGGTCGACGAAAGCGCGCTCGTGCAGGACGAGATCGAGCTCGTACTGCAGGTCGGTGGCAAGATGCGCGGCGCGATCCGCGTGCCGGCCAGCGCCGACCACCACGCCATCGAGGCCATCGCACTGGCCGCCCCCGAGGTGGCGCGCTTCGGCGAAGGGCGCCCGATCCGGCGCGTCGTCGTCGTGCCCGGCCGCCTGGTCAACGTCGTGGTCTGAGCACCCCCTCGGGGCGTGATGGCAGACGCCACGGGTGCTGAGTTCGGCGCGGCGGTGTGCGTCGGACGACGCGCTGTGCTCGGCCGCTGGGCCGATCTGGCTGCAGCGCTCGCCGCCGGGTCGCTGAGCGGATGCGGCTTCCGGCTGCGCCAGCCGGCGCGACTGCATTTCGCGAGCATTGCCTTCACCGGTTTCGCGCCGCGCTCGCCGCTGGCCGCCGAACTGCGCCGCACGGCCGCGGCGCAGACGCGCGTGCTCGACGATGCGGCGCACGCCGAGGTCGTGCTGGAGGCGCTCGAGGACCGGCGTGAGCGCAGCGTCGTCGCCTCGACCGCCGCGGCCCAGGTGCGCGAGCTGACGTTGCGGCTGCGCTTCGACTTCCGCGTGCAGCGGCCCGACGGCCGCGAACTCGCGCCCAAGGTCTCGCTGCTGCTGTCGCGCGATCTCAGCTACAGCGAGGCCACGGCGCTGGCCAAGGAACAGGAAGAGGCCGATCTGTTCCGCGACATGCAGGGCGACGTCGTCGAGCAGGTCATGCGGCGGCTCGCTTCGATCACGCCGTAGCGCCATGCAGATCGGAGCCGAGCAGTTGCCCTCGCAGCTCGCGCGCGGCCTGGCACGCGTCTACACGCTGCACGGCGACGAGCCGCTGCTGGCGATGGAGTCGGCCGACGCCATCCGCGCCGCGGCACGCCGCGCCGGCTTCGAGGAGCGCCGCGTCTTCAGCGTGAGCGGCGCGCATTTCGACTGGAGCGGCGTGCTCGGCGCCGCGCGCGAGCCGAGCCTGTTCGCGGCGCGTCAGGTGATCGAGATCCGCATCCCCTCGGGCAAGCCGGGCAAGGACGGCTCCGAGGCGCTGCAGCGCTACGTCGAGGCGGCTAGCGACGACGTGCTCACGCTCGTGCAACTGCCGCGCCTGGACTATCAGCAGGCCAGGTCGGCCTGGTTCGCGGCGCTCGACGGCGCCGGCTGCAGCGTGCGGCTGGACGCGATCGAGCGCAGCGCGCTGCCGGCGTGGCTGGCGCAGCGCCTGGCGCGCAACGACCAGCGCGTGGCCGTCGGCGAGGCCGGCCAGCGCACGCTCGCCTTTCTCGCCGACCGCGTCGAGGGCAACCTGCTCGCCGCGCATCAGGAGCTGGCCAAGCTGGCGCTGCTGTACCCGGCCGGCGAACTGAGCTTCGAGCAGGTGGAGTCTGCGGTGCTGAACGTCGCGCGCTACGACATCCCCAAGCTGCTGGACGCGGTGTGGAGCGGCCAACTGGCGCGCGCGCTGCGCATGCTCGACGGTCTCGAGGCCGAGGGCGAATCGGCCGTGTTCGCGCACTGGAGTCTGGCCGAGGACGTGCGCGCGCTGGCGCGTGCACGCGCCGCGCTCGACGACGGTCAGCCGCTGCCGCTGGCGCTGAAGACGGCCCGCGTGTGGGGCGCCAAGGAGCGCCTCTTCGAACGCGTGCTGCCGCAGCTGTCGGCCGCACGCCTGGCGCACTGGCTCGACGCCGCGGCCACGTGCGACGGCATCGTCAAGGGCCTGGCGCACAAGGACTGGCCCGACGGAGCTTGGCCCGCGCTGCGCCACTGGCTGCTGATGCTGCTGCAGGCCAGCGCGCCGCGCGAAGGCGGGGCGAGGCGGACGCTGGTGCTGCGCGCCTGAGCGCCACAAGCCAGTCGCCATCGGCGATCGCGAAGGTGGGCGCATCGCGGCGGGCGGCACCCGGCCGCCGTGTCGCGAGGTGGGTCCGCGGCAACGCGGCCGCCGCGGCTGTCTGCGCGCACAGCATGCGAGGTTGGGGACGGTGGCGTGGGCATGCCGGCGCAGGCCTCATTCGCGGTCGCCATGGCGGTGGGGGGCTGACCGCGTGTTGATGAGGCCATCACGCCCCGCACCCGAGGTCGGCCGCGACGGTGGCCGGAGCCGGCATGCCCGCGCCACCGGCCCCTGCGTCAGCGCCGGCATGCGTGGCCCGCAAGCCCATCGGCGGCTCGCTCAGTACGCCCGCCCCCGATCCACCAGATGCGCCAGCGGCCGGCCATCGCGCAGCGCGCGCAGGTTGGCCGCCACCACGGCACTGGCGCTGCGCGGATCGGTGCTGGCGGCGGCGTGCGGCAGCACTGTCACTTGCGGGTGATGCCAGAACGGGTGCGCGGCCGGCAGCGGTTCCTGGTGGAACACATCGAGCACGGCATGGCGCAGATGACCGGCATCGAGCGCGGCCAGCAGGTCGGCGTCGACGACGTGCGCGCCGCGCGCCAGGTTGACGACAGCCGCACCCGGCGGCAGCGCGGCAAACGCGCGCGCATCGAGCAGTCCGCGCGTGGCCGGCGTGAGCGGCAGCAGATTGACGACGATCTCGTTCGCCGCCAGCGCCGCAGCGAGCGCAGTGCCATCGCGTCGCCAGCCTTGCACGCGATAGCCGAGGGGGGCCAGGCGCTGCATCACCGCGTGCCCCATCGCCCCCTGGCCGAGCACGAGCACGCGCACCTCGTCGGCGCGGCGCTGCGCGTGCAACTGCCAGCGGCCCTCGCGCTGCCGGCGCTGGTAGGCGAAGAAGCCGCGATGCAGCGCGAGCACGGCCCACAGCGCCGTCTCGGCCATGGCGGCGCTCATCGCCGGGTCGACCATGCGCGCCAGCGGCACCCCCTCGGGCAGCGTCGGGTCGGCGAGCAGACGGTCGACGCCGGCCCACAGGCTCTGGATCAGGCGCAGATTCGGCAGGCCCACGAGGCTGCCGGGCGGCGGGCTGGCGACGACTGCCGCCACCACCTCCGCGGCCGGAACGCGCGCCGCGGCCAGTTCGTCGCGCGTGAACCACTCGGCCTCGGGCATCGCCGCGGCGAGCTCGGCACGCCAGCGCCCCCAGCCGGTGGCGTCGGCGTCGCCCGCCAGCACCACCTTCATGACCGCGCCGCCTCGATCAGCCGCGCCAGCGCCGCCGCCACCGTGCCGGCGCGCACGGCGGCGCGGTCGCCGGCCAGTTGCAGCCGCTCGGCGCGGATGCCCGACGCATCGCCCCAGGCCAGCCACACGGTGCCCACCGGCTTGCCGGGCACGGCGCCGCCCGGTCCGGCGATGCCGGTGACGGCCAGCGCAAGCTGCGCGCGCGAATGCGCGAGTGCGCCGCGCACCATCGCGCGTGCCACCTCCTCGCTCACCGCGCCATGCGCTTCGAGCAGCGCCGGCTCGACGCCGAGCAGCTCGATCTTGGACTCGTTGCTGTAGGTGACGAAGCCGCGCTCGAACCAGTCGCTCGAGCCGGCCACCGACGTGCAGGCCGCGGCGACGAGGCCGCCGGTGCAGCTCTCGGCGCTGGCCAGGCGCCAGCCGCGCGCCAGCAGCGCCGCGGCCAGCGCGCGCACCGCGGGCTCGTCGTTCACCACCGGCTTCCGAGCCACACACCGAGCGCGATGACGAGCAGCGTGCACAGCGCCGCCACCAGATCGTCGAGCACGATACCCAGGCCCTGGCGCCAGCCGATAGT
>JAGWTJ010000377.1 GCA_028869005.1 Burkholderiales bacterium | reverse complement strand
CAGACGGCGGTCGGCGACGCCAGCCGGCTCGACTTTGCCGGCGGCGTGCGCGCGCTGCTGCGGCAGGACCCGGACATCATCCTGGTGGGCGAGATCCGCGACGCCGACACCGCGGAGATGGCCATCCGCGCTGCGCTCACCGGCCATCAGGTGTATGCGACCCTGCATGCCGGCTCGGCCGTGGCGGCGATTCCGCGGCTGATGGACATCGGCATCCGGCCGGAACTGCTGGTGGGCAACCTGATCGGCATCCTCGCCCAGCGCCTGGTCCGTCGCCTGTGCCCGCATTGCCGCGAGCCACACGTCGCCGAAGCCAGCGAGCGCCATCGCCTCGGCCTGCCCGCCGCGGGGCCGGACACGATCATCCACCATCCGGTCGGCTGCGCGGCTTGCGGCTTCCGCGGCTATCGGGGCCGCATCGCGATCATGGAACTGCTGTGCATGGATGCGACGCTCGACGACCTGGTGGCGCGACGCGCCAGCCCCCAGGCCATGCTCGCCCAGGCATGCGGCAACGGTTTCCTGACGCTCGCCCAGGACGGCGTGCGCCGCGTGCTCGAGGGCACGACCTCGCTGCAGGAACTCGCACGCGTCGTCGCGCTCGACGCGCGCGCGGCCTGATCGCAGGACACGCCGCCATGCGCTATCGCTACCGCGCCATGCAGCCGGACGGGCACACCGTGCGCGGAGAACTGGAGGCCGACGATGTCAATGAACTCGAGCGCCGGCTGGCCGCACGCAGCCTCAGCCTCATCAACGGTGAGCCGGCGCGCGAGCCACTGTGGCGCTCGCGCATTCCGCGCCGCGAGCTCGTGCACCTGTGCTTCCAGCTCGAGCAACTGTTGAGCGCCGGCATCCCCGTGGTCGAAAGCCTCGGCGAACTGCGCGACACCGTCCAGCACGCGCGCCTGCGCGACATCGTCGGCGCCATGCTGGCGGACATCGCCGCCGGCAGGCCGCTGTCCGAGGCCGCCGCGCGCCACCCCGCCGCCTTCGATGCGGTATTCGTCAGCCTGCTGCGCGCCGGTGAACAAGCCGGCACGCTGCCAGAGGCCATCCGCGACATCGGCAGCGCGATCGCGCACGATGACGAACTCGCCACCCATGCCCGACGTGTGGCGATCTACCCCGCCATCGTCGGCAGTCTGCTCGGTGTCGCGGTGGTCGTCGCCCTCACGCATGTTGTGCCTGAACTGGAAAAGCTGTTCCGCACCACCGGGCAGACGCTGCCACTGCAGACGCGCGTGCTGCTGTGGCTGTCGCATGCGCTGGCGGCCTGGGGATGGTTGCTGGTGGCCGCCGCGGGCACCGCGGCGATCGGGCTGCGCATGGCGATTGCCCGCTCGAGCACGCTGCGACTGCGCCGCGACGTCCTGCTGCTGCGCCTGCCTCTCGTCGGCGAGCTGCGGCGCAAACTTGCGCTGGCCCGCTTCGCCGCGCTGTTTGCCACCCTGTACGCGGCCGGCATCAACGTCATCGACGCGCTCAGGAGCAGCCAGGACATCACCGGCAACCTGGCGCTGCGCGACGGCCTGCGCGCGGCCACGCAGCGCATCGAGCAGGGCCAGACGATCTCGCAGGCGTTCACGGCAACCGGCCTGTTCCCGCCGCTGGTGACACGCATGCTGCGCATCGGCGAGCAGACCGGCGCGCTCGATCGCGCGCTCGACAACGTGTCCGGCTTCTACCGCCGCGAGGTGAGCGAATCCATCGCCCGCCTGCAGGCCGCGCTCGAGCCGGCCCTCACCGTGACCATGGGCGCATTGCTGCTGTGGGTGGCCAGCGCGGTGCTGGGGCCCATCTACGACATCCTGACCCATCTTCCCGTCTGAGCGATGAGCACCTCTCCCTATCTTCTGCGGGTCGACGAACATGGCCTGCTGGCCTGTCACATCGACAAGCGCGGCAACGCGCTCGCACCGGCATGCCGCTTCGCGGCCGGCGACGTGACGGGCTTTGCCGCCTGGCTGGCACGTCAGCCAGGGGGATGCCGCTGCCGGCTGGTGTTCGACCTCGCCGGCGAGCAGATCGAAGTCGAGTCGCTCCCGCGGGCGCGCGGCGCCGATCGCCGTGCGCTGCTCGCGAGGCGCCTCGCCGCCCA
>JAGWTJ010000120.1 GCA_028869005.1 Burkholderiales bacterium | reverse complement strand
CCGAGCGTGTGGCGCAGCAGCTTGCGCCGCTGCGAGAACGCCGTCGTGACGATCTCGCCGAGCAGCACGCCGTCGGCCAGCGCCGGCGCGGCCAGCGGCACCATGCGCACGACGGTCGAATCGACGCGCGGCGGCGGCGCGAAGGCCTCGGGCGGCACGTCGATGAGCGGCTCGATCGCGTAGCGCCACTGCAGCATCACCGTCAGCCGCCCGTAGTCCTTGGTCGCGGGCGCGGCGGCCATGCGCGCCACCACTTCGCGCTGCAGCATGAAGTGCTGGTCGGCCACGCGCGCGGCCACGCCGAGCAGGTGAAAGAGGATCGGCGTCGAGATGTTGTAGGGCAGGTTGCCCACCACGCGCAAGCGCTGCCCGGCAGCGTCGGCGAGCGCGGCGAAGTCGACGCCGAGCACGTCGGCCTCGACCACCGTGATGCCGCGTTCGCCCCGCCAGCGCGCCGCCAGATCGCGGTCGAGTTCGATCACGGTGAGCGCGCCGGCGCGCGCCAGCAGCGGCCGCGTCAGCGCGCCGAGCCCGGGACCGATCTCGACGAGCGCCTGGCCGGCTCGCGCATCGACGGCCGCGACGATGCGCCCGACGATCGCGTCGTCGACGAGGAAATGCTGTCCGAAGCGCTTGCGCGCGACGTGCCGCGGCGCCGCGCCTAGGCTCACTGCGGCGGCGGGTCGCGGTACTCGACGTAGGCGCGCGCGCGCATCTCCTTGGTCCAGTCGAGATAGGCCTGCTCGAACTTCTGCTCGCGCAGCACGTTGCGCGCCTGCTCGCGCAACTGCTTGGCATCGAGCGCCACGTCGCGCCGCTCGACGACCTGGATCAGGTGCACGCCGAAGCGCGAGACGATCGGCTGCGAAAGGCCGCCCACCGGCAGCGCATCCATCGCCGCCTCGAACTCCGGCACCATCGCCCCGGGCGAGGTCCAGCCGAGGTCGCCGCCGGCGGCGGCGCTGCCGTCCTCGCTGTACTGGCGCGCAATGTCGGCGAAGCTGCGCTGCCCCGACTCGATCTGCCGGCGGTACTCGGCCAGGCGTCGCGAGGCGACCTCCGCGCTCAGTTCGGGCGAGGTGCGCAGCAGCACATGGCGCACGCGCGTCTGCGTGACGGTGCTCGCGCCGTCGTTGCGCGCGAGCACCTTCAGCACGTGGAAGCCCGCCCCCGAGCGCAGCACCGCCGACAGGCCGCCCACCGGCACGCCGCGCACGGCGTCGACGAACAGGTCGGGCAGTCGCGCCGCGGGCTTGAGGCCGATCTCGCTGCCGTGTTCGCGGTTGCCGTCTTCCGATATCTCGGACGCGACCTTGGCGAAGTCCTCGCCGGCGCGCACGCGCGCCAGCGCCTGCTCGATGCGCGCGCGCCTGGCGGCCACCACCCCGGCGTCGGCGTTCTCGGGCACGGTGACGAGGATCTGCGCCAGGTTCAGCTCGACGCCGCCGCCCGAGGCCGCGCGCTGCTTGGCCAGCCACTGGTCGATCTCTTCGTCGGTGACGTTGATGCGCCGGTAGACCTCGCGCTCGCGCATGCGCTCGATCATGATCTGGTCGCGCAAGTCGGCACGAAAGCGTGCGACGTCGATGCCCTCGGCGCGCAGCCGCTCGCGCAGCCGCTCGGGCGTGAGCTGGTTCTGCGCGGCCACGCTCTGCACGGCGCGGTCGACCTCGGCGTCGTCGACCTTCATGCCGCTGTCGCGCGCGTTGCTGAGGATCACGCGCTCGTCGATCAGCGCATCGAAGACCTGCTTGCGCAGCACGTCCTCGGGCGGCAGGCGCAGTCCGGAGCGCGCCGCGTCGGCGCGCGCGCGCTCCATGCGCCGCTCGATTTCGCCGGCGGTGACGAGCTCCTGGTTGACGATCGCCGCAATGTAGTCGCCCTGGGTCGGCGCGCGGCCCTGCGCCTGCACCGGCAGCACGGCAGCAAGCAGCCAGACGGCACTCAGCACGACGGCGAAGAACGGACGCGGCACGGGCGGGCAGCGCCGCAGCAAGTAGTGGAATCTCATGGGCTGGACGGCCCGGATGCAGGAGCGCCCTCGCCGCGCAGCATCTCGTAGCCGGGGATATTGTCCCTCAACGCCTGCAGCGGGTTCGAACCCAGGCGCGACAGGCCCACCAGCTCGAGCTGCAACATCAGCCGGGTCGTCGCCTGAGTGCTGCCGGTGGACAGCCGCTCGGCCACCACGCGCGCGATCCAGCAGCCGGCGTCGTACTCCAGGCCCAGCAGTGAGTCGGTGACGCGGCGGTCGCGCATGCTGTAGTTGACGCGGCCCACCGTGTACAGGCTGCCGCTGCACGAGCCGCCGCTGCCCGCGCCACGCGCCGCCATCGCGCGTGCCAGGATCGGCCATTGCCAGCCGACATCGATCTGCTCCGACAGGCCGCGCGCATAGCGATAGTTGGCGCTCAGCGTGTGGAATGGAGCGGGTGCGTAGCGCACGCCGACGATGGAACGCACCGGGCGCGAGACGTCGGCGTTGTACTGCACCGAGGCGTCCAGCTTCCACGACGGCAGCACGCTCGTCGAGCCGAGCAGCAGCAGGTCCGAGAAGCGCCCCGTCGTCGGCGGCCCGTCGACCGTGCCGTCGGCCTGCGCGGTGACGAGCTGCGGGCGCAACAGGTAGCGCTGCGCGATGCCCAGCCGCAGCGCCTCGGCACCGCTGGCCAGGTCGACGAGCCGGGTGGTGACGCCGGCCGTGATCTGGTGCGCGTCGGCGACGCGGTCGATGCCCGAAAACGCGTTGTCGCTGTAGATCGACGCAAAGTTGAAGTCCTTGCCGGCGGCGTCGAAGTCGGGCAGGTCGCTTTGCAGCCGATACGGCGTGTTCACGTACATGACGCGCGGCTCGAGCGTCTGCCGCAGCTGCCGCCCGAAGGCCTGGGTCTGGCGCTCGAGCTCGAGTCCGGCGTCGATGCTGAAGGTCGGAATCGCGCGCCAGGCGCGGCGCGGCTCGCCGCTCACCGCGTCCGGCCAGCGGTAGCCCGCCGCGTTCAGCGCAAGGCGCGGCACGACCCACCAGCCCGGCGCGCGCCAGGGCAGGCTGGCTGCCGCCAGCACGTGCGCGCGCTCGCCGTCGGTGCGCAAGGCCGTGCCGGCGTCGTTGGAGGGCAGAATGAAGCGGTTGAATTCGCTCTGCAGCGACCACTGCAGGTGCGTCGCGCGCCCATCGAGTTGCACGCCGAACTGCAGCGCACGCTCGTAGGGCGCGACGATCGGCGCATCGGATGCTTGCAGCACCTGCCAGCGCGTCGTGCGCAGGTAGGTCAGGCCCTCGACCCCGTCGCGCCCGTCGACGAGGCCGATGCCGTCGCCGCTCGCGGCCAGGCCCAGCGGCCGCTCGAAGCCGGCGTGCGTGGCCAGCAGCCGCGGCGTCAGGCTGCGCAGGCGTCCGGGGAAGTCGCGCCACCAGTCGTCGTCGGACACGCGCGTCAGATCGGCGCGGGCGCGCACGCCCCATGGCAGCAGGCCGTCGTGCGTCCACTGCAAAGAGCCGCGCGAGCGCTTGGTGACGCGATCGTCGGGCAGCGCGTCGAGCTGCAGCTCGCCCGCATACGCCGGCTCCAGGTAGCGCAGCTCGAGGTCGGCGCCGAAGCCGCGGCGCGTGATGATGCGCGGCGTGATGGTGGCGTCGCGGTTGGGCGCGATGTTCCAGTAGTACGGCACCGCGAGGTCCAGGCCGCTGCGGTTGTCGATGCCCACCGTCGGCGGCAGCCAGCCCGAGCGGCGCGTGTCGCCCAGCGCAAAGCTCATCGTCGGCAGCGCCAGGATCGGCTGGCCGAGGAAGTGCAGCACCGCGCCCTCGGCCACGCCCTCGTTGGCGTCGAGATCGATGTCGACACGATCGGCCCGCAGCACCCAGGCCGGCTCCCCGGGGCCGTCGCGCGGGCAGCTCGTGTAGCTCGCGTCGATCGCGCGCGAGCGTCCGTCGCCGAGGAAATCCACGCGCGCGGCGTGCCCGCCGGCGCGCAGCTGCGTGAACTCGAAGTGCGGCTCGAGAAACCAGCCCTCGAAACGCTGCACGCTCAGCTCGACTTCGGGGCCGCTGTAGACAGCGCCGGAACGCTCGACGCGCACGTTGCCCTTGGCGTGGGCGCGGTCCTCGGGCGGCTCGTAGCTCAGGTGGTCGGCGCGAATCACCATGCCGTCGCGACTGAGCTCGACGTCGCCCTCGGCGCGTACGTCGAGCCCGGCCTGGCCGCTCAGCTGGCGCGCGTCGAGCACGATCGGCCCTTGCTTGCCCGCCGATGCCGCCGACGCCGGCGCCACGGGCGCCTGCGCCTGCTGCGCCCACGCCGCCTGGCCGCCGGCCAGCAAGGCGGCCGCCACGGCCAGTGGATTGAGTCGCATCGGAACGGCGTGGGGTGGGTGCCGGCCGAGGCCGGTTTGTAGAATGAAAATTATCCATGAGGCACTCGTGATGACCGCCGATGCCGGCGCACTGTCCCCCGCCGGCATCGCCTGGCCCGACGCCGCTCGCCGTGACGCCTTCCAGCGCTGGGCCGACGCCATCGCGGCACGCCACGAGCTGGACTTCGCGACGCTCGCGCCGGCCTCGGCCGACGCGAGCTTTCGCCGCTACCTGCGCGTGGCCGGCGCGCGCTCGACGTACATCGTGATGGATGCGCCGCCGCCGCTCGAGGACGTGCGGCCCTTCGTCCAGGTGGCCCGGCTCGCCGCGGCCGCCGGCCTGCACGTGCCGCAGGTGCTCGAAGCCGACGCGGCGCAGGGCTTCCTGCTGCTCACCGACCTCGGCACCGAGCCCTATCTCGAGGCACTGCAGCAGGCGACGCCGGCCGCCGCCGACCGTCTGATGCGCGACGCCGTCGCTGCGCTCGTGCGCTGGCAGAGCGGCGTCAGCGCCGCCGCGCTGCCGCACGGCGACGCGGCATGGCTGCAGGCCGAGATCGACCTGTTCGCCCACTGGTGCGTGGCGCGCGAGTTCGGCATCGAATGGAGCGACGAACAACGTGCCGTCTGGCAGCGCACCAGCCGTCTCGTCGTCGAGCGCGTGGCGACGCAGCCGCAGGTGGCCGTGCACGCCGATTGGATGCCGCGCAACCTGATGCGCTGCGAGCCCAACCCCGGCATCCTCGACTTCCAGGACGCGATGCGCGGGCCGCTCGGCTACGACATCGCGTCCTTGCTGCGCGACGCCTTCCTGTCGTGGGACGAGGAGCGCGAGATCGACTGGGCCGTGCGCTGGTGGGAAGGCGCGCGGCGCGCCGGCCTGCCGGTGGCCGCCGACTTCGGCACGCAATGGGAGGCCATCGAGTGGGCCGGCCTGCTGCGCCACCTGCGCGTCATCGGCATCTTCTGCCGGCTCCGGCACCGCGACGGCAAACCGCGCTACGCCGAGGACCTGCCGCGCTTCTTCGGCTACGCGACCAAGGTGGCGCTGCGCTACCGGCCGCTGGCGCCGCTGCTGCCGCTGCTCGAACCGATGTCGGGCGCGTCGCTGGCGGCCGGGTTCACGTTCTGAGCGTCCCAGGGCCGCGCCGAGCTGCTCAAGGGCAGGCCGCGATCACCTGCGCCACCGCCGCGGTGAGCTTCTTGCCGTAGGGCACGTGCAGGAACTCGTTCGGGCCGTGCGCGTTGCTCTTCGGGCCCAGCACGCCGCAGACCATCATCTGCGCCTTCGGGAAGCCCGCGGCCAGCATGCTCATGAGCGGAATCGTGCCGCCCTGTCCGATGTAGCCGAGCGGGGCGCCGTAATGCGCCCGCGACGCCGCGTTCAGCGCCTGCTCGAGCCAGGGCGCGAGTTCCGGCGCGTTCCAGCCGGTGGCGCCGAGCGCTCCGGCGCGGCCGTCGGGGTGGAAGGTGACCTTGGCGTTGTAAGGCGCGTTGTCCTCGAGCAGCGCCTTGAGCGCGAGCGAGGCCTGGTGGCCGTCGACCAGCGGCGGCAGGCGCAGGCTGAGCTTGAACGCGGTGAAGGGGCGCAGCACGTTGCCCGCGCTGCCCAGTTCGGGCAGGCCGTCGACGCCGGTCACGCTGAGCGTGGGCCGCCAGGTGCGGTTGAGCAGCACTTCGACCGGATCGGTGGTGGTGGGCAGCGTCGGGCCGCCGTCGGCACCGCAGGCCCAGGGGAAGCGCTTCCAGACCTCGTCGCCGAGGATCGCCGCAGTGGCCCGTGCCTGCTCGACGCGCGTCGCCGGCACCTGGCAGTGGAAGCTCTCGGGCAAGAGCCGCCCGCTGGAAGAATCCTCGAGCCGGTCGAGCACGTGGCGCAGGATGCGGAACGACGACGGCACGAGGCCGCTGGCGTCGCCCGAGTGGATGCCTTCGGTGAGGATCTCGACCTTCAGCACGCCGCTCACCATGCCGCGCAGGCTGGTCGTGAGCCAGAGCTGGTCGTAGTTGCCAGCGCCGCTGTCCAGGCACACCACCAGCGCGATGTCGCCCAGCCGCGGCTTCAAGGCGTCGATGTAGGCCGGCAGGTCGACCGAGCCGCTTTCCTCGCTGGTCTCGATGAGGCCGACGCAGCGCGGGCGCGCGACGCCCTGGCGGTCGAGCGCCTCGATGGCGGTGATGGCGGCATACACCGCATAGCCGTCGTCGGCACCGCCGCGGCCGTACAGCCGCCCGTCCTCGTACTTGGGCGTCCACGGCCCGAGGCCGCTGCGCCAGCCGGTGAATTCGGGCTGCTTGTCCAGATGGCCGTACAGCAGCACGGTGTCGGTGCTGCCGGCTCGCGTGGCCGGCACGTCGAAGAAGATCACCGGCGTGCGGCCCGGTAGGCGCACGACCTCGAGCTTCAGGCCGCCGACTCCGCGACGCTCGACCCAGCGCGCGGCGTCGGCCACCACGCGGTCGATCAGGCCATGCTCGGCCCATTGCGCATCGAACATCGGGCTCTTGGCCGGCACCGCGATGTAGTCGGTGAGCGCCGGCACGATGCGCTCGTCCCAGGCGCTGCCGACGAAGGACTGGAGTGCCGCGGCATCGGCGATCGGCGCGGCCAGCGCCGCCTGCTCGGCGGCGCGGCTGGGTGCGTTCATAAGCGGGCTCCTCGGGGCTAGCAAGTTAGTGTAGGTCGGGCGCAGCCGGCGTGCCCGACAGGCGATCCAGCCACTGCACGAGCGCGGCCAGCACCTGCGCGCGCTCGGGCTCGTTGAAGATCTCGTGCGCGAAGCCCGGCCACTCGCGCGCCGTCACCACGTCGCGCGGCGCGGCCAAGGCAAAGGCGGCGCTGCCGGCCGGCGCGACGCAGCGGTCGGCGCCGGCCCACATCAGCAGCGTCGGCACACGCCAGCGCGGCGCCAGACCGCGCACGAGCGCTGCAGCGTCGACGATGAAGCGCGCCAGCGTCGGCGTGATGCGGTCGTGCACCAACGGGTCGGCCCGGTAGGCGGCGACGACGGCCGGATCGCGGCAGATCCACGCCGCATCGAGGCCGTTGCCCAGGCGCAGATGCGGCGCCAGCCGCCCGACCACGGCCAGCAGGAGCTTCTGCAGCGCATTCATGCCCGGGTCGAGCGCGGGCGACGACAGCACCAGCGCGTCGACCTCGCGCGCAAACGGCGCGGGCGCCGGCGCCACAGCCAGGCCCTCGGCGACGAAGCGCGCGGCAACCAGCCCGCCCAGGCTGTGGCCGAGCAGCACGTGCGGGCCCGCACAGCGCACGTGGTCGAAGACAAGCGCCAGATCGTCGAGCAGCGCCGGCGCCTGCGGCAGGTCGCCGCGCGCGCCTTCGCTGCGGCCGTGGCCGCGGTGGTCGTGGCCCACTACGCGCCAGCCCGCAGCGACCAGCGCCGCCGCCACGTGCTCGTAGCGGCCGATGTGTTCGCCCAGACCGTGCACCAGCTGCACGGTGCCGCGCGCCGCGCCCACCGCCGGCCAGTACCGCAGGTGCAGCGCCACGCCGTCGCGGCTGGTGAGCTGCTCCTGGCTCGTTGCTGGATCCGTCACTTGGCGCTCCCGCGCGGGCTGCATCGGGCGCGATTGGAGCACGGCCTGGCGGCCTTATGCTGCCGCTCATGGACGACACCTTCTTCAGCCTCGACCTCGCGCCCTCGGGCATCGCGCATCTGCAGTTGTGCCGCCCCGAGCGCATGAACACGCTGGCGCCGCCGTTCTTCCGGGCGCTGCGCGACGCGGTCGAGCGGCTCGACGCCCAGGGCCGCACGCGGGTGCTCGTGATCTCGTCGAGCGGCAAGCACTTCAGCGCCGGCATGGCGCTCGAGGTGTTCGCCGGCGCCGGCGAACTGGCCGACATGCTCGACACCGGCAGCGCGCGCAAGCGCCTCGCCTTCCAGGACGGACTGCGCCGGCTCATGCGCTGCTTCGACGCGCTGCCGGCGGCGCACTTCCCCGTCGTCGCCGCGATCCAGGGCGGCTGCATCGGCGGCGCGCTCGACCTCGCCGCCGCCTGCGACCTGCGCGTGGCCAGCACCGACGCCTTCTTCACCGTGCAGGAGATCCACATCGGCATGGCCGCCGACCTGGGCGTGCTGCAGCGGCTGCCCAAGATCGTGCCGCCGGGCGTGGCGCGCGAGATGGCCTACACCGGCGAGCGTCTGCCGGCCGAGCGCGCGCTGGCGGTCGGATTGGTCAACGCCGTCGTGCCCGACGCTGCCGCCGCGCTGGCGCACGCGATGAAGCTCGCCGAGGCCATCGCCGCCAAATCGCCGTTGGCCATCGCAGGCAGCAAACGCGCGCTCGACTACGCCGTCGACCACCCGACCGCCGATGCGCTCGAGCAGATGACGCTGCTGCAAAGCGCCATCTTCGACATCGGCGAAATGGGCCGCGCGATCGCGGCGTGGAAGGCCAAGGCGGCGGGAGAGTTCGAGCCGCTGGCGGCGCGCAGTCTGCCGTAGCGGCGCTGCGCCATCCGGCGCAGCGCAGGGCGCTCGGCGGGCCCACGGCTTGGCCCGGACGTGCGACGGCCGAGCCGGGGCCGGTGCGAAATGCGAGCCACTCGCAGTGGCGCCACGCATCCACGTCGGCTTTCTTTACATTTTTTGCCTGTTGCGTAGCACCAACGGGGTCAACTCGTTGTTGCAAAAGGAATTGACCATCTCGGCATGAGGCTTGCTAACCCATTTTCCGAGGGGGCCGCCGGCGGCGGCAGATCTCGGACGAGTGAGCGAATTCCGGCCCGCATGCGAGTCGAGATGCGACCGCCGCAGGCGCTGGGTCGATGGAGTGTCCTAACAGGAGCAGCTATATGTCGAAGCATCTGAACGTCAAGAAGTCCCTGCTGGCCGCGGCAGCCGTGACGGCACTGGTGGGGTCGTCGGGCCCGGCGTTCGCCCTCACGCCGTTCCAGATCGACGTCGGGACGGCGATCAACAGCGGCCTGACCTACCTCCAGGGCGCGGGGGCCTTCAGCAACCCCTCCTCGCTGGGCATCAACAGTGCGCAGGGTCTCGTGATGGAGGCGTTGCTCGAGAAGCGAGCCAGTGGCAACCCGGCCGATCCGCCTTCGGGTTACGTCGGCGCGAGCGTGACGGATCAGGGCTACCTGCGAACCGCAGCCGCCTACATCCTCAACCAGGGCTGGCCGCAGTCCTTCTACGCCTACCGCGACGGCGCGTGGATGATGGCGCTGTCGGGCTACGCGCTGACGGGTGGCCCCGACAAGAGCACGCTGGCACCGGCCAATGCCGGCTACCGGACGATCAAGCAGACGATGGACGCGATCGTCGACCGCACGCTGGCGGGTCAGACGGCTTCGGGGACGTGCAAGGGGTTCTGGGGCTACACCGGCAACGGTTGCGATTCGTCGACCACCCAGTTCGGGGCGGCCGGCCTTCACGCGGCGCTCGCGTTCTACCAGTCCAACAAGAGCGCCGACGATCCCTTCAATGACCCGGCGCGCGCGGCCAGCATCACGGCCGCACTGGCCGCGACGCGCGGCGGCTACCAGCTCAACGCCAAGCAGGGCTCGGACAATGCCAGTTGCGGGCCCATCGGCAGTCCCCTCTCCGCCACCGAGCGCGGCATCGGCTACCAGGCGACCGGGTACAACCCGTCGCTGCAGCAGACGGCTTCGGGCATCTACATCCAGCTCTTCGGCGGCGCCGATGTCAACGACCCGGGCGTCCAGAGCTACATGGAGTGGATCAAGTACCGCTACCGCTACACCAACCTGGACAGCATGGGCAATAGCTGGCCGACCAACTCGTATGGCTACTACTTGTGGAGTTCGTTCAAGGGAATGGAGCTGATCAGGCAGTCGGGCGTCGCGGTGAACGCCGGCAACATCGGCCCGAACGACTACGGCACGCTGCCCGCTGCGAATGCCCCGGCGTGCAATCAGCGTCAGTCGAACCTCAGCCCGGCGGCGGTATCGCAACCAGCGCTGTTCGGCGCGGGTGGAGTGGGTGCCTATTCTGCTGAAACGGCCGGCCAATACTTCGACTACGCGTACACGCTGATCGCCATGCAGTGCGCGAACGGTTCGTTCACTTGCACGGGCTTTCCCGGGAGCTGGGGCGACAGCTCGAACGCGTCGCATAACGCCTATGCGTTGCTGGTGCTGCAGCGCGCCACCGGCGTCGTGGTGCAGAAGTGCGATGTCAACGGCGACGGCAAGGTCACCGCGGCCGACCTGGCGCTGATCCGCGCCAGAAACGGCCAGAAGTCAGCGGGACCCAACGACCCGGCCGACGCCAATGGTGACGGCAAGATCGACGTCGCCGACTACCGCTATTGCGCACTGCACCTGACCCCATAAGCAGCAGGCAGGAGCCGCGTCCGGCCGGACCCACTCACCGAGTTCCGGAACGGGCGCGGATGGCGCATGAGGGTATGCGCATCGTCTCGAGCCTAAATTGGTCTATC
>JAGWTJ010000376.1 GCA_028869005.1 Burkholderiales bacterium | reverse complement strand
ACCTGTCCCAGTCGGCGTCGTCGCTGGCGACGTCGATGCAGCGCCTGTCGTCGGGCCTGCGCGTCAACTCCGCCAAGGACGACGCCGCCGGCCTGGCGATCGCCGACCGCATGAACTCGCAGATCCGCGGCATCAACGTCGCGATCCGCAACGCCAACGACGGCATCTCGCTGGCGCAGACCGCCGAAGGCGCGCTGGCCACCGTGACCGACGTGCTGCAGCGCATGCGCGAGCTGTCGATCCAGGCGCAGAACGGCTCCAACGGCACCGGCGACCGCGCCAACCTCGACACCGAATTCCAGCAGCTGTCGGCGGAAATCACCCGCATCGCGCAGCAGACCAAGTTCAACGGCACGGCCATCGTCGGCTCGGGCGCCGGCGCGCAGACCTTCCAGGTCGGCGCCAACAACGGCGACACGATGACCATCACCACCTCGACGGTGGCGACGGTGACCGGCAACATCCTGACCGCCGGCGCGGCCTCCACCGCGGTGGCCGCGATCGACGCCCAGCTCGACGCGATCACCACCAGCCGCGCCACCTACGGCGCCGCGATGAGCCGCTTCGAGTTTGCGATCAGCAACCTGCAGATCACCGGCGAGAACCAGAGCGCCGCGCGCGGCCGCATCATGGATGCGGACTTCGCGGCCGAGACCGCCAACCTGTCGCGCTCGCAGATCCTGCAGCAGGCCGGCACGGCGATGGTGGCGCAGGCCAACCAGCTGCCGCAGCAGGTGCTGCAACTGCTGAAGGGCTGAGCCCGGACGTGCGGGCGTGCCTGCGCGCGGCCGCACGCCTGGCGAAGGACGGGCCGCATGCTTGCGGACCGGCTGGACTGAACGTTTCGTCACGCAGCGCGGCTCAAGTCCGGGCCGCGGCCGCCGAAAGCAAGGCGTCGAGCGCCCCGCGAGGATCAGGCGCCGGCGCCTTCGTCATTTCCTGAAAGGCAGACCCCATGGCCACCATCAGTTCGCTCGGCGTCGGCAGCGGGCTCGACGTGAACTCGATCATCACGCAGCTGATGGCCATCGAGAAGAAGCCGCTGACCAACCTGCAGACCGCCGGATCGAAGATCCAGACGCAGATCTCCGAGGTGGGCAAGATCAAGAGCGCGGTGTCGACCCTCAACGATGCCGCAGCCAAGCTCGCTTCCAGCGACTTCTGGAAGACGACCACCGGCAGTTCCTCGTCGAGCGCGGTGAGCATCACCACCAGCAGCAGCGCGAGCGCCTCCGCCTACAGCGTGCAGGTGAGCAGCCTGGCCAAGGCGCAGACCATCGCCGCGCCGGCGGTGGCCTCGAGCACGGCCACGCTCGGCGCGGGCACGCTGACCATCCAGCGCGCCGCCGCCGGCAGCACGCCGGTGGACGTGACGATCGACGCGGCCGACACGCTGGCCGCGATCCGCGACAAGATCAACGCGGCCGGCGCCGGCATCACCGCGAGCATCCTCAACGACGGCACCGGCGTGCGCCTGATGATGCGCGCCAACGCCACCGGCACCGACAACGCCTTCACCACCACGGTCAGCGGCACCGGCCTGAACGGCCTGACCTTCGACGCCGCGACGCAGACCGGCGGCGCGACGCTCTCGCAGGGCGCGGCCAACGCCGCGGCCACGATCAACAACCTGCCGGTCAGCTCGCAGAGCAACACGCTGGCCGACGTGCTCGACGGCGTGACGCTGACGCTCAACGCCGAGACCCCCACGCCGGTGGATCTGACGGTCGGCGCCGACACCGACACGCTCAAGAAGAAGATCACCGACTTCGCCTCCGCCTACTCGGCGCTGGCGGCGCTGATCAAGACCGACACCAAGTACGACGCGACGAGCAAGACCGGCGGCGTGCTGCAGGGCGACAGCTCGGTCGTCGGCGCGCAGAACCAGCTGCGCTCGATGCTCGCTTCGAGCAGCGGCGCCTCGGCCCTGTACACGCGGCTGTCCGACATCGGGCTGGAGGTCCAGCAGGACGGCAGCCTGAGCGTCAACAGCACCAAGCTCGACAAGGCGCTGGCCAACCTGCCCGAGATCACCAAGCTGTTCTCCAACTCGAGCCTCACCGACGCCTCGCTGGACGGCTTCGGCAAGCGTTTGCGCACGCTGAC
>JAGWTJ010000119.1 GCA_028869005.1 Burkholderiales bacterium | reverse complement strand
GCGCGGCTGCCCTCGGGCACGCGCGTGCTGGTGTTGTGCGGGCAGCCGCTGCAGAACCACGGAATGCGCTCGCCGGTGTCGACCTTTGTGGCCGCCAGCTCGCGCTCGCGCGCGGCCACGACGTCCAGGCGCGCTTGCATGCGCGCCGCGATGTCCGCGGGCACGCCGAGCTTGACCAGGCGTCGCGCGATCGCGCGCGCGATCAGCGCCGGCGTGAGGTCGGCCTGCGCGCGCAGCAGCCAGTGGCCGCTCGGGTTGGGCTGGCCCCACTCGCCGCCGCTGGCCTCGCCGTCGGGCGCGTCGAACTTGCCGAGCACCTGCGGCCGCACGTCGGCGCGCCAGTTGTACAGCTGCTCCTTGATCTGGTACTCGATGACCTGGCGCTTTTCCTCGACCACCAGGATCTCGGTGAGCCCCATCGCGAACTCGCGCGTGCTGCTTGCTTCGAGCGGCCACACCATGTTGACCTTGTGCAGCCGGATGCCGAGCGCGCGGCAGGTGGCGTCGTCCAGGCCCAGGTCGGCCAGCGCCTGGCGCGTGTCGTTGTAGGCCTTGCCGCTGGCGACGATGCCGAATCGGTCGTGCGGACCTTCGATGACGTTGTGGTTGAGGCGGTTGGCGCGGATGTAGGCGAGCGCCGCGTACCACTTGTGGTCGAACAGCCGCGCTTCCTGCTCGAGCGGCGAGTCGGGCCAGCGGATGTGCACGCCGCCGGCGGGCATCGTGAAGTCCTCGGGCAGCACGATGCGCACGCGCTGCGGGTCGACCGCCACCGAAGACGCCGACTCGACGATCTCCTGGATCGTCTTCATGCCCGCCCACACGCCGGCGTAGCGGCTGAGCGCGAAGGCGTGCAGCCCCATGTCGAGGATGCCCTGCACGTCGCTCGGGAAGAACACCGGCAGCCCGCAGGCCTTGAAGTTGTGGTCGCTCTGGTGCGCGGCCGTGCTGCTCTTGGCGATGTGGTCGTCGCCGGCGATGGCGATCACGCCGCCGTGGCGCGCCGTGCCGGCCATGTTGGCGTGCTTGAAGACGTCGCTGCAGCGATCGACGCCCGGGCCCTTGCCGTACCAGATGCCGAACACGCCGTCGAACTTGCGGCTGGCCGGATAGATGTCGAGCTGCTGCGTGCCCCACACCGCGGTGGCGGCCAGCTCCTCGTTGACGCCGGGCTGGAACACGATGTCGTGCGCCGCCAGGTGCCGCTTGGCGGCCCACAGCGCCTGGTCGTAGCCGCCGAGCGGGCTGCCGCGGTAGCCGCTGACGAAGCCGGCGGTGCGCAGGCCGGCGGCGGCGTCGCGCTGCTGCTGCAGCATCGGCAGCCGCACCAGCGCCTGGATGCCGCTCATGAAGGCCCGGCCCTGCGCCAGGCTGTACTTGTCGTCGAGCGTGACGCTTTGCAGCGCCTTGCGCACGGACTCGGGAAGCGGGGCGTTCATCGCGGCGTGTCTCCGTGGGGGGTGCGCTCGCGTGCGGCGCGCGGCACCGTTCACCTTGTGATGCGCGGCAGTGTAGGCAAAGCGGCCGGCCTCGGGGATGACCACAGGTGCAGCATCCGCGGCACGGCCGCGCCGGCGTGGCGGCGGCGCCGTTCCACGGCAGCCGCCTGCGCTACGCTTGCCCCATCGACGCCGGCGCGTCGCCAGCGTCGCCGCTCGGCCGATGCGAAGACTGCTCGATCCCCTGCTCACCACCGATCCGATCCGGCGCCTGCGCCTGCAGCAGGCGCTGCTCGCCATGGGCCTGCTCGCGGTGGCGGTGCTGGCGATGCACTGGTTCGTGTGGGCCGGCGTCGTGCGCGCCGCGCCGGTGGCGTGGTGGACGGCGCTCGCGCTCGGGGGCATGGTGGTGTTCTTCGCGCTCATCCGCAGCGGCTGGTCGGCGCGTGCGGCCGATCCGTCGCTCACCGTGCCGCAGATGGTGTACGCGATCGGCTGCTGCGTACTCGCCTACGCGCTGCTCGGTCCGGCGCGCGGCGCCGTGTTCCCGATCGTGATGGTGATCCTGATGTTCGGCATGTTCGTCGTCACGCCGCGCCAGATGCTCGGCGTGAGCGTGGTCACGGTGCTGCTGTTCGCCGTCGCCATCACGGTGCTGGCACTGGCGCGGCCCGCGGTCTACCCGCCGGTGATCGAGGTCGGCCACTTCCTCATGGTGGCGACGATGGTGCCGGTGACCGCCATCCTCGCCGGCCGCGTGGCGCAGATGCGGCTGCGGCTGCGCACGCGGCGCGACGAACTCGAGCGCGCCCTCGAGCGCATCCGCGAGCAGGCCACGCGCGACGAACTCACCGGCCTCGTCAACCGCCGCCACATGCAGGAGCTGATGGACCAGGAGCATCAGCGCTGCGTCCGCTCGGGCCAGACCTTCTGCCTGGTCAAGCTCGACATCGACGCCTTCAAGCGTGTCAACGACGCGCACGGCCAGGCCGTCGGCGACGTGGTGCTGCGCGCGCTCGCGCAGGAAGCGCTGCGGCACGTGCGCGGCTCCGACCTGGTCGCGCGCTGGAGCGGCGAGGAGTTCGTCGTCATGCTGCCCGACACGCGCGCCGTGCTCGCGCGCGCGCCGATGGAGCGGCTCGTGCAGCGGCTGGCGGCGCTGCGCATCGTGCATGGCGCCGAGGCCGTGAGCGTCACGCTGTCGGGCGGGCTGGTGGAGCACCACGCCGGCGAGGCGGTGGGGCAGACCCTCGAGCGCGCCGCGACCGCGCTCGGCGAGGCCAAGGCGCAGGGCGGCAACCGGATCCAGACGGCCTGAGCACGGCCCGCTCCGGCGCGCACGACAATCACGGCATGTGGCTGCTCATCCTCGAAGCGCTGGCCGCGCTCGTGCTGTTCGTGTTCGCCATCTGGTGGACGATGTTCTCGGGCCGCAGGCGTGGCGAGCGCGGGTCCGGCGAACGCGCCGATGCCGACGAGCAGCGCCGGCCGTGACGGCGGCGCCGGCGCGCAGCCTCACAAGGTGTGAAAGAACCGCAGTTCTCTCACACCTTGTCAGTGCAGCAGTCCTGGGAACACCAGCTCGAAGGCCGGCACCGGCGCCTCGAACCAGTGCGCGTCCTCGGTGATGCAGAAGTAGGTGCCGCGCATGCTGCCGTGCGGCGTGGCGATGCGCGTCCAGCTCGAGTACTCGAACTCCTCGCCGGGCGCGAGCAACGGCTGGTGGCCGACGACGGCCAGCCCGCGCACCTCCTCGACGCGGCCCTCGGCGTCGGTGATGATCCAGTGCCGCGCCACGAGCTGCGCGGCGATGTTGCCGCTGTTCTTCACCGTCACCGTGTAGGCGAAGGCGTACGGTCCGTCGGGCGGGTTGCTCTGCTCGGGCAGGTACTTCACTCGCACTTGGCAACTGAACTTCGGCTCGGCCATCGTGAGATTCTAGGCAGCGCTGGCGCCCGGCGTCCGTCTTCCTAGAATCGCGCATGAGCACGCAACGCAGCTACCGCATCGCCCCCAGCATCCTGTCGGCTGACTTCGCGCGCCTGGGCGACGAGGTGCGCGCCGTCGTCGCTGCCGGCGCCGACTGGATCCACTTCGACGTGATGGATAACCATTACGTGCCGAACCTGACGTTCGGGCCGATGGTGTGCCAGGCCTTGCGCCGGCACACCACGGCGCCGATCGACGTGCACCTGATGGTGCAGCCGGTGGACGCGCTGGCGCAGGCCTTCTGCCAGGCCGGCGCCGACCTCGTCAGCTTCCACCCCGACGCCAGCACGCATGTCGACCGTACGCTGCAGTTGATCCGCGGCGAGGGCAAGCAGACGGGGCTGGTGTTCAACCCGGCGGCGCCGCTCGACGTGCTCGAATGGGTCATCGACAAGGTCGACCTGGTGCTCGTGATGAGCGTCAACCCGGGCTTCGGCGGCCAGTCGTTCATCGACTCGGCGCTGCGCAAGATCGAGCGTGCGCGCCGCCTCATCGACGCCAGCGGCCGTGACATCCGCCTCGAGGTCGACGGCGGCATCAAGGTCGACAACATCCGGCGCGCTGCCGACGCCGGCGCCGACACCTTCGTCGCCGGCAGCGCGATCTTCGGCCAGAGCGACTACAAGGCCGTCATCGATGCGATGCGCCGGGCGCTGGCCTGAGCGCGCCGCCCGCGCTGCTTACAGCCCGAGATAGGCCTCCTTGACGCGCGGATCGTCGAGCAGCTCGGCGCCGCTGCCTTCGAGCACGATGCGGCCGTTCTCCAGCACCCAGGCGCGGTCGGCGAGTTGCAGCGACGCGGCGACGTTCTGCTCGACGAGCAGGATCGTCATGCCCTGCGCATGCAGCTCGCGGATGGTGCGCAGGACCTCGGCCACCAGCGCCGGCGCCAGCCCGAGCGAGGGCTCGTCGAACATGACCAGGCGCGGCGCGCCCATCAGACAGCGGCCGATCGCCAGCATCTGCTGCTCGCCGCCCGACAGCGTGCCCGCTGCCTGCGCAGCGCGCTCGGCCAGGCGCGGGAACATCGAGTACACGCGATCCAGCGCCGCTGCGGCCTGGCCGCGCGCGCGCGGCAGCAGCGCGCCGAGCTGCAGGTTGTCCTGCACGCTCATCGACGGGAACACCTGCCGGCCCTCGGCGACCTGGCCGACGCCCAGGTTGCACACGCGGTGGCTGGGCAGGCCCGCGATCTCGCGGCCCTCGAAGCGGATCGAGCCGGCGCGCGGCCTGAGGATGCCGGCCACGGTGCGGATCAGCGAGGTCTTGCCGGCGCCGTTGGCGCCGACCAGCGCCACCACCTGCCCGGCGCCGACGCTGAGGCTGACGCCGTCGAGCGCCTGCGCGTCGCCGTAGAACACCGACAGGTCGCGGACTTCGAGCATGGGCGCAGGTAGATGTGGATACGGGGGCGGCTGCGTGTGCGGGTGCGCAGGCCGTGCGCGCTCAGTGCGGCGCGGCCGTGCCGAGATAGCTCTCGAGCACGCGCGCGTCGCGCGTCACCTGCTGCGGCGTCCCGCCGGCGATGATCTCGCCGTGGTGCAGCACGTAGACGCGCTCGGCCAGCGCCATCACGGCGCGCATCACGTGCTCGATCAGCAGGATCGTCAGGCCGTGCTCGGCGTTGAGGCGCCGGAACGCGGCGACCATGCGGTCGGTCTCGGTCGGGCGCAGCCCGGCCATCACCTCGTCGAGCAGCAGCAGCGTAGGCTCGGTGGCCAGCGCCCGCGCCACCTCGAGCCGCTTGCGGTCGGGCAGCGTCAGCGCCGAGGCGGGCCGCAGGCGTTCGCCCCACATGTCGAGCGCGCGCAGCGCGCGCTCGGCACGCGCGCGCGCCAGGCCGCGGTCGGCCGTGCCGCGAAAGCCGCCGACCATGGCGTTGTCGAGTACCGTCATGTCGGCGAAGGGCTTGACGATCTGGAAGGTGCGCCCGATGCCGGCGGCGCAGACGCGGTCGGCGCGCCGGCCGGCGATGTCCTCGCCGTGAAAGCGGATCGTGCCTTCGTCGGGCGCGAGCGCGCCGGCCACCAGGTTGAACAGGGTCGTCTTGCCCGCGCCGTTGGGCCCGATCAGCGCGACGATCTCGCCGCGCGCCACCGTGAGCGAGGCGCGTGCGACGGCGCGCAGCCCGCGAAAGCTCTTGGACACGCCGGCGACCTCCAGCATAGTCGCGGCCGGCGCGCCGGCCGCAGCCTGCGCCTCAGCCTTCGTCTCAGCCTTCGTCATGGCCGCCCCCGTCGCCGTCCCGCCGGTGCAGCCCCAGGCGCCGTGCGATCACCGGCCAGATGCCGCCCGGCATGAACATGATCGCAAGGCCGAGCGCGATGCCGTAGAGGATCTGCTTGACCCCCGGGATCTCGTGGCCCGACATCGACAGCAACTGGTTGATGCCTTCGGAGAGCGCGGTCAGTACCGCCGCGCCCAGCACCGGCCCGAACAGCGTGCCGATGCCGCCGATGATCGGCGCCAGGATGATCTCGATCGAGCGGCTGATGTGGAAGATCTGCTCTGGAAAGAGCGCGTTGTAATAGAACGCGAAGAAGACGCCGGCCAGCGCCGTCATCGCCGCCGAGATCTGCAGCGCGTAGAGCTTGTAGCGCAGCACGTCGACGCCCGCGGCGCGTGCCGCCTCCTCGTTGTCGCGGATGGCGCGAAAGTAGTAGCCCGGCCGCCCGCGCAGCAGCCCTGCCGAGACCCCGAAGGCGAGCACCGCCAGCGCCAGCGCGAGGTAGTAGAACAGCAGCGGGCCGCCGCGCAGGTTGACGAGGTCGAGGTGCCCGGCCTGCGTCACCTTCAGGAAGAAGCCCCCGGTGCCGCCGACCCAGGCGAAGTTCTCGAAGCCGATGCGCGTGAACTCGGCGAAGGCGATCGTCAGCAGCGCGAAGTAGGTGCCGCCGATGCCGAAGCGAAAGGCCAGCCAGCCCATGAACGAGCCCACCGCCACGCACACCGCCACCGCCGCCAGCATGCCCAGCCAGGGGTTGACGCCGAAATGCTGGTACAGCGCCGCCGCCGTGTACGCGCCGAGGCCGACGAAGAGCGCATGTCCGAGCGAAAGCTGCCCGCACAGACCCATCATCACGTTCCACGCCTGGCCGACATAGGCGAAGTACAGGATGAGGATCATCACCGACAGCACGTAGCGGTCGAGTGCCAGCGGCAGCGCGAGCAGCGCGAGGAGCAGCGCGGCCAGGGCCAGGTGCGCGCGGCTCATCGCGCCTTGAACAAGCCCTGCGGCCTGAACGCCAGCACGAGGATCAGCAGCCCGAACGACAGCATGCTCTTGGCCGACGGCGTGAACAGCAGCCCAGCCACCGATTCCGACACGCCGATCAGCACGCCGCCGGCGAGCGCGCCGACCATCGAGCCGAGGCCGCCGATGATGACGATGACGAAGGCCAGCAGCGTGTAGGCCGGGCCGATCGACGGCGTCACATCGACCAGCAGCGACATCAGGCAGCCGGCCACGCCGCAGCAGGCCACGCCCAGGCCGAAGGTGAGCGCGTACAGGTGCTTGACGTTGAGGCCGATGACCTGCGCGCCGAGCAGGTTGTCGGCGCAGGCGCGGATCGCCTTGCCGAAGGCGGTGTAGCGGAAGATCGCGAACAGCAGCGCGCAGGCCGCCAGCGCGACCACGGCGCAGATCACGCGCACCTTGTCGACCAAGAGCGGCCCGAGCTGGTAGGAGTCGAGCGCGTAGCCGACCTGCACCGCGCGCGCGTCGGGCCCGAAGGCCACCAGCAGCGCGTTGACGATGACCAGCGCCAGCGCCAGCAGCAGGATGAACTGCGCATGCTCGGGCCGGTCGATGAAGGGATTGACCAGTCCGCGCTGCAGCACGTAGCCGAGGCCGAAGAAGGCGAGCGCCGTCGGCACCAGCATCCACAGCGGGTCGATGCCGGCCAGCGCGAAGGCGAACACGGCGCCGTACATCGCCACCGCCATCAGCTCGCCGTGCGCGAAGTTGACGATGCGCACGACGCCGTAGATGACCGACAGGCCGAGCGCCATCAGCCCGTAGACCAGGCCCGTGAGCAGCCCGCTCAGGACGATGTTGGCGACGGCCTCGGCAGGCATGCGCGCGCTGCCCTCAAGCGCGCTGCTGCCAGTTCGGCACCGGATAGACCGGTGCCGCCTGCGCCGCCTCCTTGGGCAGCACCACCAGCGGCTCGCCGCGGCGGTTCTGGATGCAGGCCGAGGCGATGCGCGTGTTCTGGCCCTTGGCGTCGAACGTGATGGGGCCGCCGATCATCACGTGCTCGGCGATGTTCGTCTGGCGCAGCGCGTCGGCCAGCGCCTGGCCGTTGCTGCTGCCGGCGCGCTTGAAGGCGTCGGCGGCGATCATCATGGCCTCGAACGTGAAGCCGACGTTGAGCGCGTGGAACATCAGCTTTTCCTGCGGGAACTGCTTGGTGAACTGGGCCTCGACGCGCTTGGTGAGCGCCGCGTTCGGGTTGTACCAGGGTACGTTGGAGATGCAGTAGTCCGAGTACTTGTTGCCCAGCGTCTTGTAGAACTGCGCCTCGTACATGCCGGGCGATCCCGGGCTGATGATGCCCTGCGGCGACCAGCGCTGCTTGACGAGTTCGCGCACCAGCAGGATGGCGTCGTTCAGTCGGCTCACGAGCAGGATGAAGTCGGCGCCGGTGGCCTTGGCCTTGGCGACTTCGACCGAGAGATCGCGCGCCTCGCGGTCGTAGGCGATCGTCTCGACCACCTTGAACGGCAGGTAGGTGAGCGAGGGCAGCATCGCCGCGATGCCCTTGGCCATCGAGGTGCCGAAGGTGTCGTTGACGTGCAGGAACACGGCGCTCCTCGGCGCCGTATTGGTGGCCTGGAACACGTCGCGCATCAGCGCCAGGCCGTTGCGGATCAGTTCGCCCGCGTTCGGGAAGTTTCGGAAGGTGTACTTGTAGCCCTGCTCGGTGATCTGCGGCGCGGCGGCGATGTTGACGACGAGCGGGATCTTGCGCTGCTCGGCGACCTGCGCGATGGCCGCGGTCGGGCCCGAGTCGAAGGCGCCCATCAGCAGTTGCGCGCCGTCGTCGATCAGCTTTTCGGCGCGCGAGCGCGCCACGTCGACGCTGGACTCGATGTCGGCGTTCATCAGCTCGACGTCGACGCCGACCATCTCCTTGATGAGCGGCGGCGAGATGTCGGCGCCGCGCTGGCACGACTGGCCGATGAAGGCCAGCGCCCCCGAGCGCGGCAGCAGCACGCCGACCTTGAGCTTTTTGGCCTGCGCGCGCACCAGCGCCGGTGCGGCCAGCGTGGCGGCGCCGGCCGAGGCCAGGCGGTTGAAGTCGCGGCGGCTGATCGGGCTCATCGGTGGGCTCCTTGGTCGAGTCGTGGGTTCGTGGGAGGAAGTGTCAGGCCTTGGCGGCCTCGCGCTCGAGGTCCGATGCGAAATTCAATGCCTCCGGTGCGGCCTTGCCCTTTTAGCAATCGCCGTATCGGTGCGGAATGCTGGGCAACCCGCAGCCGAACCGAGGGCGGACACCGCCACGGGAGATTCTGCGACGCGGCACTCGTGCAGCCGCCCGGCAGTTCGTTCGCAGCCCCGCCGGAAGGGGATTCAAGTGAGTTCCCGCGGCCGACGTGCCGCCCTGCAGCGCGGGACCGCGCATCGCAATGGACCGGCTCGCGCCGGCCGTCGCCTGGGCGCGAGTGGAGACGACATTGAGCATTCGCAACCGCGGCGCGGCTTGCCGGCGTAGCGTGGTTGGCAGGCGGTGGCTGCCACGATGGCCCCGCAAAGCGAAGGAGTCTGCGATGAGCGATCGTCGGTTGTCCCGTCGGACCTGGGTGACCACCACAGTTGCAGCGGCAGCCTTGATCGGGATGGTCGGGCTCGCGGGATGCGCCTCCGGCACGCCCCGTGCCGAGCGCTACGTGCCGCCGGCGATGGGTGCGAGTTGGAGCTACAGGATCACGAGCACGGGAAGCTTCGGCAGCGGCAGCGCCGACGTGCCGATGCGCGTCAGCCAGACCGAATGGCAGGGGCGTCGCCTGCTGCGCTTCGAGAACCCCAGCGGAGCGACGCTGCAGGACGACCGCGTCGGGGTGGTCGCCGTGCTGGACCGCAACGGACGTGCGGTCATGAGCTACGAGCCGGCGCTGACCTACCGGTGGCCGCTCGAGGTGGGCCGCAGCTGGACCGAGGAGCTGGTGCTCCGGGTCACGTCCGGCAGCGGAGCGGTGCAGGACCTGCCGATGAAGACGAACTGGCGTGTCGAGGCTTACGAAGACGTCACGGTCCCCGCCGGCACGTTCAAGGCCTGGCGCGTGGTCATGGAAGACAACTTCGGCTTCCGCCAGACGACCTGGTCGGTGCCCGACACGATGGGCGTGTTCGCGCGCCGCCTGAGCGAGCGTGGTCCGAATCATCCGCAGGGGGGTGCCGGCACCCAGCTCATGGAGTTGCTGAGCGTGCCTGCCGTGCGCTGATCAGGCCACGCGGTCGATGCGTCGTGCCAACACCACCGAGGTGGTGGTCTTGCGCACCCCGTCGATGGCGCCGATCTCGTCGAGCGCGGCGTCGAGCCGCGCCGGCGATTCGGCGCGCAGCAGGGCCAGATAGTCGGACTCGCCGCTCACCGAGCACAGCTGGCGCAGCTCCGGCATCGCCGACAGGCGCGACGTGACGCTGCGCGCCGCCTTGGGCTCGACGACGATGCCGACGTAGGCCTCGACGCCGCGCTCGGCCTCGTCGAGTGCGAGACGGACCGTGTAGCCGACGATCACGCCCTGGCGCTCGAGCCGCGCGATGCGCGCGAGCACCGTCGTGCGCGCCACGCCAAGCTTGCGCGCGAGTGCCGCGGCACTGGCACGCGCGTCGGCCTGCAGCAGCGCGACGAGGTGGCGATCGAGCGCATCGAGCGTCATCGCGACCGGGCGATGCGCGCCATGGGCGGAAGAAGCGGAGCTGCGACCCATCGTTGATGTCGATATGGCTTTCATTGTCGACGAAACGACGTATTTCCAAGACCGATCGACGAATACATGGTTTCTTTCGTCGACCATCCACCCTAGACTGTCCCGGAGTCGCTTTCGATGAGGTATCAGTGATGCGTATTGCCCTGCTCGGTGCCGGCCACATCGGCCGCGCCATCGCCCGCCTGCTCGGCCGCTCGGGCGACTACGAGGTGACGGTGATCGACCACAGCGCCGAGGCGCTGGCTGCGCTCGAAGGCGAGCCGGTCGCGCTCGAGCGCGCCGAGACCGGCGAGGCGGCTGCTCTCGCCGCGGTGCTGCGCGGCCAGCAGGCGGTCGTCAACGCGCTGCCTTACCACCTGGCCACGCTGGCCGCGACGCAGGCGCGCGCCGCCGGCTGCCACTACTTCGATCTGACCGAGGACGTGGCCGCCACGCGCGCCATCAAGTCGCTCGCCGCCGATGCGCCC
>JAGWTJ010000118.1 GCA_028869005.1 Burkholderiales bacterium | reverse complement strand
GGACGCCGAGCGCCCTGGCAACGGCGTTGCCGAGCGCCGCATGCGCGACGGCCGTCGGATGGATGCTGTCCCAGAAGAAATACTGGTCCGGGTCGGCGCAGGCGTTCAGGGGAGCGCTCAGACACGCTTGCGTGACGTTGGTGAGGCCGAACGCACCAGGGTCGGCGATGGCGTCGTCCATGAACGCGAACGAATCGAAGATCGTCAGATTCAAGCCGAGCGTGGCGCCGAGCGCCGACAGCCCCGGGATGCCGACTCCGGCATTGCCGTTGAGCAGCAACTGGTTGAACGACGCGGCGATGGCCGACGCCGTGGCCGACACCGCCGGCCCGCCGGCCAGCACCTGCGGTGTCTTGCCGACGTCGGGCAGCGTCAGGACGAGCAGGTTCTTGGCGCCTGCGGCGGCGAGGCTCGCGATCGCCGACTCGATGTTGCCTATCGTCTGCGCCGCGAGCATCTGAACCTGCAGCGGCGTCATGCTCGAATTGATGCCGAGCAGGTCATTGCCGCCGATCCACAGGGCATACAGCGCATTGGGATCGGCTGCCGCGTGCGTCGCACCGAACTGAGCGATCTGACCTGTCGCGCCGGTCACATCGGTCAGCCCGCCGATGTGCGCCAGCGTCGTTCCGCTCTGCGCACCGCCATAGGCGTAGTCGGTGCCGCCCGACAGGCTGGCGGTGATCGGCGCCAGACCCAGCCGCCCGGCCAGCGTCTGCAACCAGACGTTGCCGTTGCTCCATTGGCCGTTGTGGTAATCGGCGGCATCGGGGGCCGCCCCGCCCGTCATGGCGAAGATGTTGCCGACATCGGACAGGCTGTCGCCGAAGGCGTACAGCGCGCTGAAGGACGTCGGCGCTGCCGCGGCCTGCGGCACGGCGGCGACGAGCGAGAGCGCGGTGGCAGCGGCGCCCAAGGCGCGGCTGATGGTGCGGAACATCATGATCGACGGACCTTTCGCCAATCTCCGCCCACGCCGGTTGCCGATGCGGCCCGTCCGCGCCTCGACGGAGTCGGCGCCATTGTCGGTAGCCGCCTCGCGACGCCCACCCCCGGTTCGAGGGGTGAAGTCCAGGCCACAGCGTTCGCCCGATGCGTGCCGCGCGCCGGCGGATCATGGCTTGCGGCGGTGCTGGCAGCGCCGGCTGCGCGTGGCGGCCGGCACTGGCCTATGCTGTCGGGTCGGCCGCACGACCACTCCATGGAACGCCACTACCTGAACCCCCTGTTCGAGCCGCGCTCGATCGCCGTCTTCGCCGGCGACCCCGGCGCCGACGCGCCGACCACGCTGGCGCGCACGCTGCGCCGCGCCCTCTCCGCCAGCGTCGAGGCCGGCTACAAGGGCACCATCACCTGGCTCGACATCGGCATGACGGGCAAGCTCGCCGACCTGGCGAGCACGCGCGTCGACCTGGCGCTCGTCGCGCTGCCGCACGAGCAGGTGGCGGCCGCGCTCGAGATCATCGGCCGCGTGCGCTGCCGCGCGGCGCTGGTGCTGTCGAGCCAGCTGCCGCCGGCGCTGTGCACGCAACTGCACCAGACCGCGCACCGCTACGGCGTGCACCTGCTGGGGCCCAACAGCCTCGGCCTGCAGCGGCCGGGTCTGCATCTGAACACGAGCGCGCTCGGGCCGCTGCCGGCCAAGGGGCCGCTGGCGCTGGTGTCGCAAAGCGGCGCACTCACGGCGTCGATGCTCGACTGGGCGCGCGCGCACGGCGTCGGCTTCTCGTCGGTGATCTCGCTCGGTCCCAACACCGCGATCGAGCTGCCGCAGGTGCTGGACTTCCTGGCCACGGACGGCGCCACGCAGAGCATCCTCGTCTACATGGAAGGCATCCGCCAGGCGCGCGGCTTCATGAGCGCGCTGCGCGCGGCCGCCTACACCAAGCCGGTGGTCGTGATGAAGGCCGGCCGGCGCGCCGCGGGCTCGCAGGTGGCGCTCACGCACTCGGCAGCCATCGTCGGCGCCGACGACGTGTTCGATGCCGCGCTGCGCCGCGCCGGCGTCGTGCGGGTGCGCCAGTTCACGCAGCTGTTCTCGGCCGCGCAGTGCCTGGCGTCGCGCTACCGGCCGGTGGGCCGGCGGCTGGCGATCGTCACCAACGGCGGCGGCCCGGCGGTGCTGGCGGCCGACTGGGCCGGCGCGCTCGGGCTCGAAGTCGCTCAGGTGGCCGATCTCGGCGAGGACGCCGACGGCGCGGCCTACGTGCGCGCGCTCGGCGCGGCGCTGGCCGACAAGACGGCCGACGGCGTGCTGCTCATCCACTCGCCCAAGGCCGACGGCGACCCGATGGCCGTGGCCGAGGCCATCGCCGCGGTCCATTCGCCGGCCGGCAAGCCGGTGGTCGGCTGCTGGCTCGGCGAGGCCACGACGCGCACCGCACGCGAGCTCCTCGCCGCCCGGCAGATGCCGATGTTCCGCACGCCCGAGGCGGCGGTCGACGCCTTCCACAGCATCGCCAGCTTCTACCGCAACCAGCAGCTGCTGCAGCAGACGCCGCCGCCGCTGTCGGATCTCGCCGAGCCCGACACCGAGGGCGCGCGGCTGCTGGTCGAAGGCGTGCTCGCCGAGCGGCGCAAGGTGCTCACCGAGATGGAGAGCAAGGCGCTGCTGGCGGCCTTCCGCATCCCGGTGACGCGCACCATGCTCGCGCGCAGCGCCAACGAGGCGATGCTGATCGCCAGCCAGCTCGGCTATCCGGTGGCGCTGAAGATCGACTCGCCCGACATCGCGCACAAGAGCGACGTGCACGGCGTCGCGCTCGGCGTGGCCAGCGCGGCGCAGGTGCGCGAGCGCTACGAGGAGATGCTGCTCGCGGTGCGGCGCGCACGGCCCGAGGCGCGCATCCACGGCGTGACGGTACAACCGATGGCCGGCCGCGGCGACGGCACGCCCGGCGGCGACACGCCGAGCCCGGCGCGCGAGGTCTACGTCGGCATGACCACCGACGAGCCGTTCGGCCCCGTCATCACCTTCGGCGCCGGCGGCACCATGATCGAGCTGATCGCCGACCGCGCGATGGAGCTGCCGCCGCTCAACAAGTTCCTCGCCGGCAGCCTGATCGAGCGCGCGCGCGCCGCCGAGATGCTGGGACCGTGGCGCGGCGCGCCGGCGGCCGACATCGACGCCCTCGAGCAGATCCTGCTGCGCGTGAGCGAAATGGTGTGCGCGCTGCCGCAACTGCGCGAGATGGACATCAACCCCATCATCGTCGACGCGCACGGCGCGGTGGCGGTCGACGCGCGCATCGTCGTCGAGCACGCGGCGCGCGGCAGCGGCGCGGCGTCGAACTACCAGCACCTGGCGATCCTGCCCTACCCCGCGCGCCAGGAGCAGACCTGGCCGCTGAAGGGCGGCGGCGTCTACACCGTGCGGCCGATCCGCCCCGACGACGCCGACATGCTGCAGGCCTTCGTGCGCGGCCTGTCGCCCGAGAGCCGCTGGTTCCGCTTCGCCAGCCACATGCCCGAGCTGCCGGCGCGCATGCTGGCGCGCTACACGCTGATCGACTACGACCGCGAGATGGCGCTGGTGGCGATCCTGAAGGAGCGCCGCGCGGCCGACGACGGCGCCGAGACCGAGAGCGAACGCATCGTCGGCGTCTCGCGCTACATCACCAACCCCGACGCCGCCTCGTGCGAGTTCTCGCTCGTGGTCGCCGACGACATGAGCGGCCAGGGCCTGGGCACGCGGCTCATGATGTCGATCATCGAACAGGCGCGCGCCAAGGGCCTGGCCGAGATCATCGGCCTCGTCCTCGTCAACAACGCGAAGATGCTCGAGCTGATGGCGGCCCTCGGTTTCACCGTGCAAGCTGCGCCCGAGGATCCCGACTTCAAGCTCGTCGTCAAGGCGCTGTAGCGCGCGCGGCCGCTCGCCACGGCGCGCGTGCGTGGCGCCTGCGTCACCCTGGAGACCCACATGCCCCTGACCGCCGACGCCCGCGGCGTCTATCCGATCGCGCCGACACCGTTCCTCGACGGCGGCGCCATCGACTTCGCTTCGATCGACCGGCTGACGGAGTTCTACGCCGGCATCGGCGCCGGCGGCCTCACCGTGCTCGGCCAGCTCGGCGAGGCGGCCAAGCTCGAGCATGCCGAAGGCATCGCGGTGGCGCGCCGCTTCATCGAGCGCGCCGGCACGCTGCCGGTCATCGTCGGCGTGTCGGCGCCGGGCTTCGCGGCCATGCGAGCGCTCGCGCACGAGGCGATGGCCGCCGGCGCCGCCGGCGTGATGATCGCGCCGCCGAACACGCTGCGCAGCGACGAGCAGATCGTGGGCTACTACCGCCAGGCGGTGCAGGCGCTGGGCGCCGACATCCCGTTCGTGCTGCAGGACTACCCGCTCACGTTCAGCGTGCAGATGACGCCGGACGTGATCCGCCGCATCGTGCAGGAGCTGCCCTCGTGCGTGATGCTCAAGCACGAGGACTGGCCCGGGCTCGAGAAGATCACGGCGCTGCGCGGCTTCGAGCGTGCGGGCACGATGCGCCGCATTGCCATCCTGTGCGGCAACGGCGGGCTGTTCCTCGACTACGAACTCGAGCGCGGCGCCGACGGCGCCAACACCGGTTACGCCTTCCCCGACATGCTGTGCGACATGGTGCGCTGGTCGGACGGCGGATTGCGCGAGCAGGCGCACGACCTGTTCGACGCCCACCTGCCGCTGCTGCGCTACGAGCAGCAGCCGGGCGTGGGCCTGGCGGTGCGCAAGCACGTGCTGATGCGCCGCGGCCTGCTGGCCAGCGCCGCGCAGCGCACGCCGGCCTCGGCGCTGACGGCCACCGCGCGGCAGGAAGTCGAGCACCTGCTGGCGCGACTCGCAGCGCACGATCCTCGCGCGCGCCTGGGCTGACGCGGCGCGCGCGCCGCGCCGCTCTACGTCTTGCGGCCGGCGCCCAGCAGCTTGGCCACCGGGGTGGCGCGCAGCCGATGCGTCTCGGGCAGCGTGCCGCCGAGCAGCGGGCGCAGGTAGGCGTGGAAGGCCGGCGTCACGTCGTTGCCGGCACCGTTGATGAGGTGATCCTCCATCACGCGCGTCTTGCCGGCGACGGCGGCGATCGGCTGCAGCACGATGTCGGTGGCGTAGTCGCCCACGCGCCGCAGCGCCACCGAGCCGTGGCTGGTGCCGCCCGCGGCGGCGCCGGGGCCGAGCGCGAACTGCACCGCGCGCTCTCCGACCTCGCGCGCCTCGCGCTGGTCGACGTCGCTGACGCAGCCGAGGAAGCTGCGCTGCAGGTAGCCGAAGGTGTCGCCGCGCACGCGCTTGATCTTCAGTTGCGCCTTGATCTGCTCGCACAGCAGATCGGCGAGCGCACCGGTGCCCGACAGCTGCACGTTGCCGTGCGCGTCCTTCTCCACCGTCGGCGCCAGCTGCGTGACGATCGGTTGGCCGCCGGCGTCGTGGATGCCCTCGCTGACGGCGACCACGCAGCGGCCGTGGCGCTCGTAGACCGCCTTCACGTCGGCCAGGAAGCGCGGCAGCTCGAACACGCGCTCGGGCAGGTACACGAGGTGCGGCCCGTCGTCGGGGAACTTGCGCGCCAGCGCCGCGGCGGCAGTGAGAAAGCCCGCATGGCGGCCCATCACGACGCCGACGTAGACGCCGGGCAGCGCGGCGTTGTCGAGGTTGGCGCCGGCGTAGGCCTGCACGACGAAGCGCGCCGCCGACGGGAAGCCCGGCGTGTGATCGTTGCCGACGAGGTCGTTGTCGATCGTCTTCGGGATGTGCATCGCGCGCAGCGGGTAGCCGGCCGCGGCGGCCTGCTCGGCGACGATGCGCACGGTGTCGGCGCTGTCGTTGCCGCCGATGTAGAAGAAGTGGCCGATGCGGTGCGCGGCGAGCACCTTGAAGATGCTCTGGCAGTAGGCGAGGTCGGGCTTGTCGCGCGTCGAGCCGAGCGCCGCGGCCGGGGTCGCGGCCACCCCTTCGAGGTTGGCCACCGTCTCCTGCGTCAGGTCGACGAAGTCCTCGTCGACGATGCCGCGCACGCCGTGGCGCGCGCCGTAGACCTGGATGTCGGCGCCGTGGCGGCGCGCTTCGAGCACGACGCCGGCGAGCGACTGGTTGATGACCGCGGTGGGGCCGCCGCCCTGGGCGACGAGGAGGCGGTGGGACATGGGGCGCTGCTCCGGTGTGGCTCGACGCTTCGATGGTAAGCGCACGCGGGCGGCGCCCGGCGGCCCGGGCGCACTCAGGACGCTGCGCGCTCGGTGGCGAACACCGCCGCCTGCACGCGCGAGGCCAGGCCGAGCTTGCGCAGGATGTGCTGCACGTGGATCTTCACCGTCGTCTCGGCGATCGCGAGGGCGCGCGCGATCTCCTTGTTGCTCGCTCCGCGCGCGATGTGCGTGAGGATCTCGCGCTCGCGCGGCGAGAGCGTGGCCAGCGCATCGACCGGCGCGGCGGCCGGCGCCGCCACGGCCGCACCGGACTGGAAGGCGGTGACGAGCTTGCCCGTCATCTCCGGACTGATCGCCGAGCGGCCCTGCAGGCAGCCGAGGATGGCGCTGGCCAGCGCCTCGTGGTCCACCGTCTTGAGCAGGTAGCCGCAGGCGCCGGCGCGCAGCGCGGCGGCCAGATCGGACTCGTCCTCGCTGACGGTGAGCATCAGCACGCGCGCGCCGGGCACGGCTTCGAGCAGCCCGGGCAGCGCGTCGACGCCGCGCACGCCGGGCAGATGGTTGTCGAGCAGGATGATCTCGGGCTGCACGCGGGCCGCGCGGCGCTGCGCCTCGCCGGCGTCGCCGGCCTCGGCCACGACCTCGAAGCGGCCGTCGGCCTCGAGCAGCGCCTTCAGGCCGCGCCTGAAGAGCGTGTGGTCGTCGACGACCATCACGCGCACGCTCGCGGCCACGTTGCCGGTCATGCCGCCACCGCCTCGCGCGCCGGCAGCGTCAGCATGACCTCGGTGCCGTCGCCCGGCTGCGAGCGCACCTGCACCGTGGCGCCGATGCGCGCCGCGCGCTCGCGCATGATGCGCAGACCCACGTGCGTCTCGTCGTGCGCGCCGTCCTCGGGCGCGAAGCCGCGGCCGTCGTCGCGCACCCGCACCGAGAACACCGGGCCGCGCTGCAGCGTGACGCGGACCTCGTGCGCCCCGGCGTGCTTGCGCACGTTGGACAGCGCCTCCTGCACCACGTGCAGCACCTGCACCTGCGCGTCGGCGGGCAGCGGCAGGCCCTCGCCCTGCACGTCGAGACGGCCGACGAGTCCGCTCTGGTGCTCGAACTTGGACAGCGTGGTGCGCAGCGCCGGCACGATGTCCTCGGTGTTGGTGCGGGTGCGGAAGTGCACCAGCAGCTCGCGCACATCGGCCGTGCTTTCCTTGACGCCCGCGTCGAGCTCGCCGAGCGCGCGCTCGATCTTCGGCCGCTCGCCGCGCGCGATGGCGTCGCGCAGCAGCTGCAGCTGGATCTTCAGGAAGGCCAGGCCCTGCGCGATCGAGTCGTGCAACTCGCGCGCCAGCAGCCCGCGTTCGGCCGCCACCGCGGCCTCGCGCTCGAGCGCCGCGGCGCGCCGGCTCTCGAGCGCGCCGACCAGATGGCTGGCCAGCGCGTCGAGCAACGCACGGTCTTCGTCGTAGATCTCGACCGGCGTGCGGTACAGCAGATCGACCTCGCCCAGCGTGCGCTCGTGCAGCCTGAGCGGCACGCCGACCAGCCGCTCGAAGCCCTCGTCGGCGCAGCGGCCGCGCTCGCCCTCGCGACGGATCGGGATGACGCGCGTGCGCGACTCGGGGCCGGGACGGCCGCACAGGCAGTCGCCGGCGCCGACGCAGCGCTCGTGCTCGAGCATCGAGTGCGGCAGGCAGTCGGAGCCGGCCAGCATGTAGCGCCGGCTCGTCTCGTCGACCAGGCGCACGGCGGCGGCGTCGGCACGCGCCGCGCGGCGCATGCGGCGCGCGAAGCCCTGCGCCAGCTCTTCGGGTGTGTCGGCGCGCTCGACGAAGGCACTCGCCTCGTACAGCGCCGCGACGCGCTCGCGCTCGGCGTGCAGCCGCTCGGTGCGGTCGGCGACCTTGGCCTCGAGCGTCTGGTACAGGCCCTGCAGCGTCGCCGCCATGCGGTTGAAAGCGCCGGCCAGCGCGCCGAACTCGTCGGACGTGCCGACGTCGACGCGCGACGCGAGGTCGCCGCCTTCGACGCCGGCGAGCGCCGCCTGCAGCCTTGCCAGCGGAGCGAAGATGAACAGGTAGGCAGCGTACAGCAGCGTCACGCCGGCGCCGAGAGCCAGCGCCAGCAGGGCGAGCTGGAACACCTCCAGCACCGCGGTCCAGCGCGCGAGCTGGTGCTCGATGGCGGCGACGAAGATGTCGATGGCACCGACGAAGTCCTCGGCCTCGGCGGCGGCCTGCTCGGGCCGGATCGGTGCGGCGCCGCTCCACACCGGCGCCAGCTCGACCCAGCGGCGGTGCACGGCGTCGAAGGCGCGCGCGCTGGCCTCGCCGTGCGGCACGAACAGCGGTCGCGCCGGATCGCCGCGCGCCAGCAGCGTCATGCTGGCGTCGAACTGCGCCACCTCGCGCGCCAGCCGCGCGCGGTCGCCGAGGGCCAGCGTCTGCGCCATGCGCCAGGTCTGCATGCGCATGCGCCCCGCTTCGTTGACCGCGGCGGCGCCGCCCTCGAGCTGCCAGGTCACCCACAGCGTCAGGCCGATCGAAAGCAGCGCGAGCAACAGCAGCGCGCCGCCGACGGCGCCGAGCTTGGCCCTGAGGGTGCGGGGTCGGGTCACGTCGCAATGATGCGGGTTCGGGCGCCGTCGCGCCAGGGAGGCGCCAGGAATGCGCCAGCGATTCGCCGGGGATACGTCTGCAAGCGTCGCCGGTGGCGGCTCAGCGCACGCCGCGTCGCGCCGCCATCTCCTTGCCCATCGCCTCGCGCGCCGCACCGACGATGCCTTCGGCGGCGTGCGGGAAAGCCGTTTCGTTCTCGGCGTCGATGTGCGCGCGGTAGGCGGCGGCATACGGCGCGACGGCGGGCCACGCGGCGCCCGCAGGCCAGCGGCCCTGCTCGATCTCGACCAGCGAGGCGCGCAGCCCGGCCCAGGCGGCGCTCATGCGCTCGTGATCGTCGTGCAGCCGCACGGCGAGCGCCACCAGTTCGGGCCGCCCGCTGGCGCGCAGCGCCGGCAGCACGTGCAGTTCCTCGTCCTCGTGGTGCTTGGGCGCGGCCTGGTCGAAGTAGCGCATCACGTCGCGCGCCGCACTCGCGGCCTGCGCGTCGGCACCGTGCACCGGCAGGTGCGCGGCCAGCCGTTCGAGCAGCACGAGCATGCGTTCGACGCGCTCGTGGCAGGCGCCGAGCATCGCGAACGGCTCGTCGAAGCCGGCTGCCGGCGCGCGGTGCAGCGTGAGGGGGGAGATCGTCTGGGTGCTCATCGGGATCGGTGCGGATTCAAAGCGCCAGGCGGCGCGGCTGCGCGATGCTCAGTGCAGCACCAGCAGCGGCAGCTTGCTGCCCGACAGCACGGCCTTGCTCTGCGAGCCGAACAGGAACTCGCCGAACGCGCCGCGCCCGTGCGTGACCATCACGATCATGTCGCAGCCCTGGGCCTCGGCCTCGGCGATGATGGCGTGGTCGACGCGCGGCGCCTGCGTGTGGCGGCCGACGAAAGGCACGCCGCGTGCGCGCGCCCGGGCTTCGAAGCGCGCCAGGATTTCATGCGCGTGCGCCTCGGTGATGGCGTCGTGGTCGACCGCCTCCTGGCGCAACAGCGCCGGCGCTGCGCCCGGCGTCGGCAGCGGCGCGAACGGCTCCGCGACAAAGCCCGTGATCGACGCGCCGAGCTGCTCGGCGAGCTGGATGCTGCCCTCGATGGCGCGCTCGCTCAGCTCGCTGCCGTCGATGGGGACGAGGAGGTGGCGAAACATGAAGGAACTCTCCCGACTCGGCCTTCGCGCGGCACGGGTGCCGCGCGCCCTCCCGGCCATTCGATGGGCCGGGGCTCGGGTCGAATCTAGGCGCGCCATGCGAGCGATTTCTTGTCCTGGCTCAAACCGCCGGCGCGCGCGCGCCGCGAAGCGCCTTCGGAGCGGTCGTGCAGCGCTCATGCCTCGGGCCGGCTCCACAGCCACAGCGCCACGGTGGCGACGATCAGCGTGACGCCGATCTGCAGGGCCGGCGGCGCGGCCGACACGGCGATCAGCGCCACGCTGACGGCCATCGTCGCGCTGGCAAACCACTTGGCGCGCCGCGCAATGGCGCGTCGCTCGCGCCAGCGGCGGATCGCCGCGCCGTGCTTCGGATGGTCGAGCAGCCAGGCCTCGAGTGCCGGCCAGCCGCGGCCGCCGGCCCAGGCCGCCAGCAGCAGGAACGGCACCGTCGGCAGCCCCGGCACGAAGACGCCGATGAAGCCGAGCGCCGCGCTCGCCAGCGCCAGCGCGCGCCACATCACCAGTGCCAGGGCCCGTTTCATCGAGCCCGGAGCATCGCATGCCAGCGCAGGGCGTGCCGGGCCGGCAGCAAATGTCCTCGACCGGCAAACGTCCGACGCGACATCGAAGCGGCACCGAGCGCGAGCGCCGCTGCCGCTCGCATCCAATCACCCGATTGCGCTGTGGTCTCTCGCCCGCTGCCCGTTGCCCTATTGCACCAGCGGCGAGTCGGCCGTCTCGAGCGTCACGCCGTGCAGCTCTGCGGCCGCGGCCAGCAGTTGCAGGTACTGCCGCAGCGCCGTGGCATAGGCCTGCTGGCGCAGCTCCTGCGCCACCGCCGCTTGCACGGCCTCGAAGGCGAGCGGCTCGCCCGTCTCGCGCGCCAGCACCTCCACCACATGCCAGCCGAAACGTGTGGCCACCAGACGGGGCAGCACGCCGACCTCGGTGTGTCCGA
>JAGWTJ010000002.1 GCA_028869005.1 Burkholderiales bacterium | reverse complement strand
CCGCTTTGCGCCAGACCGAGCAGAACGCCGGCGCTGCCGGTGAACGCCAGGCCCGACGTGGCGAGCGCCATCAGCACGAGCCCGAGCGCGTACAGCAGCGCGCCGGCCACGAGCACGCGCAACGCGCCGAAGCGGTCGGCGAGGCCGCCGGCGAACGGCCCGGCCAGGCCCCAGGCCAGGTTCTGTACCGCGAGCGCGAAGGCGAAGGTCTCGCGCGTCCAGCCGCGATCCATCGTGATCGGCTGCAGCCACAGCCCGAAGCCGTGGCGGATACCCATGCTCAGCGTGACGACCGCGGCGCCGCACACCAGCACCTGCGTCATCGACAAGCGCTGCGTCGTCGCCGATCCGTTCATGGCGCCATTGTCTGGGAAAACACTGCGTGCGGCCGGCGACGGCGCGGCTACAGTGCAGCGCCATCGGGGCGAACAGGCACGGACGAGATGAAGGTGCTGGTACTGGGCAGCGGCGTGATCGGCACGTCGATCGCGTACTTCCTGGCGCGCGACGGTCACGAGGTCGAAGTCGTCGAGCGCCAGAGCGGCGCCGCGCTCGAGACGAGCTTCGCCAACGCCGGCGAGGTAAGCCCCGGCTACAGCGCGCCCTGGGCCGGCCCGGGCGTGCCGGTCAAGGCCATCAAGTGGATGCTGATGCAGTACGGCCCGCTGGTCGTCTGGCCGCTGCTCGACCCGGCGATGTGGCGCTGGGGCCTGGCGATGCTGGCCAACTGCAATGCCCGCGCCTATGCGCGCAACAAGGGTCGCATGGTGCCGATCGCCGAATACAGCCGCGACGTGCTCAAGGCGCTGCGCGCCGAGACCGGCATCCGCTACGACGAGCGCGCGCAAGGCACGCTGCAGTTGTTTCGCACGCACAAGCAGCTCGACGGCATCGGCGGCGACGTCGCGGTGCTCGAGCAGTTCGGCGTGCCGTTCGAGGTGCTCGACCGCGCGGGCTTCTGCCGTGTCGAGCCGGCGCTGGCGCTGACGCAGCACAAGTTCGTCGGCGCGCTGCGGCTGCCGCACGACGAGACCGGCGACTGCCATCTGTTCACGACGCGGCTGGCCGACATGGCGGCGGCGCTGGGCGTGCGCTTTCGCTTCGACACCGCCATCGCCGGCCTCGAGCGCGACGGCCAGCGCGTGGCCGGCGTGCGCACCAGCGCCGGCACCCTGGTCGCCGAGCGCTACGTGCTGGCGCTCGGCAGCTACTCGGCGGCCATGCTGGCGCCGCTGGATCTGCGCATTCCCGTCTACCCGGTCAAGGGCTACTCGATCACGGTGCCGATCACCGACGCCGCCGGCGCACCCGAGTCGACCGTGATGGACGAGACCTACAAGGTCGCGGTGACGCGCCTGGGCGATCGCATCCGCGTCGGCGGCACCGCCGAGCTCGCCGGCTACAGCCTGGCGCTGCGCCAGGGCCGGCGCGCCACGCTCGAGCATGTGGTGACCGATCTGTTTCCGCGCGGCGGCGACGTCGCCCAGGCGAGCTTCTGGTGCGGCTTGCGACCGATGACGCCCGACGGCACGCCGATCATCGGTGCCACGCCGTACCCGAACCTGCTGCTCGCCACCGGCCACGGCACGCTCGGCTGGACGATGGCGGCGGGCACCGGTCGCGTGATTGCCGATCTGGTTTCTGGGCGCAAGCCCGAGATCGACGTCTCCGAACTCGGCGTGTCGCGCTACGGCCGCTGAGACTCGCCGTCTCGCCTGGAGTCTGCGACGAAGCGGCAGCAGGCCCGCTGCCTAGAATCCCTTTCCATGGCAACGAGCAAACAGGCCGCCTACGGCGAGGCCTCGATCCGCGTCTTGAAGGGCCTCGAGCCCGTCAAGCAGCGGCCCGGCATGTACACGCGCACCGACAGCCCGCTGCACGTCGTGCAGGAGGTCATCGACAACGCTGCCGACGAGGCGCTGGCGGGCTTCGGCAAGCGCATCGGCGTCACGCTGCACGCCGACGGCAGCGTCGGCGTCGACGACGACGGCCGCGGCATCCCGCTCGGATTGCACCCCGACGAAGGCGTGCCGGTGCTCGAGATCGTCTACACGCGGCTGCATGCCGGCGGTAAGTTCGACAAGGGGGCCGAGGCCGCCTACAGCTTCAGCGGCGGCCTGCACGGGGTGGGCGTGAGCGTGACCAATGCGCTGGCGCGCCGGCTCGAGGTCAGCGTGTGGCGCGACGGCCAGGCGGGGACGATGGCCTTCGCCGCCGGCGACGTGGCGGTGCCGCTCGCCGTGCGCAAGGCCGCGGCCGGCGAGCGCCGCCAGGGCACCAGCGTGCGCGTGTGGCCCGATCCGAAGTACTTCGACAGCGTCGACCTGCCGCGCCACGATCTGGTGCACCTGCTGCGCAGCAAGGCGGTGCTGATGCCCGGCGTGACGGTCACGCTGACCATCGAGAAGCACGAGCGGGCCCAGGACAAAGGCGCCGAGACGCAGAGCTGGCAGTTCAAGGGCGGCCTGCGCGACTACCTGCTGCAAGGCCTGGCGGCCGAGCCGCTGATTCCGCTGTTCGAAGGCGAGCGCTTCGCCGGTGCCGGCGAGACCGAGGACTTCGCCGAAGGCGAGGGCGCGGCCTGGTGCGTGGCTTTCACCGACGAGGGCAACGTGCTGCGCGAGAGCTACGTCAACCTGATCCCGACGGTGGCCGGCGGCACGCACGAGTCTGGCCTCAAGGACGGCTTGTTCCAGGCCGTCAGGGGCTTCATCGAGTTGCACGCGCTGCAACCCAAGGGTGTCAAGCTGATGCCCGAAGACGTGTTCTCGCGCGCCAGCTTCGTGCTCTCGACGCGCGTGCTCGATCCGCAGTTCCAGGGCCAGATCAAGGAGCGGCTGAATAGCCGCGACACATTGCGGCTGGTGTCGAGTTACGTCAAGCCGGCGCTGGAGCTCTGGCTCAATCAGCACGTCGAGGTCGGCAGGAAGCTCGCCGAGCTCGTCATCCGCCAGGCGCAGACGCGCCAGCGCGCGGCGCAGAAGGTCGAAAAGCGCAAGGGCTCGGGCGTGGCCGTGCTGCCGGGCAAGCTCACCGACTGCGAAAGCCGCGATCTCGCGCTCAACGAGGTCTTCCTGGTCGAAGGCGACAGCGCCGGCGGCAGCGCCAAGATGGGCCGCGACAAGGAGACGCAGGCCGTGCTGCCGCTGCGCGGCAAGGTGCTCAACACCTGGGAGGTGGAGCGCGATCGCCTGTTCGCCAACACCGAGATCCACGACATCGCCGTCGCGCTGGGCGTCGACCCGCACGGGCCGGCCGACGCGCCCGACTTCTCGGGTCTGCGCTACGGCAAGGTCTGCATCCTGTCGGACGCCGATGTCGACGGCGCGCACATCCAGGTGCTGCTGCTGACGCTCTTCTTCCGCCACTTCCCGAAGCTCGTCGAGCGCGGCCACGTCTACGTCGCGCGGCCGCCGCTGTATCGCATCGACGCGCCGGCGCGCGGCAAGCGCCCGGCGGCCAAGCTGTACGCGCTCGACGACGGCGAGCTCGAAGCGGCGCTCGACAAGCTGCGCAAGGAAGGTGCGCGCGAGGGCTCGTGGACGATCAGCCGCTTCAAGGGCCTGGGCGAGATGAATGCCGAGCAGCTGTGGGAGACGACGCTCAACCCCGAGACGCGCCGGCTGCTGCCGGTGCGCTGGGGCGGGGGCGAGGCCGGCGGCTTCGACGCCACTTCGCGCGTGCTGACACGGCTGATGGGCAAGGGCGAGGCCGCCGCGCGCCGCGAGCTGATGGAACTGCACGGCGACACGGTCGAAGTGGATGTCTGAAGCGCGCGCCGCGGCCGCACCGCCGCCGCTCAAGCTGCGGCCGACGATGCTGTCGGACCTGGACTTCGTCACCCAGGTCGAGACCGACAGCCGCAACCTGCCGTTCATCACGCCGTGGGAGCGCACGCAGCACGAGGCGGCGGTGCGCATCCCCGACTTTCGCCACTTCATCGTCGAGGCCGGCCGCGACGGCTCGCGCGACGGCTTCGTCATCCTGCAGGGCTGCCGCAATCCGCACAAGAGCGTCGAGCTCAAGCGCATCGTGCTGCAGCGCGAAGGCCAGGGTCAGGGCCTGGGCCGCGCCTGCGTGCGCCTGCTCAAGCGCATGGCGTTCCGTGATCTCGCCGCGCACCGCTTCTGGCTCGACGTGAAGTCGCTCAACCAGCGCGCGCTCGCGCTCTACGCGAGCGAGGGCTTCGTCGAGGAGGGTCGGCTGCGCGAGAGCGTGCGCATCAGCGGGCTGGGTGAGGCGGCCGGCTACGACTCGCTGGTCGTGATGAGCATGCTCGACCGCGAGTACCTGGCACGGGTCGCGCTCGGCGCGGAAGACTAGCGACCTCGCGCGCTGATGCGGACCCGCGGTCGACCCGCAGCGCGCAGTCGCGGGCGATCTTCGAGCCCTGCCGCGTGCGCGCCGCAGGCCGGGCAGGTTCAGGCGAGGGCGGCCACGGCCTCCACCTCGAGCAGCAGCCCGAAGTGCAGCGCCGGCACCGGCACCACCGCGCGCGCCGGGCGGTGCGTGCCGACCCACGCGGCGTACAGCGCATTGAAGGCCGGCCAACGATCGAGGTCGGTCAAGTACACACGCACCTGCACGAGCTGCGCCACCGATGACCCTGCACCTTCGAGCGCCGCCTGCACGTTGGCCAGCACCTGGCGCGCCTGAACCTCGAACGGCTCGTCGCCGAGCTTGCGGCCGTCGCGCGCGATCGGCAACTGGCCGGCCACGAACACGAGGCCGCCGGCCACTGCGGCGTGGCTGTAGTGGCCGCCGGGCGGCGCCATGGTCGGCGGGTCGATGAGGAGTGGAGCATTCATGCGACAGCCTCTTGTCGGGTGAGATCGCGCCTGCCGGTCACCAGCCGCCGAAGCGCGGCCACAGGTGACGCACGGCGTCACCCTCGACCACGGCGTAACGCGCATGCTGTGCTGCCGTGGCGCAGGCATGGTTGGGCAGCACGCGCAGCCGCATGCCGATCGGAAAGCGCGCCACCACGTCGCCCGCCGCCGCCGCGCCATCGCGGTGCTCGACGATGCCATGCTCCTGGTTGGCCTGGGCGACGATCCAGCCGGGCAGCAAGGCGCCGGCCTCGTCGCAGACCGCGCCATAGCCCTGGTCGTGCGGCTGCGACAGGGTGCCGCGGTCGCGGCTCATCGCCATCCAGCCGGCGTCGACCAGCACCCAGCCCTTGGCCGGCTGATGGCCGATGACGGTCGTCAGCACGCTGAGCGCGATGTCCTCGGGCGCGCACACGCCGATGCCGGCCATCACCAGGTCGTAGAAGACGTAGACGCCGGCGCGCACTTCGGTCACGCCGGGCAGGCTGCGCGCGGCGTGCGCGGTCGGCGTCGAGCCGACGCTGACCACCTCGCAGGGCAGTCCGGCCGCGCGCAGCCGCTCGGCGGCGCGCACGCAGCGCGAGCGCTCCTGCTCGGCCATCGCAACGAGTGCTGCCTGGTCGCGGCACTCGTAGCTCGCACCGCAATGCGTCATCACGCCGGCGAGCGCGCCGGCGGCGTGCAGCGTGCGGGCGATGTCGAGGAGCAGCGGCGATTCGGGCGGCACGCCGGCGCGGTGGCCGTCGACGTCGACCTCGATCAGCACGCGCGGCGCGAGCGCCTCGTGCCTGGCGGCGGCCGCCACCCGCTCGGCCGCGGCGAGCGAATCGACGACGATCTGCAGCGCACAGCCGCGGCGCATCAGCGCGAACGCCTGCGGCAGGCGTTGCGGCGCGATGCCCACCGCGTACACGATGTCGTCGAAGCCGGCGGCGAAGAACTCCTCGGCCTCCTTCAACGTCGAGACGGTGATGCCGCAGCCGCCGGCGGCGCGCTGGCGCAGCGCGACGTCGACGCACTTGCTGGTCTTCACGTGCGGCCGCAGCCGCACGCCGAGTGCGTCGATGTGCGACTGCATGCGCGCGATGGCACGCGTCATGCGCGGTTCGTCGATCAGCAGGGCCGGCGTGTCGAGGTCGTCGAGGTGCATGGGGGGCTCCGATGGCGCAGTGTGCCATCGCGGCCGGGCGGCCGGCCCGTAGAGTCGCGCCATGGAGACTCTTGCGCGATGGACCGACGGGGCGCCGGCCTCGGCCCTGCTGCTTGGCGCGATGCTCGTCGTCGGCATCCTCGGCCTCCGAGTATGGCCGGCTATCGTCGAGCGCAACCTGCTGCGCCCGTACGGGCTCGTGCAGCGCGGTGAGTACCTCACGCTGGTCAGCAGCGGCTTCGTCCATGCCGACTTGTCGCACCTGCTGTTCAATGCCTTCACGTTCTGGGCCTTCGGCTTCGGCCTGGAGCGCCACCTGGGCAGCGCGCGCTTCGCGGCGCTCTACGCCATCGGGCTGCTGGCCAGCAGCGTCGCGACCTGGTGGCTGCATCGTCGCCAGCCGGGCTATGCCAGCCTGGGCGCGTCGGGCGCGATCCTGGCCGTGCTGTTCGCCTCGATCGTCGCCTTTCCGACCTCGTCGATCTTCGTGCTGCCGCTGCCGGTGCCGATTCCGGCGCCCTTGTTCGCGCTGGGCTATCTGGCATACAGCCTGATGGCGGGTCGCATGCGCCTGGGACGCGTGAATCACGGCGCGCACGTCGCCGGTGCGGTGGCCGGGCTGGTCTTCATGGCGGTCACCGCGCCCGGCTCGCTCGGACGGGCGCTGCAGGCGCTGCTGGGGTAGCGAAGCAGCGGAGTCGCGGAGCCGCTGAAGGAGAATTGCACTCTTGTCCTCGATGCCGGGCGCGCCGTGCGCGCCGGGTCCGCACGCCGCCTCCGGCGCAGTGATCTTCTTGCCCCGCATGCCCGACCTCTTCGATCCGCCGCCGGCTGCGCCGGCCGATCCCGCCGATACGCTGCCGCTGGCCGACTACGCCCAGCGCGCCTACCTCGAATACGCGCTTTCCGTCGTCAAGGGCCGCGCGCTGCCCGACGTCTGCGACGGCGCCAAGCCGGTGCAGCGGCGCATCCTGTACTCGATGCACCGCATGGGCCTGTCGTACGGCGGCACGAATGCGGCGTCGGGCGCCAGGCCGGTCAAGAGTGCGCGTGTGGTGGGCGACGTGCTGGGCCGCTACCACCCGCATGGCGACACCGCCGCCTACGACGCGCTGGTGCGCATGGCGCAGGGCTTCAGCCAGCGCTATCCGCTCGTCGACGGCCAGGGCAACTTCGGCAGCCGCGACGGCGATGGCGCGGCGGCGATGCGCTACACCGAGGCGCGCCTGGCGCCGATCGCGCGCCTGCTGCTCGACGAACTCGACGAGGGCACGGTCGACTTCCAGCCCAACTACGACGGCAGCACCGAGGAGCCCAGGCAGCTACCGGCACGGCTGCCCTTCGTGCTGCTCAACGGCGCCTCGGGCATCGCGGTGGGCCTGGCCACCGAGGTGCCGAGCCACAACCTGCGCGAAGTGGCGGCGGCTGCGGTGGCGCTGCTGAAGAACGACGGGCTCTCGGACGAAGAGCTGTTCGCACTCGTGCCGGCGCCCGACTTCCCCGGCGGAGGCCAGATCATCAGCGCCGCGGCCGACATCCACGAGGCCTATCGCAGCGGCCGCGGCAGCCTCAAGGTGCGGGCGCGCTGGCGCATCGAGGAACTGGCACGCGGGCAGTGGCAGCTCGTCGTCACCGAGTTGCCGCCGCTGGCCAGCGCGGCGAAGGTGCTGGAAGAGGTCGAGGAGCTCACCAACCCCAAGGTCCGGACCGGCAAGAAGGCGCTCACGCAGGAGCAGGTGCAGCTCAAGCAGGGCGTGCTCGCGGTGCTCGACGCGGTGCGCGACGAGAGCAGCAAGGACGCCCCGGTGCGCCTGGTGTTCGAGCCGCGCAGCCGCACCATCGAGCAGGCGGAGCTGATCACCACGCTGCTGGCCCACACCAGCCTCGAGAGCAGCGTGCCGCTCAACCTCACGATGGTGGGGCGCGACGGCCGGCCGATGGCCAAGGGCCTGCGCACCATCCTGCGCGAGTGGCTCGACTTCCGCCTCGCCACCGTCGAGCGGCGCACGCGCCATCGTCTGGTCAAGGTGCAGGACCGCATCCACGTGCTCGAGGGCCGCCAGCTCGTGCTGCTGCACATCGACGAGGTGATCCGCATCATCCGCGCGAGCGACGAACCCGGGCCGGCGCTGAGGGCGCGGTTTGCGCTGAGCGAGCGCCAGGCCGAGGACATCCTCGAGATCCGGCTGCGGCAACTGGCGCGGCTCGAAGCCCTCCGCATCGAGCAGGAGCTGGCGCAACTGCGCGCCGACAAGGACAAGCTCGACGACATTCTCGGCAGCCCGGCCGCGCTCAGGCGCACCGTGACGCGCGAGATCGAGGCCGACGCGAAGCTGTTCGGCGATGTGCGGCGCACGCTGGTGCAGGAGGAAAGGCGCTCGGTGGCCGAGATCAAGGTCGTCGACGAACCGGTCACGGTGGTGGCGAGCATGAAGGGCTGGGTGCGCGCCTTGAAGGGGCACGAGATCGACGTCGCGGCGCTGCAGTTCAAGCCCGGCGACGCGCTGTACGGCAGCTTCGCGTGCCGCAGCGTCGACACGCTGGTCGTGTTCGGCAGCAACGGCCGCGTCTACAGCGTCGCGGTGTCGGCGCTGCCCGGCGGCCGCGGCGACGGCCAGCCGATCACGACGCTCGTCGACCTCGAGTCGGGCACCCAGCCGGTGCACTACTTCGCCGGCGACGCCGGTACCACGCTGCTGCTGGCGCACACCGCAGGCCTGGGCCTGCTGGCGCGCGCCGGCGACCTGCACGGGCGCAACCGCGGCGGCAAGGCTTTCGTCACGCTGGAGGCGGGCGAGCACCTGCTGCCGCCGGCCATCGTCGCCGCCGGTCACGCGCAGGTGGCGTGCCTGGCGCTGGACGGGCGGCTGCTGGTGTTCGCCCTCGACGAGTTGAAGCTGCAATCCAACGGCGGGCGCGGCCTGACGCTGATGAGCGTCGACGCGGCCGCGCCGCTGGTGTCGGTGGCCAGTTGCGGCCAGAGCCTGCGCGTGCACGGCAGCGGGCGCGGCGGCAAGTCGAAGGATGAGGAATTGAAGGGCGCCGCGCTCGCCGCGTTTGTGGCGCGCCGCGCGCGCAAGGGGCACCGGGTGGCCGGTTTCACGAAGGTGCTGCGCGTGACGCCTTGATGGCGTGCGGGTGTTGGGCGGCCGCGCGGCACCTGCTCGGGCAGCGCGCTAGACTGCGCGCCGCATCGAGCCGGGTCGGCCGCACTCCGACCCGCCGCGACGCAGCGGGACGCAAGGAGATCAGCAGTGCAGCCCACCAACGTGAACGACCCGGCCTATTTCCACAGGGTCGTCGACTGCCAGTGGGCGTGCCCGTCGCACACCCCCGTGCCCGAGTACATCCGGCTGATCGCGCAGGGCCGCTACGACCAGGCCTACATGGTCAACTGGGTGAGCAATGTCTTTCCCGGCATCCTCGGCCGCACCTGCGACCGCCCGTGCGAGCCGGCCTGCCGGCGCGGCCGCGTCGAGGACAAGAACCTCGAGCGGCCCGAGCCGGTGGCGATCTGCCGCTTGAAGCGCGTCGCCGCCGACCACAAGAGCGGCGACGTGCGCGCCATGATGCCGGTGCCGCCGCCCAGGAGCCAGCGCAACGGCAGGAAGGTGGCCTGCGTCGGCGCCGGCCCGGCGTCGCTCACCGTGGCGCGCGACCTGGCGACGCAGGGCTACGCGGTGACCGTGTTCGACGCCGAGAAGAAGGCCGGCGGCTTCATGCGCACCCAGGTGCCGCGTTTCCGGCTGCCCGAGGAGGTGATCGACGAGGAGGTCGACTGGATCTTCCGCCTCGGCGTCGATTTCCGCGCCGGCGAGCGCATCGACTCGATGAAGGTGCTGCTGGCCGAGGACTGGGATGCGGTGTTCGTCGGCAGCGGCGCGCCGCGCGGCCGCGACTTGCAGCTCACCGGCCGCGCCGAGGCCGCCGCTCAGATCCGCATCGGCATCGACTGGCTGGCCTCGGTCTACTTCGGCCATGTCAAGCAGGTCGGCAAGCGCGTCATCGTGCTCGGCGGCGGCAACACCGCGATGGACTGCTGCCGCAGCGCACGCCGCCTGGGCGCCGACGACGTGAAGGTCGTCGTGCGCAGCACCTACGAGGACATGAAGGCCTCGCCCTGGGAGAAGGAGGACGCCGAGCACGAGGGCATTCCGATCTTCGCCTGCCACAGCCCGAAGGCCTTCCTGCACGAAGGCGACAGGCTGGTCGGCATGAGCTTCGAACTCGTGAAGTCGGTCTACGACGACAAGGGCCGGCGCACGCTGGTGCCGACCGGCGAGCCCGACGTGGTCTTCGAGTGCGACGAGGTGCTGGTGGCGGTCGGCCAGGAGAACGCCTTCCCGTGGATCGAGCGCGACGCCGGCATCGAGTTCGACCCAAAGGGCATGCCGGTGCTCGATGCGGTGACGCTCCAGGCCAGCCTGCCCAGGGTCTTCTTCGGCGGCGACGCGGCGTTCGGGCCGAAGAACATCATCACCGCGGTCGCGCAGGGCCACGAGGCGGCGGTGTCGATCGACCGCTTCTGCCATGGCGAGAGCCTGCGTCGGCGTCCGCCGCCGCATGTCAACCTGGTGTCGCAGAAGATGGGCATCCACGAGTGGAGCTACGACAACGCGCCGACCGAGGACGCGCGCTTCAAGGTGCCGTGGGCGGACAAGAAGAAGACGCTGGCGAGCATGAAGATCGAAGTCGAACTCGGCTTCGATCTCGAGACGGCCTTCAAGGAAGCCGAGCGCTGCCTGAACTGCGATGTGCAGACGGTGTTCACCGACAAGCTGTGCATCGAGTGCGACGCCTGCGTCGACATCTGCCCGATGGACTGCATCACGTTCACCGCCAACGGCGACGAGGACGACCTGCGCGGGCGGCTCAAGGCGCCGGCCGCCAACCGCGAGCAGGCGCTGTACGTGAGCGGCGCGCTCAAGACGACCCGTGTGATGGTCAAGGACGAGGACGTGTGCCTGCACTGCGGCCTGTGCGCCGAGCGCTGCCCGACCGGCGCCTGGGACATGCAGAAGTTCACCTTCATTACCGCCAAGGCGGGCCCGGCCAGTCGCGACCGCAGCCCCGCGCCCAAGCCGCAGGGGGTTCCCGCATGACCATCAAGCGCATCGAGGCGGTCAACGACTTCGTCGTCAAGTTCGCCAACGTCAACGGCTCGGGCTCGGCCAGCGCCAACGAGCTGTATGCCAAGAGCATCCTGCGCATGGGCGTGCCGGTGAGCCCGCGCAACATCTTCCCGAGCAACATCCAGGGCCTGCCCACCTGGTACGAGGTGCGCGTGAGCGAGCGCGGCTGGCTCGGGCGGCGCGGCGGCGTCGACATGATGGTGGCGATGAACCCGCAGACCTGGACCCAGGACGTGGCCGAGATCGAGTCGGGCGGCTACCTTTTCTACGACAGCACGCGTCCGATGCCGGCCTCGGCGTTCCGCAGCGACATCACGGTGATCGGCATGCCGGTGACCGCGATCTGCAACGCCACCTACGAGGACCCGCGCCAGCGCACGCTGTTCAAGAACATCATGGTGCTGGGCGCGCTCGCCGTGCTGACCAGCGTCGACACGGCCGTCGTCGAGAAGCTGCTCGCCGAGCAGTACCGCGGCAAGGAGCGGCTGCTCGAGAGCAACATCCGTGCGCTGCAGTCGGGCGCGAGCTTCGCGCGCGAGCATCTCTCGCCGCCCAAGCACCAGGGCGTCGGCCTGCGCGTGCGCCGCGCCGACGCGGTGGGCGAGCGTATCTTCGTCGACGGCAACAGCGCGGCGGCGCTCGGCTGCGTGTACGGCGGCGCCACGGTCTGCGCCTGGTACCCGATCACGCCGAGTTCGTCGGTGGCCGAGGCCTACGCCTCTTACTGCAAGAAGCTGCGCCACGACCCGGCCACCGGCGAGGCCCGCTACGCCATCGTGCAGGCCGAGGACGAGATCGCCTCGATCGGCATGGTGGTCGGTGCCGGCTGGAACGGCGCGCGCGCCTTCACCGCCACCTCGGGCCCCGGCGTGAGCCTGATGACCGAGTTCATCGGCCTGGCCTATTTCGCCGAGATCCCGGTGACCATCATCGACGTGCAGCGCGGCGGCCCGAGCACCGGCATGCCCACGCGCACGCAACAGGCCGATCTCGTGAGCAGCGCCTACGCCAGCCACGGCGACACCAAGCACGTGATGCTGCTGCCCGAGGACCCGAACGAGTGCTTCGAGTTCGCGGCGACCGCGCTCGATCTGGCCGACCGGCTGCAGACGCCGGTGTTCGTGATGACCGACCTGGACATCGGCATGAACCAGCGCCTCACCGCGCCCTTTGCCTGGGACGAGGGCCGCCGCTACGACCGCGGCAAGGTCATGAGCGCCGCCGAGCTGGAAGCCGGCAAGGACTTCGGCCGCTACAAGGACGTCGACGGCGACGGCATCCCGTGGCGCACGCTGCCCGGCACCCACCCGACCAAGGGCAGCTACTTCACGCGCGGCACGACGCGCGACCCCTACGCGCGCTACAGCGAGGCCGGGCCCGACTACGTCTACAACGTCGAGCGCCTGCTGAAGAAGTTCCAGACCGCGGCGACGCTGGTGCCGGCGCCGCAGGTGCGCGCGGCGGCGCGCAAGACGCGCCTGGGCGTCGTCTACTTCGGCAGCACCAGCGCGGCGATGGACGAGGCGCTCGAGGCGCTGGCGGAAGATGGCATCCACCTCGACGCGATGCGGCTGCGCGCCTTCCCGTTCCCGCCCAGCGTGGCCGAGTTCGTCGAGTCGCACGACCATGTCTTCGTCGTCGAGCAGAACCGCGACGCGCAGATGCGCACGCTGCTCGTCAACGAGCTCGAGTTCGACCCGCTGCGCCTGGTGCCGATCCTGCACTTCGACGGCACGCCGATCACCGCGCGCTTCATCACCCAGGCCATCACCAAGCAGGTGCACGCGCTGGCGGTGGCACCGCGCACGCATCGCCAGGAGAAGGTCAAGTGACCTACATCGCCAAACCCCGGCTGCACCACCCGACGCTCGAGCGCAACCAGGTCGGCTACACGCGGCGCGACTACGAGGGCAAGGTCAGCACGCTGTGCGCCGGCTGCGGCCACGACAGCATCAGCGCGGCCATCGTGCAGGCCTGCTGGGAGCTCGACATCGAGCCGCATCGCGTGGCCAAGCTCTCGGGCATCGGCTGCTCGAGCAAGACGCCCGACTACTTCCTCGGCGCCAGCCACGGCTTCAACAGCGTGCACGGCCGCATGCCGAGCGTGCTCACCGGCGCCGCGCTGGCCAACCGCGAGCTGCTGTACCTGGGCGTGAGCGGCGACGGCGATTCGGCCTCGATCGGTCTCGGCCAGTTCGCGCACTCGCTGCGCCGCGGCGTGCGCATGATCTACATCGTCGAGAACAACGGCGTCTACGGCCTGACCAAGGGCCAGTTCAGCGCCACCGCCGACCGCGGCAGCAAGAGCAAGAAGGGCGTCGTCAACACCGACAACGCGATCGACCTGGTCGGCCTCGGCCTGCAGCTGGGCGCCACCTACGTCGGGCGCGGCTTCTCGGGCGACAAGGGGCAGCTCGTGCCGCTCATCAAGGGCGCCATCAATCACGGCGGCGCGGCGCTGCTCGACGTCATCAGCCCCTGCGTGGCCTTCAACAACCACCCGGGCAGCACGCGCAGCTACGACTACGTGCGCGAGCACAACGAGGCGGTGAGTCGCATCGACTTCATCGAGCTCGCGCCCGAGGTCAAGGCCGAGCCCGAGCCCGGCGAGGTGCTCGAGCTGCCGCAGCGCGACGGCAGCGTGATGCGGCTGCGCAAGCTGCACGCCGGATACGATGCCACCGACCGCGTCGCTGCGCTCACCCTGGTGCAGCAGATGTACGCCCGTGGCGAACTGGCGACTGGGCTGCTCTACGTCGATCCGGCCGCAGGTGACCTGCACCAGCACCTCAACACCGTCCCCCGGGCGCTGAACGCGCTGGCCGAAGCCGAGTTGTGTCCGGGTGCCGAGGCGCTAGCCAAGATCAACGCCGGTCTGCGCTGACGCTGCGGCGGCGGCACATGTCGCTGCCGCCGCAACACTTGCCGCTGTTGCGTCAGCGCCCGCGCCCGCGCAGCAGCCACAGCGAGGCGAGCCCGATCAGCGCGAACAGCGCCAGGCTGTAGAACTCGTAGGGCACGCCGAACAGCCGCACCGCGGCGTCGGCGCAACTGGCCCAGGGCGCGAACACGCCGGGCAGCGCTTCGTCCAGCCCGGTGGCATTCATGATGCGATCGGCCAGCGTCAGGTTGCAGCTCGCGCTCGCTGCGGCGACGAAGTGCTGGTACAGCACCGCGGCGATGCCGGCCGCCGCGAGCAGCGCCGCGAGCAGCGCACCGGCCCGGCGCACGAGCGGCCGCGGCACGAGCGCCGCCGGCAGCACGACGATGGCGATGACGACGAAGATCAGCCGCTGCAGAACGCACCACGGGCAGGGCAGCATGCCCAGGCCGTGCTGCGTGTACAGCGCCACGGCCACCGCGGCCAGGCTGAGCAGCGCGATGGCGGCAAAGGGCCGGCGCCCGTCGCGCCAGCCGCTCATCGGACCTCGGCGATCAGCTCGATCTCGACGCAGGCGCCGAGTGGGATCTGCGCCACGCCGAAGGCGCTGCGCGCATGCGAGCCGATCTCGGGACCGAAGACCTCGACGAGCAGTTCGCTGCAGCCGTTGGTCACCAGATGCTGTTCGGTGAAGCTGGGCACGCTGTTGACGAGGCTCATCACCTTGACGATGCGCACCACGCGAGCGAGGTCGCCGTCCAGCGCGGCCTTGAGCGTGCCCAGCAGCTCGATGCACACGGCGCGCGCGGCGGCCTGGCCGTCGGCCGTGCCGAGCGCAGCGCCGAGCTGCCCGACCCAGGGCTTGCCGTCCTTCCTCGCGATGTGGCCCGACAGGAAGACGAGATTGCCGGTGCGCACGAAGGGCACATAGGCGGCCGCCGGCGTGGCCGGCACGGGCAGCGTGATGCCCAGCGATGCGAGACGTTCGTCGATGCTCATGGCGGATGCAGGTGGGATCGCTTGCTGCGCCCACCGATGGGGGCCCATGACGGGGCGATCGCTCATCGTACACCGCAGGCCTAGACTGCCCCGGCATGGGGAGGGCGAGCCGTGTCGCGTCGCTGTGGTGGGTGGCCGGCCCGGCGGCAGGGCTGCTGGCGGGCACGGCGCTGCAGATGCAGCAGCCCGAGCTGTGGGCTGCAGGAGGGGTGCGCGGCGTGGGCGCGGCGGCCGTCGTGCTGGCGGTGCTCGCCTGGTTCGTGCACGGCCGCGCGCCACGGCTCGCGCTCGCCGGCGCCACGCTGGCGGCGCTGGCGCTGTCGTTCGCCATGACGTCGGAACGAGCTGCGCTGCGCCTGGCCGACGCGCTGCCTGCGGCGCTCGAGGGCGAGGATCTGGAAGTCACCGGTCTCATCGTCGAGATGCCGCGACCCGGCCAGCTCGGCACTCACTTCATCTTCGAAGTCGAGAGCGCGCGGCATGGCGACAAGCCGGTGTCAGTGCCGCAGCGCCTCGCGCTCGGCTGGTATCGCGGCGCCGCAGACGAGGCGCTGCTGCTCGGCCCCGGCGAGGCCTTGCGCGCCGGCCAGCGCTGGCGGCTGCCGCTGCGCCTGCGCCAGCCGCACGGCAGCGCCAATCCGCATGGCTTCGACCTCGAGCTGTGGTATTTCGAGCGAGGCATCGGCGCTTCGGGCGTGGTGCGCTCGCGCGCCGCGCAAGCGGCCGTCAAGCTCGACGAAGCGGCCGGCGCGCCCATCGAGCGCGCCAGGCAGGCGGCACGCGAGACCATCGAGCGCCGCGTCGCCGATCCCGTGGCGGCCGGCGCGCTGGCGGCGCTGGCGCTCGGCGACCAGGGCGCGATCGATCGCGACGGCTGGGAGCTGTTCCGCCTGAGTGGCGTGGCGCACCTGATGAGCATCTCGGGCCTGCACGTGACGATGCTCGCCTGGCTCGCCGCCGGCGCGATCGGCGCGCTGTGGCGGCGCAGCGAACGCCTGGCGCTCATGCTGCCGGCACGTGCGGCCGGACGCTGGGGCGGGCTGGCGGTGGCTGCAGGCTATGCGCTCTTCGCCGGCTGGGGCGTGCCGGCGCAGCGCACCGTGTGGATGCTGGCGGCGGTCGTCGTGCTGCGCAGCGGCGGGCTGCGCTGGCCGCTGCACCTCGTGCTGCTGGTGGCCGGCGCCATCGTCGTCGCGCTCGATCCCTGGGCGCTGATGCAGCCGGGGTTCTGGCTGTCGTTCGTCGCCGTCGCGCTGCTTGCCGCCTCGTCGCCCGATCGTGCCGCGCCGGCCGCGGGGCGACGCTCGCGCATCGCTGCGGCGCTGCGCTCGGGCCTGCGCGAGCAGGCGGTGGCGACGATCGGTCTGACGCCGCTGACGATGCTGTTCTTCCAGCAGATCTCGGTGGTGGGCTTCGCGGCCAACGTGGTGGCGATACCGCTCGTCACGCTGGTCATCACGCCGCTGGCGCTGCTCGGGCTGGCCTGGCCCTGGCTGTGGGCGCCGGCCGCCTGGTGCGTGCAGGCGCTGCTCGCCTACCTCAGCGCGCTCGTCGGGCTGCCGTTCGCGGTCTGGACGGCGGCTGCGGCGCCGGCCTGGGCGGTGGCGGCGGGCCTCGTCGGCGGCGCACTGGCGGTGATGCCGCTGCCTTGGCGGCTGCGCGCGCTGGCGCTGCCGCTCATGCTGCCGCTGCTGCTGCCGTTCGTCGCGCGGCCGGCCGACGGCCGCTTCGAGCTGGTCGCCGTGGACATCGGGCAGGGCACCTCGGTGCTGTTGCGCACGCGAACGCACCTGCTCGTCTACGACACCGGGCCACAGTACTCGGCGGACGCCGACGCCGGCTCGCGCGTGCTCGTGCCGCTGCTGCGCGCACGAGGCGAGCGCGCTGTCGATCTGCTCGTGCTGAGCCATCGCGACACCGACCATGTCGGCGGTGCCGCGTCGCTGATGGCGGCACTGCCGGTGCGCCGGCTCTCGAGCTCGCTCGCCGACGAGCATCCGCTGCGGGCCCTGGCCGCCGAGCGCGGCATCGCGCAGGAGCGCTGCCGGCAGGGTCAACGTTGGCGATGGGACGGCGTGGACTTCGAGATGCTGCACCCGCTGCCGGCCGACTACGGCGCCGACGGTGGCGCCCGCAAGCCCAACGCGATGAGTTGCGTGCTGCGGGTGAGCGCCGGCGCGCGCAGCGTGCTGCTCACCGGCGACATCGAGGCGGCGCAGGAGGCAGCACTGCGCGAGCGCGAAAGCGCGCTCGCCAGCGAGGTGCTGCTGGTGCCGCACCACGGCAGCCGCACCTCGTCGAGCGGCGGCTTCCTCGACGCCGTCGGGCCGCGCCTGGCGCTCGTGCAGGCGGCCTACCGCAGCCGCTTCGGCCACCCGGCGCCCGACATCATGGCGCGCTACGCCGCGCGCGGCATCGCCGTCGTGCGCAGCGACCGCTGCGGCGCCTGGACCTGGTCAGCCGAAGGCAGCGCGTCGTGCACGCGCGAGGCCGATCGCCGCTACTGGACACATCGGCTTCCCGCCGTCGACGAGCCGGTGCCGCTGGCGCGTCCACCCAACTGACCTGTCGAACGGCCAGCCTGGACGCAAGAAAGGCCGGCTTGCGCCGGCCTTTCTTGCGTTGCGCCCGACTTCCTGACCCGGACGTTCAGCCATCCGGCTCGTTCGGTTCGGGCGAACCGCGTGCCACCGGAAAGCGGGCCAGCCTGACCCACCCCGGTCCGGCCTGCTCAGGACGCCGCCGAGGCGGCCTTCTTCGCGTGCTTGGCCTTGCGATGGGCCTTCTTGGCGGCCTTCTTTTCGGCCTTCTGATCGGCCTTGGCGGCGGGTGCCGCGGCGGCGGCGGGCGGGGTGGCCGGGGCGGCGGGCGCCGGCGCCTGGGCGAAGGCGAAAGCGGAGGCGGTGGCGAGCACCAGCGAGGAAACGAGGGTCTTCATGATGTGGAGGGGGCAACGTTGGACTCGAGGAGCTCCGAGTCGCACGAGCAGTCACGGTATTCACCGAGCTTCGTGCCTCAACGTGCATGGGCGACCGTCGGTTGACGCGATGCGCGTCGGCGGCGCTACCGCCGAAGTCATCGGGCTGCCGCGAGCGCCTCGGCCAGCGCGATCACGGCCATCGCGTAATAGCTCGACCAGTTGTAGCGCGTGATGACGTAGAAGTTGGCGCTGCCGGCGAAGTAGCTCGGCTTGCCGCCGCCGTTTTCCAGCGCCACCAGCGCCAGCGGCCCGACGTGGGCGAGGCCCGCCGGCGACAGCCTGGCCCCGCGTTCGGTCATCTGGGCGGCGCTGAAGCTGGGCACGATGTCGGGCGCCAGCAGCGCTGCGCGCTCGTCGTCTGCGGTCGGCGGCTCGACGTCGAAGGTCGCCGGCATGTCGCGTTGCCAGCCGAATTGACCGAGGTAGTTGGCGACGCTGCCGATGGCGTCGGCGGCGCTGCGGCGCAGGTCCACGTGGCCGTCGCCGTCGAAGTCGACGCCGTAGCGCGCCAGGCTGCCCGGCATGAACTGCGGCAGCCCGATCGCCCCGGCGTAGGAGCCGCGCGGCTCGGTCGGGTCGAGCGACTCGCGGCGACACCACAGCAGGAAGCTCTCGAGCTCGCTGCGGTAGAACGCGCTGCGGTCCTTGCGGCCCGGTGGGAAGTCGAAAGTCAGGGTCGTGAGCGCGTCCAGCACGCGGAAGTTGCCGGCGATACGGCCGTAGAACGTCTCCACGCCGACGATGGCCACGACGATCTGCGGCGGTACGCCGTACTCGGCCTCGGCGCGCTGCAGCCAGGCCTCATGGTCGCGCCAGAACGCGAGCCCCGCGCCGATTCGCTGAGGCTCGACGAAGCGCTCGCGGTAGGCCTGCCAGTTCTTCGGCTGCCCGGTCGGCGGCGGCATCACGAGGCGGCGCACCGCCGCCACGTGGTGCGCCTTGCCGAGTTGGGCGAGCACCCAGTCCACGGGAACGCCCTCGCGCGCGGCGAAGTCGACCGCGAAGGCGCCGAACGCCGCGCGCTGCGCGCGCGTGAACGACGGGCTGGAGGTCGGGTGGGCGGCCCGATGCGTGGCCGGCGCGGGGGTGCGTGAGGAGGCTCCGGCGTGCGACGGCGCGGCCATTGCGGCGGCGCTTTCGCTCAGCGCCGCCCAGGTCCCCAGCGCCAGCGCGGCGGCTCGCAACGCCGGCCGCCGGCCTTGCTTGCGACTCATCGTGCCTCGCATGGCTTCGATTATCCGCGGCCGCACTGTGCCGACGGCCGCCGGGGCACCGACCGCCGGGGCGGGGTATCAACGCGCCGCGGTGGACAAAGAACGGAACTCGCGCCACCAGCGGTGTCGGTCCAGTCGCTGCCCGCTGTAGCGTGCCCGGGCCAGCGCGTCCAGGTGAGCGGCCAGCGCCTGTCCGGCGCCGCCGAGCGCGGCTCGCACGTGGGCGGCGCGCGTGTGCGGTGGCTCGTGGGCAGCGACGCTCACGCCCAGCGCGGCCAGCCGCTGCTGCACGCGCTGCTGCAGGCGCTGCCAGGGATCGCGTCGGCGGCGGTCCCACCAGGCCCAGCCGGCGGCCGCGAGGGCGGCGACGCCGAGCAGGCCGACCAGCGTGGAGACGAGCGTCTGCCCATCCGGGCGCTCGACGCCGAGCCAGCGCAGCAGCTCGAACTGCCGGCCGCGCGAATAGTTCAGCACCCATAGATTCCAGCGGTTGTTCACCGTCTCCCAGGCGGCGCGGAGCCGGCGCGCGATGTCCGGATCGATCCGGTTCAGCGTCCCGGCCACCACGCCGGCCGGCGGCCGCAGGCTGCGTCCGGCCTGCACGCGGCCGGGGGCGACGGCGGCCGTCGGGTCGGCGCGCACCCAGCCCGTTCCAGGCTGCCAGTACTCGGCCCAGGCATGCGCGTTGGACTGGCGCACGACGAACCAGCCGTCCTGCACCTCGGGGTCGGCGCCCTGGTAGCCGGTGACGATGCGTGCCGGGACGTCCAGCGCCCGCATCACGACGACGAAGGCGCTGGCGAAGTGTTCGCAGAAGCCGAGCTTGCGGTCGAACCAGAACTCGTCGATCGCGTCGGCGCCGTAGGCGCCCGGCTCGAGCGTGTAGGTGAAGCCGGCGCTGCCGATGTGGCGCAGCACCGCGGCGGCGAGCGCGCGTGCATCGGCGTGCGCGAGCGCCGGATCGGCGCGCAGCGCCGCCGCCCAGGCGCGCGTGCGCGGATTGCTGCCTGCGGGCAGTTGCACGAGGTCGCGCAGGCCGGGCACCGCGGCGGCCGGACCCTGGCGGAACTCGGGCCAGGCCTGGGCGCGGATGCGCAGCCGCTCGTCGACCGGTCGGTCGGTCTGCCACTGCAGATCGGGGCGCAACGTGAACAGCCAACCGGGAGCCGCCGGCGCCGCGTCGGGCCGGTCGGGCGTGAGTTCGAGCAGGGGCAGCAGCGCGAGACGGCTCGGCTCGATCACCATCTCGTAGGCGAGCGGGCCGCCGACGAGTCGCAGCTCGGCGCGCGGACGCTGAGCGGCCGGCACCGTGGGCACGAGGCGCGTCCACTCGCGGCCGTCGAAGGTAGACAGCACCGGGCCGCGGAAGTACAGCTGGTCGGGCCGCGGCCGTGCGCCGTCGAAACGGATGCGCAACGCCACTGTGTCGTCGTTGGCCACCTCGGCCACACCGCCCAGCCGCAGCGAACCCGACAGGCCGGTGCGCCCGCCGGCGTCCTGCGGCAGGCCCCACAGCGGACCGATGCGCGGAAAGAGCAGGAACAGCACCGCCATCAGCGGCACGCCGAGCGCCGTCGCCCGCAGCGCCACCGCGCCGGCACGCGCCAGCGGCGGCCGGCCGACCGGCATGTGCGCGAGCACGAGCGCGGTGAGCAGCCCCCACAGCGCCAGCAGCATCCACGCTCCGATGGCCAGCGATTGCGAATACAGGAAGTGCGTGAGCACGAGGAAGAAGCCGAGGAAGAACACGACCAGCGCATCGCGCCGCGCGCGCAGTTCGAGCGTCTTGAGCGCCATCAGCACGACCAGCATCGTGACGCCGGCCTCCTTGCCGAGGATGGTGCGCTCGCCCCACAGCGTGAGCGCAGCGGCCAGCACGAGCAATGCCGTCACGGTCCAGCGTCCGGGCAGCGCGCCGCCGGTCATCGCCAGCCGCGCGCGCCAGGCGAGCACGGCCACCGCCATCACGCCGCACCAGGCCGGCAGTTGCAGCAGGTGCGGCGCGATGGTGACGGCGATGACGACGAGCAGGAACAGCGTGTCGCGCGCCTCGCGCGGCAGGTGCGCGACGCGCGCGGCGAGGGCACGCGCGCCGGGCCGGCGCGGTCGGTTCCCGCGGCCGTTCGGGCCGCTGTTCGGGCTGCCGTTCGCGCCGCCGTTCATCGCGCCACCCAGGTGGCGAGGCGATCGAGCGCGGCGCGGCGATGCGCCTCGCCGCTGCCGGGCACCAGTTCGGCACCGGGCAGGCGCAGGCCGCTGGCCAGGCCGGCGCGCTCGGCAGTCTCGACCCACGCCGCCAGGCGCGACAGACGCGCCTCGGTGTCGGCGACGCCGGTGCTGGCCCAGTCCAACCACAGCTCGACGCGGCCCGAGCCCGTGGTCTCGCGGCTCACGAGTTCGTTGGCGCGCGCCACCTTTTTCCATGCCACCTGGCGCATCGTGTCGCCGCGGCGCCAGGGCCGCACGCCGTCGAACTCGCCGCCGTCGCGGTGCCGGCGCGAGAGCTGGCCGTCGCCGCTGGCGGCCGCCAGCGGCAGCGCCGGTGCCGGCGACTCGGGCCGCGGCCAGGCGAGCACGCGGCCGGCCGGGCGCCAGATCGTCCAGGCACGGAACAGGCCGAACGGGAACACCGTCTCCACCACCAGCGTCGGCACCGCATGCCAGCCGCGCGCCGCCGGCACCAGCGCCAGCTGCGTGCTCTGCTGGCCGCCGGCGTCGACGTCGCTCCAGGTGGCCTCGGCGGCGGAGGCGAAGCGCAGCCCAAGGCCGTGGCGCGCGCGAGCGGCGTTGGTGATCACGACTTCGAGCCGTGCCGGCTCGCCGGCGAACACCGGGGCGGCGGGCTTCAGATGCAGCGTCAGCCCGCGCAGGTTGCCGTGCGTGAGGTGCATCGACACCAGCCCCGCGCCGGCGAGCAGGAAGGTCAGCGCGTAGCCCAGGCTGAGCTGATAGTTGATGGCCGCGATCAGCATCACCACCAGCGTCAGCACGAAGGCCAGGCCGGCGCGCGTGGGCAGGATGTAGATGTTGCGCTGGCCGAGCACCCAGGTGTCGGTGAGCGGCAGCCGGTCTTGCCACCAGCGGCGCAAGCGCTCGCGCAGGCCGCCGCGACGGCGCTCGATGGCCGCCGCAGCGGTTGATGCGGCCGATGCGGATGCGATTCCCGCCGCGCCGTTCATGATCGGACGACGCCGGACGTTTGCGGGGCGCTCGCGCAGGCGGTCAAGTGACGGCCGTGGCTTCGACCATCGCACGCACCTGCTCGACGGCGCCGCGGCCGGCGCCGACGGCCGGCGCGAGGCGATGCGCGATGGTCTGCGGCAGGATCGCCTGCACGTCGTCGGGCGCCACGTAGTCGCGGCCGGCAAGCAGCGCGCGCGCACGCGCCGCGCGCAGCACGGCGATGCCGGCACGCGGCGACAGGCCCTCGGCGAACCAGCGCCCGGAGCGCGTCGCCGCGATCAGCGTCTGCAGGTAGTCGAGCAGCGGCTCGCTGGCGTGCACGCGCAGCACGGCCTGTTGCGCCGATTCGAGCTCGGCCGGCGTCATCACCGCGCGCAGTTCGCGTACCGTCTCGCGCCGGTCGCGGCCGGCCAGCAGCGCGCGCTCGCTGGCGCGATCGGGGTAGCCGAGGGTGATGCGCATCAGGAAGCGGTCGAGCTGGCTCTCGGGCAGCGGGTAAGTGCCGATCTGGTCGCTCGGGTTCTGCGTGGCGATGACGAAGAACGGGTGCGGCAGCGGCCGCGTCTCGTTCTCGACGCTGACCTGGTGCTCCTCCATCGCCTCGAGCAGCGCACTCTGCGTCTTGGGGCCGGCGCGGTTGATCTCGTCGGCCAGCAGCACCTGCGCGAACACCGGCCCGGGATGGAACACGAAGCGGTCCTGGGCGCGCTCGAACACGCTCACGCCGACCAGGTCGGACGGCAGCAGGTCGGCCGTGAACTGCACGCGGCGGAAGTCCAGCCCGAGCGACACCGCCAGCGTGTGTGCCAGCGTCGTCTTGCCGACGCCGGGCACGTCCTCGATCAGCAGGTGGCCGCCGGCGAGCAGGCAGGCGATGCAGTCCTCGATGTGCGGGCGCTTGCCGACGACGACCGTGCTAATCTGGTCGGCGAGGGCGGACAGTCGCGAAGCAAGGCTCGGATCCATCCGCCGGACCATACTAGAAACGCCGAGTACCGATGCGCCAATGAGTACCGTCTTCTACAGTCATCCGGACTGCCGCCGCCACGACATGGGCTCCGGCCACCCCGAGTGCCCGCAGCGGCTGGATGCCATCTCCGACCACTTGCTCGCCACCGGGTTGGACGTGGCGCTCGAGTTCCGCGATGCGCCCAAGGCCACGCTCGAGCAGGTCGAGCGTGCGCATACCGCCGGTTACGTGACCAAGCTGGTCGATCTGCTCGAGCAGGTGAAGGCCGCCGACGAGCCGCGCTACCTCGACCCCGACACCGTGGCCTGCCCGGCCACGCTCGACGCCGCGCTGCGCGCCGCCGGCGCCGCGGTGGCCGCCACCGACGACGTGCTGGGCGGCCGCGCCGAGCGCGCCTTCTGCTCCGTGCGCCCGCCCGGCCACCACGCCACGCGCGACGAGGCGATGGGCTTTTGCTTCTTCAACAACGTGGCCATCGCCGCGCGCCACGCGCTCGACGTGCACGGCCTCGAGCGCGTGGCGATCGTCGACTTCGACGTGCACCACGGCAACGGCACCGAGGACATCATCGCCGGCGACGAGCGCGTGCTGATGGTCAGCTTCTTCCAGCACCCGCTCTATCCGTACAGCGGCGCCGTGCCCAAGGGGACCAACATGGTCAACGTGCCGGTGCCGCCGTACACGCGCGGCGCGGTGCTGCGCCAGACGATCGAGCAGATGTGGCTGCCGGCGCTCGACGCGTTCCGGCCGCAGATGATGTTCGTCAGCGCCGGCTTCGACGCGCACCGCGAGGACGACCTCGGCCAGCTCGGGCTGGTCGAAGCCGACTACGAGTGGATCACGCGGCTGATCGTCGCCGTCGCCGAGCGCCACAGCGGCGGGCGCATCGTGTCGTGCCTGGAAGGCGGCTACAACCTCAGCTCGCTGGCGCGCAGCGTGGCGGCGCACCTGGCGGTGCTCGCCGACATGCGCTGATGGAGCGTGAGACGGCCCTGCGGGCGCGCGGCATGCGTTCACGAGCTCCGAGCACGCGGCGATGAATCGCGTGCCCACCGCCGAGGACTTCGAGCGACTGCTGGAGGCGCTCGCGCGCCCGACGGCGCTCGTCGAACTGGCCGTCTTCGGCACCTGCCTGCTGGCCGCCTGGGTGCTGGGGCTGCTCTTGCGCGGTGCGCGCCGGCCGACGGCGTCGGTCTGGTTCGGCGCGCGCATCGTCGACGGCCTGCTGTTTCCGCTGCTCGCCCTGGCGCTCGCGCTGCTGGCGCGCGCGCTGCTGTTCGCCGACCTGCCGCCCGCGGTATTCAGGCTGGTCGTGCCGATCCTGCTGTCGCTGGCGGTGATCAGGCTGGTCGTGCATGTGCTGCACCGCGCATTCCCCAACTCGCCGCCGATGCAGTCGGTAGGCCGCAGCGTGGCCTGGCTGGCCTGGATCGCGGCCGTGCTGTGGATCACCGGCGTGCTGCCGTACGTGCTCGGCGAGCTGGACGAGATCCGCTGGAAGATCGGCAACACGCGGATCTCTGCGCGCAACGTCCTCGACGGCGTGGTGAGCTCGGTGGTGGTGCTGGTGCTCGCGCTGTGGCTCAGCTCGGCCTTCGAGGCGCGACTGCTGCGCGGCGCCACCGACAACCTCAGCATCCGCCGCATGGCGGCCACTCTGGTGCGCACGCTGCTGTTGTTCCTCGGGCTGATGTTCTCGCTGTCGGCGGCGGGCATCGATCTGACGACGCTCGGTGTGCTGGGCGGCGCGGTCGGCGTCGGCGTCGGCTTCGGCTTGCAGCGGCTGGCTTCCAACTACGTCAGCGGCTTCGTCATCCTCGCCGAGCGCAGCATGCGCATCGGCGACATCGTCAAGGTCGACAGTTTCGAGGGCCGCATCACCGACATCACGACGCGCTACACGATGATCCGCGCGCTCAACGGGCGCGAGAGCATCGTGCCCAACGAGATGATGGTCACGCAGCGCGTGGAGAACTACTCGCTCGCCGATCCGAACGTGGCGGTGACGACCACGGTGCAGGTGGCCTACGGCACCGACCTCGATGCCGTGCTGCCGCGATTGGTGGCGGCCGCCGCCGCGGTGCCGAGGGTCATCGCCGCGCCGGCTCCGAGCGCGCAGTTGAGCGAGTTCGCTGCCGACGGGCTGAACCTGACCGTGGGCTTCTGGATCGCCGACCCGGTCAACGGCACCGGCAACGTCAGGAGCGATGTCAACCTCGCCATCCTGCGCACGCTCGATGCCATGGGAGTCGAGATCCCGTTCCCGCAGCGCGTGCTGCGGCGGTCCGGCGCCGGCTGACGCGCTCGCTCAGGGTGCGAGCCGCTCGCGCTGCCAGTCGCCCTCGGGCCGCAGCCGGTAGCGCAGGCGATCGTGCAGCCGGCTCTTGCGCCCCTGCCAGAACTCCCAGCGGTCGGGCACCAGGCGGTAGCCGCCCCAATGCGGCGGCCGCGGCGGATTCAGCCCGTGGCGCGCCGCCGCCTTGGCGGCCTCGGCCACCAGCCAGCCGCGCGAGCCGATCGGCCGGCTCTGCGGCGAGGCCCAGGCGCCCAGGCGCGAATCCAGCGGCCGCGACGCGTAGTAGGCGTCGGACTCCTCGGCCGAGACCTTCTGCACGCGGCCCTCGATGCGCACCACGCGTTCGAGTTCGACCCAGTGGAATTGCAGCGCCGCGAACGGGTTGGCGGCCAGTTCCTGACCCTTGCGGCTTTCGTAGTTGGTGTACCAGACGATGCCGCGCGCGTCCAAGCCCTTGATCAGCACGATGCGCGTCGATGGCCGCGCGTCGGCGCCGACGGTGGCCAGCGTCATCGCGTTGGGCTCGGGCAGTTGGCCTTCGAGCGCCTGTGCCAGCCAGCGCTCGAACAATTCGAGCGGTGTGGCCGGCGCCTGGGCTTCGTCGAGCGCATCGCGGCCATAGCTCTTGCGAAGCGCGGCGATGTCCATCCCTGCATTCTAGGGATGCGCCTCGCGCGTCGTAACCGGCCGCAACGGCACGGCGCAGGTTCTCCCTTAGGTGAAAGGCCGTAAGTAGACCTCCCATTGGCTGCGTCGCGGCGCGGCGCGATCCTCGTTCATGTCGCGGTGCATCATCGCTCACGCGGCACAAGAGCAAGACGTTTCACGCGCGCCATGAGGTTCCGTCCCACCATCGTCGTGCTGGCTGCGGGCCTGGGGAGCCGCTTCGGCGCACAGGAGCACAAGCTCGAGCAACCCTTCGGTGCGTCGACCGTGCTCGGCACGACGCTGCGTCATGCGCTCGAGACGCAGCTTCCGGTGGTGCTCGTCACCACCGAGGCGCTGGCACCGCTCGTCGCGCGCCAGCTCGCGCGCCACGACATCGTCGTGCTGCCCGCGGCCGACGCGGCGCGCGGCATGGGCGCCAGCATCGCCACCGGCGTCGCGGAGCGCTCGGGCGCGTCGGGCTGGCTGATCCTGCCGGGTGACATGCCGCTCGTGCAGCCGGCGTCGATCCTCGCCGTGGCGGGCGCGCTCGAGGAGCATGTGATCGCCTTCGCCCAGTACCGCGGCCGGCGCGGCCACCCGGTGGGCTTCTCCGCCGAGCTGTACTCCGAGCTCGTCACGCTCAGCGGCGACGAAGGCGCCAGGCGCATCGTCGCGCGCTATCCGGCGCACGGCCAGGAGGTCGACGACCGCGGCGTGCTGGTCGACATCGACACGCCGGCCGAACTCGCCGCGGCGCGCGCCGCCGCGGCCGGCGGCGAGGCCGAATCAGCGCGGTCCTGATCGTTTCGCGCGATCGCCTGCGGCCCTGCGGCGCCGTGGCGCCCTAGAGCAGCCGATGCCGGCGCGCCACGGCCATCAGCCGCTCGACCTCGCGGTCACGCACGCCGTGCGCGTGCAGCGCGGCGGCCGTCTCGCGCAGGTACTCGAGCGTCGTGCCGTAGCGGCCGCGCGAGTGGCGCAGGATATGCAGCAGTTCGTCGTCGGCGAGCCGCGGCAGACAGGCCTCGCTGCGGCGGCCGAGCGTGAACGCGAGCGCCACCACCGGCCCCTGCGGCGTGCGGCAGGGCAGCAGTCGCGCGTCGTAGACGCCGGTGGGCATTTCGCGCGCCCACAGGCGTTCGAGCTCCTCGTCGACGGACTCGGGGCGCAGGCGGTAGACCAGCCCGCGGCAGGCGCCGCCGGGCAGCAGCGCGAACACCAGCCCCGGCACCTCGGGCGTGCCGCGGTTGACGCGCGAGCGCATGCGCAAGGCGCGATGCCAGCCGCGCACCAGCGCCGCACGGCGTTCGGCGGCGTCGAATTCGGGGCGCCAGATGAGCGAGGCGTAGCCGAACACCCATTGCTCGGTGTGGCCGCGCCAGGCGCGACGCAAGGTCTGCAGCGCCTGCGCCGGGTCGCGCAGGACGAGAGCGGGGGCGACGGCGGCGTGTGTCGTCGCCGACCTCACGCGCCCTTCATCAGCGCCGCCAGCGCGGCGTCGTCGACGCCCGCGGCCGCACCGAGCCGATCGGCCTCGCTGCGGTTCTGGCTGAGTTTCCACTTGCCGACCAGGCGCTCGATCGTGATCTCGATGCCGACGATGGCGCCGAGCATCTGCTGCAGGTAGTCCGCGGGCGCGTCGGCAACCTGCCAGGGCGGCGTGCGCCCGGCTTCGTGGCGCGCGGTGAGTTCGCTCACGAGCGCGTGCACCCAGGCCGCGTCGTCCACCGCGCGCAGCCGGCCGTGCGCATGCACGACGGCGTAGTTCCAAGTCGGCACGGCCTTGTGGTGCTCGGCCTTGCTCGGGTACCAGTTCGGCGACACGTAGCCCTGCGGGCCGTGGAATAGGGCCAGCACGGCCGTGCCGGCGGCGTCGCGCCACAGCGGATTGGCGCGCGCGACATGGCCGCGCAGCGTGCGCGTGCTCGCGTCGTACTGGAGCGGCAGGTGGTCGGCGCTCAGGGCGCCGTTCGTCACCGTCACCAGCGTCGCCAGCGGGTGGGCGCGCATGAGCGCGGCCAGCGCCGCGGCGTCGTTCTGTTCGAAGTGCTTGGGCAGGTACATCGGTGCGCCTTTGCCGCGTCAGTCGCGGCGCTCGATGAGTTCGATCTTGTAGCCGTCGGGGTCGGTGATGAAGGCGATCATCGTGGTGCCGCCCTGGACCGGCCCCGGTTCGCGCGTGATCGCGCCGCCCAGCGCCGCCGCCTTGGCGCGCACGGCGGTGCAGGTGGCTGCCACGTCGACCACGCCGATGGCGATATGGCCGAACGCCGTGCCGAGCTCGTACGCCGCCACACCGTGGTTGTAGGTGAGCTCGATCTCGGCGTGCTCGGGGTTGCGGCCGTAACCGACGAAAGCGAGGTCGTACTTCTGCTCGGGCCGCTCGGTGGTGCGCAGCAGCGTCATGCCGAGCACCTCGGTGTAGAAGCGGATCGAGCGCTGCAGGTCGCCGACGCGCAGCATGGTGTGGAGGATTCGCATCGGCGCATTTTCCATCAGCCCCGGAACCTGGGCCCGCAGCACAGCCTTGCAGCTACGCGCCGACGCCCAGCAGCATCGCCACGCCGATCGCGGCGAACACGGCCGCCGCGATGCGGTGCACCCAGGCCGCCGGCAGCAACCTCACGGCGCGTTCACCCAGCAGCACGGCGGGCACGTCGGCCAGCAGCATGCCGAGCGTGGTTCCGGCGATCACCGGCACCAGCGCTTGGTAGCGCGCGGCGAGCATCGCCGTCGCGATCTGCGTCTTGTCGCCCATCTCGGCCAGGAAGAAGCTGACGGCGGTGAGGCCGAACACGCCCAGATGGCCGATCGTGCGCGTCGGCCCCTGCTCGGCCTTGTCGGGCACCAGCATCCACAGCGCGACGGCGACGAACGACAGCCCCAGCCCCCAGCGCAGCCACTGCGGATCGAGCGCGTGCGCCAGCCACGCGCCGAGCGCCGCGGCCCCGGTGTGATTGAGCAGCGTGGCAACGACGATGCCGGCGATGATCGGCAGCGGGCGGCGGAAGCGCGCCGCCAGCAGCAGCGCCAGCAGCTGCGTCTTGTCTCCGATCTCGCCCAGCGCCACGGCGCCGGTCGAGACGACAAACGCCTCGAGGCTCAAGGGGTTCGCTGGCGATGCCGGCGGCGCGCGGTCGGGCCGTGCCGCTAGCGATCGAGCCAGATCGCCATGCCCTGCGCGTTGACCTCGAGGTCGAGCGCGAGCAGCTGGCCGAGGGCGTCGCGCGACAGCGTGCCACCGTGCGCGTGCAGGCTCTGCAGGTAGAGGTCGAGCTGGCCGCGCATCAGGGCCGCGTGACGCGCCGCGCGGTCGGCGCGGTGGCGCTCGCGCTCGCCGAGGGCGATCACGCCGCGCAGCACCTCGAGCAGTTGCGCGCCCAGGCGCTGCACCGCGTCTTCGCTGCCGCCGATGCGGCCGAAGTGCGTGAGGTACATCCAGCGCGGACGGCGCGCGAGCAGCCGTTCGACGGTGCCGATCATCGCGTCGGGCTCGAACTGCACCGGCGTCGTGGTCGGCAGCATCCAGGCGCCCTGCGCAGTCGCCAGTTCTGGGAAGCTCAGGCCGAAGCAGTCGCCGGTGAACCAGCCGCCGGAAGCCTCGTCCCACAGGCAGTGATGGTGCTTGGCGTGGCCCGGCGTGTCGGCGAAGGCCAGCGTGCGTCGCCCGACCTGCACCTGCATGCCTTCATGGGTCTGGCTCACGCGCTCGGCGGGCACCGGCACGAGTTCGCGGTACGAGCGCGCCATCTCCGCGGCGCCGTAGACCGCGGTGGCGCTGTCCCACAGCGCGCGCGGGTCGACCATGTGGCGCGCGCCGCGCGGGTGCACGAGCATGCGCGCGTGCGGCAGCTCGCGCATCAGTGCGCCGGCGCCGCCGGCGTGGTCCAGGTGCACGTGCGTCGGGATCACCCAGTCGACGGCGTCGCGCGCCAGCGCCAGCGCCTCGAGCGCGCCCAGCAGCCGCGGCAGCCCGTAGGCGGTGCCGGTGTCGATGAAGGCGGCGCGGCCGTCGTCGACGAGCAGGAACGAGGCGTCGAAGTGGGGTCGATGGAAGCCGGTGTCGACGACGTACAGGCCGTCGCCGGCCGACGCGACATAGTCGGGCAGGGCGCGATGCATGATGTCGATTGTGGACGACGGCCAGCCGCGCCGCGTCCCCGAAACTGGTTTACATGTAAACTATCCGCGGCGACCATCGACGCCAGGAGACCTCCACGCCATGCGCATCGTCTGTATCGGCGGCGGCCCCGCCGGCCTGTATTTCGGGCTCCTGATGAAGAAGCTCGACCCGAACCACCGCGTCACCGTGGTCGAGCGCAACCGGCCCTACGACACCTTCGGCTGGGGCGTCGTGTTCAGCGACGCGACGATGGACAACATGCGCGAGTGGGACCGCGAGACCGCCGACGCCATCGAGGTCGCCTTCAACCACTGGGACGACATCGAGCTGTCGTTCAAGGGTCGCACGATCCGCTCCGGCGGGCACGGCTTCGTCGGCATCGGGCGCAAGAAGCTGCTCAACATCCTGCAGCATCGCTGCGAGCAGCTCGGCGTCGAGCTGGTGTTCGAGACCGAGTCCGGCGGCGACGACGACTACCCCGACGCCGACCTCGTCATCGCCAGCGACGGCATCAACTCCAAGGTGCGCAACAAGTACGCCGAGGTCTTCGAGCCCGACATCGTGACGCGGCCGAATCGCTACATCTGGCTCGGCACCACGCTGCTGGTCGACGCCTTCACGTTCCTGTTCGAGAAGACCGAGCACGGCTGGTTCCAGGCGCACGTCTACAAGTTCGACGACCAGACCACGACCTTCATCGTCGAGACGCCCGAGTCGGTATGGCAGGCCGAGGGGCTCGACCAGGCCACCAGCGACGAGAGCATCGCGTTCTGCGAGCGGCTGTTCGCGGCGCACCTGAAGGGGCATCGGCTGCTGTCCAACGCACGCCACCTCGACCCGCTCAAGCGCGGCGCGGCGTGGCTGAACTTCGCGCGCGTGCGCTGCAAGCACTGGCACCACTTCAACGGCCGCAGCCACGTCGTGCTGATGGGCGACGCCGTGCACACCGCGCACTTTGCGATCGGCTCGGGCACCAAGCTGGCGCTGGAAGACGCGATCGAGCTGACGCGCCTGTTCCGCGACCAGCCGGGTGCGGCCATCGGCGACGTGCTCGAGCAGTATCAGGCGGCGCGCGAGGTCGACGTGCTGCGGCTGCAGAACGCGGCCTGGAACGCCATGGAGTGGTTCGAGGTCGTGGGCACGCGCTACTGCGACCAGTTGCCGCCCGACCAGTTCATGTACAGCATGCTGACGCGCAGCCAGCGCATCAGCCACGAGAACCTGCGGCTGCGCGACGCGAGCTGGCTCGAAGGCTACGAGCGCTGGTTCGCCGCACAGGCCAGCGTGCCGGCGGCAGCGGACGCGCGGCCGCCGAGTCCGATGTTCACGCCGTTCACGCTGCGCGGCGTGACCTTCGCCAACCGTGTCGTCGTCTCGCCGATGGCGATGTATTCGGCCGATGACGGCGTGCCCAACGACTTCCACCTCGTGCACTTCGGCGCGCGCGCGCTCGGCGGCGCGGCGCTGCTGTTCACCGAGATGACCTGCCCCAGCGCCGACGCGCGCATCAGCGAAGGCTGCGCGGGGCTGTGGAACGACGCTCAGCGCGACGCCTGGAAACGCATCGTCGACTTCGTGCACGAGCGCTCCGGCGCCAAGATGGGCCTGCAACTCGGCCACGCCGGTCGCAAGGGCGCGACGCGCCGGCCGTGGGAGGAGGGCGGGGACGAGGCGCCGATCGCCAAGCCATGGCCGCTGCTGTCGCCCTCGGCCATCGCCTACGCGCCGCAGCTGCCGCTGCCGCGCGAGATGACGCGCGCGGACATGCAGCGCATCACGGCCGACTTCGTGGCAGCCGCGCGCCGCGGTGCCGAGGCGGGCTTCGACATCCTCGAGCTGCACTGCGCGCACGGCTACCTGCTGTCGTGCTTCCTGTCGCCGCTGGCCAATCGGCGCACCGATGCCTACGGCGGCTCGATCGAGAATCGTGCGCGCTACCCGCTCGAGGTGTTCGCCGCGCTGCGCGCGGTGTGGCCCGCGGACAGGCCGATCTCGGTGCGCCTGTCGTGCCACGACTGGCACCCGGGAGGCAACACGGCCGACGACGCCGTCGCCATCGCGCGCCTGTTCAAGGCCGCCGGCGCCGACCTCATCGATTGCAGCTCCGGGCAGGTGGTGGCCGACCAGCAGCCGGTCTACGGCCGCATGTGGCAGACGCCGTTCGCCGACCGCATCCGCAATGAAGTCGGCATACCGACGATGGCGGTGGGCGCCATCTTCGAGGCCGACCACGTGAACATGATCATCGCCGCCGGGCGCGCCGACCTGTGCGCGGTGGCGCGGCCGCATCTGGCCGATCCGGCCTGGACGTTGCACGAGGCGGCGCGCATCGGCCAGGAGGAATTGGTGTGGCCCGAGCAGTACCGGCGCTCGCGCCTGCAGTACGAGACCAATCTGCGCCGGGCACGGGCCTGAGGCGGCGCTGCGTCGGCAGTCGGTTCAGCGGTCGCGTGGCAGCGCACCGGCCGTCAACGCCTAAGGTTCATCCGGCAACGCGCGCTCGAGCTGCCTGAGCAGCTCGAGCAGACGCTCCTGCTGCGTCGTCGTGAGGCCGGCCAGCAGCCCGATGATCCAGCCCTCGTGCGCCTTGGCCATGGCGCGGAACTGCTGCTGCCCTTCGGCCGTCAACTGCACCGTGCAGGCGCGGCGGTCGCGCGCGTCGTCACGACGCTCGACGAGGCCCTCGGCCACGAGGCGGTCGGTCAGGCCGGTGACGTTGCCCCCGGTCACCATCAGCAGGCGCGACAGCTCGCGCATGCGCAGACCCTGCGGATGGCGCTCGAGCTGCGCCATCAGGTCGAAGCGCGCCAGCGAACTGGCGAACTCCGCGCGCAGCCACCGACGCAGCGGGCCCTCGATGCGCCGGCTCGTGGCCAGCAGTCGCAGCCACAGCCGCAGTGCGAGGTGGTCGTCGGCGCCGCTGCGCGTGGCGCTGTCCGCCGCGGCGCGCCGGGTCGTCGTACGACTCAACCGCCGCTGGGCACGACCGCCCACAGGCGGGCGATGTCGCCCGTGCCGTCGGTGCCCTTGACGCTGCGCAGCGTCTGCAGCGCCTGCGCGCGGTTCTTGCCCGATTGCAGTTGCGCCATGCCCAGGCGCAGCCGGGCTTCGTCGGGCCGCTTCAGGTGGCCCTTGGCGATGCCCTGCTGGATCAGCTCCAACCCCTTGTCGACCTCGCCGATCGAGACATAGGCGTAGCCGATCTTGACGAGCTGATCGCCTTCCTTCTCGGTGGCCGCTTCGGCGGCCTGGGCCGGCAGGCTGCTGCGCGCCTCGCCTTCTTGCTTGACGGCCAGGTCGCGCAGCCGCTGCTGGCGTGCCGCTTCCGGCCCGGTGCCGAGCAGTCCGGCCTTGTAGCCGCGGTCGATGACGCGCTGCGCCTCGGCCGGCAGTCCGCCCTGCAGCGCCAGCTGCGCGAGCTCCATGTAATCGGCGGTGCTGGTGAGCGTGCCGGTGGCCAGGCGCAGCCGCATCACGTCGATGTCGTAGCGCTGCGAGAACCCGCTCTTGCGCGGCAGCCTGGCGAGGAACGCGCTCCAGTAGTCCTTCTTCGGATAGTTGAGCAGCAGCTTCTCGAGCGTGCTGGCGTAGCCGGCGCTGTTGTTGGTGCGCTGCTGCGCGTCGGCCAGCCTCAGCAATTCGCCCTCCTCGGGGCGGCGGCCGGCCTGCTCGGCCGCCTGCACCGCGGCGCCGGCTTCGCGCGCGATGGCGCTCCAGTCGCCGGTCGAGGCCTGCAGGTACTGCTGCAACTGCTTGACCGCGGGGCTGGTGTTGCCGGCGGCGATCGCCTTGGCCAGCCACTCGTTGGCCTTGGCGTAGTTGCGCATCTGCGCGTAGGCGCTGGCCAACTGCTCGGCGTACTGGCCTTGCTGCGCGCCGCTGGCGCGGCCGGCCAGCGCCTCCAGCGCCTGGATGGCGACGCCCATGTCGCCGGCGCGCTGAGCGGCCGCGGCCTTCATCGCGTCGATGGTCTGGCGCTCGGCCGGCGTGATGCCGGCGACGGCCTCGGCGTCGCGCACCTTGGCCAGCGCCTCGCGCGCCTTGCCGGCCTTGAGCAGTTCGCTGGCCTGCTGCAGCGGCCGGCCGACCTCCGGGCGCAGGCCCTGGGCGGCGGCGGGAAAGGTCGCCGCGACGAGCCCGGCGGCAGCCAGCGCGAGCAGGGCGGGACGCAGCGGCGCGAACTTCATGCTCACAGGAATTGTTCGTTGCCGACGATGCCGATCTTGGTCACGCCCAGGCGCTGCGCGGTCGCCAGGATCATCGCCACCACCTTGTACGGCACCAGCTTGTTGGGGCGCAGGTGCACTTCCGGCTGGTCGGGCTGGGCGACCACCGCGCGCAGCTTCGCTTCGAGCGCTGCGCGATCGGGCACGATCTCGCCGTTCCAGCCGATCGTGCCGTCGAAGTCGACGTCGATGCGCACGATCTCGGGCGGCTTGGGCGGCGGCGCGCCCTTGGCGATCGGCATGTTCATCTTGACCGCGTGCGTCTGGATCGGGATCGTGATGATGAACATGATCAGCAGCACCAGCATCACGTCGATCAGCGGCGTGGTGTTGATGTCGACCATCACATCGCCGTCGTCGCTGCTTCCGACTTGCATCGCCATGGCGGCTCGCTCCTACTGTTGTGCGGCGATGCCGGCGGGCGGCTCGGTGATGAAGCCGACCTTGAAGATGCCGGCGCGCTGGCAGGCCACGACGACGCGGCCGACGGCCTCGTAGCGCACGTCCTGGTCGCCGCGGATGTGCACCTCGGGCTGCGGCTCCTTGACCGATTCGACCTTGAGCCGCGCGACCAGCGCCTCGATGTCGGGCACGCGCTCCATGCCCCAGTAGATCTCGCCGTCGCGGTTCACCGAGAGCACCACGTTCTCGGGCTTGGTCTGCGTCGGGACGTTGCGTTCCCTGGGCAGCTCGAGCTTGATCGACTGCGTGACCACCGGAATGGTGATCAGGAAGATGATCAGCAGCACCAGCATCACGTCCACCAGCGGCGTGGTGTTGATCGTGTTGTTGAGCTGGTCCTCGCCGCCGGCGTCGGCCGGACCGACTTGCATCGCCATGGCGATCTCCCCTGATGCGTGCCGCGCGCTTGGGCCTAGCGCTTGCCGGCGATGAGCACGTTGTGCAGGTCGCCCGCGAAGGCGCGCGTCGTGTCGAGCACGTTCTTGTTGCGACGCAGCAGCCAGTTGTAGCCCATCACCGCAGGTACCGCCGCCGCCAGACCGAGCGCGGTCATGATGAGCGCTTCGCCGACCGGGCCGGCGACCTTGTCGATCGACGCCTGGCCGCTGATGCCGATCTTGACCAGCGCGTTGTAGATGCCCCAGACGGTGCCGAACAGGCCGACGAAAGGCGCGGTGGAGCCGACCGTGGCGAGGAAGGCCATGCCGTCGGACAGCCGCGACTGCACGTTGCCGAGGGCGCGCTCGATCGACATGCCGATCCAGGTGAGCTTGTCGATCGACTCGACCATCGTGCCTTCGTGGTGGTCGCTCGCCTTGATGCCCTGCTCGGCGATGTAGCGCAGCGCCGAGCCCTCCTGCAACTGGCCGACGCCGGCCTTCGCCGAGCCGGCCTTCCAGAAGGTCTCGGTGCCCTGGCGTGCACTCTTGAGCATCGCGCGCTGCTCGAAGACCTTGGTGAAGATGATGTACCAGCTGCCCATCGACATGATCACCAGGATCGTCAGCGTGCCCTTGGTGACGAAGTCGCCCTGCGTCCACATCGCCTTCAGGCCATAGGGGTTCTCGACGGCCTCTTCGCCCACTGCGGCCTTGGGCGTCTCGGCGGGCGCCGGCGCAGCGGCAGGCACTGGCGCAGCGGCGGGCGCTGCCGAGGCCTCGGCGGCAGGCGCCGACGCGCCCTGGGCGAGTGCCGGCGTCGGCACGACGGCGGCGAGAGTGACGGTAGCGACGAGGGCGGCGGCCAGCGACGCGCGCACGGCAGTGAGCAGGGACATGATTCCTCCAGCGGATTCTTCGACAGGGGCGGCGCGGTTGCGGCTGCGTGGCGCCTCGGGGGCGAGGTGGGTATTCGGCAAGGTGCGAGCTGCGACGGCAGGCGAGGGCGAAGCGGCGTGGCGCGCGGCCCTCACTCGAGCCTCCAGACGTACTCGACGTCGAACGAACCGCCGACCGGCTTGCCGTGTTCGTCGATACCGGCCGTGAACTTGCACTCGCCGAGCTTGGCGAGCGCGACGCGGTCGAGCAGCTTGTGCTCGCGCGTCGGGCCGGCGGAGCGCACGACTTCGGCGCCCGTCATCTTGCCGTCGGGACCGACGGTGAAGCGGATCCTGGTCGTTCCGGTGGCTTCGGCACGGCGCGCGGCGGCCGGGTAGTCGTCGCTGGTGGGCGCGCAGGCCCGCACGTTGGCGATCGCCGGCTTGGCCGCCACGCGCGGCGGCGCGGGAGGCGCGGGCGGAGCCGTTGCGGGCGCAGGCGCGATGGTGACCGGGGCCGGCGGCGGCGCCACCGTGGTCGTGGTGATGGTCGGTGCCGCCATCGGCGGCGGGTTCACCTGCACTTCCGGCGGCGGCACGAACGACGGGGGCGGCGGCGCGAACTTGGGCGGCGGCGGCAGATTCTCGGGCGGCGGCGGAGGCGGCGGCTTGACCTCCTCGATGATCTTGGTCTCGATCGGCGCCCGGATGACCTCGACCATGCGTTGCGCGAGACCCGTGACGAGTGCCCAGCCGAGCAGCAGGTGCAGGCCCAGCACGATGCCGAAACCCACCACGTGCCGGCCAGGCCTGCGCTGCTGTTCGGCAAAATCCACTCACGTCCTCCAGTCGTGCGCGCGCGGGGTCACGTGCGGCACTGCGATTGCTGGTCCGCGAGCCTCGTGGGCTGCGCCTGGCCTGTACCGCCAAGGAGCGCGACTATAGCGCGAAGGTCCGGCCGGCCCGACCCCGGGGTGGCCCTAGCCCCTTCAGATGCCGGCCGCGCGTCCGAGCGCCTCGATGCCGCGCGCGACTGCGCCGGCGTCGTCGCAGGCGACGACCTGGCGCGTCGTCATCGAGCGCAGCCAGGTGAGCTGGCGCTTGGCGAGTTGGCGCGTGGCGGCGCTGCCGCGCTCGCGCAGCATGCCCGTGTCGCCGCTCTCGAGCGCCTGCCACGCCTGCCGGTAGCCGACGCTGCGCATCGACGGCAGCGCGGTGTGCAGGTCGCCGCGCGCGCGCAGCGTACGCACTTCGTCCAGCAGTCCGGCGTCCAGCATGGCCTCGAAGCGGCGCGCGATGCGTTCGTGCAGCCAGGCGCGAGAGGCCGGTTCGAGCGCGACCAGCGGCCAGCGCCCGGCGTCTTCGCGACGCGGTCCGGCATGCCACGCCGACAGCGCGCGTCCGCTGGCACGCCAGACCTCGAGCGCGCGCTGGATGCGTTGTGCGTCGTGCGGCGCCAGGCGCGCAGCGGTGGTCGGATCGACGCGCGCGAGTTCGGCGTGCAGGGCCGGCCAGCCGCGCTCGGCGGCCTCGGCGTCGAGGGCGGCGCGCAGCATCGGATCGGGCTCCGGCAGGCGATCCAGGCCCTCGCGCAGCGCCTTGAAGTAGAGCATCGTGCCGCCGACCAGCAAGGCGAGCGCGCCGCGTGCTTCGATCTCGCGCACCAGGCGTGCGGCGTCGGAGGCGAAGCGCGCCGCGGAGTAGGCCTGGCTCGGATCGAGGATGTCGATCAGGTGATGCGTGCAGGCTGCGCGCTCGGCCGCACCGGGCTTGGCCGTGCCGATGTCCATGCCCCGGTAGACCTGCGCCGAGTCGACGCTGACGATCTCGACGCGGCCGCGCCCGAGCCGCTCGGCGAAGGCCAGCGCCAGGGCGCTCTTACCGCTCGCGGTGGGGCCGGCCAGACAGACGGCGGGCATGCGCTCGGCCGGCCGCGGCTCAATGCGTCGGCGGCAGCCGCTGCACGAGCGTCCAGGCGATCGTCGTCGTCGCCAGTGCGCACAGGCCGACCCCGAGCGCGAACGGCCAGGTCGTGCCGTCGAGCGCGCGGCCGAGCCACAGGCCGACGAAGAAGGCCGTGGCGGCGAGCACGAAACCGGCGAGGGCTGCCGCGGCGCCGGCCGACTTCGGGAACGGACCCACGGCGCCGGTCTGTCCGCAGGGCTGGTGCACGCCGTGCGCAAAGGTGAACAGCCACTGCGGCAGCAATACCGCCCAGACCGTGCTCACGCCTGCCGCTGCGAGCGCCACGATCGAGGCGCCGCCGGCGAGCGTGAACCAGCCGGCGCGCCGCACCGCACCGTTGACGCCCAGACGTGCCACCCAACGCCGGCACACGAAGGTGCCCACCATGTACGCGGCCGAGGTGCTGCCGATCGCCACGCCATAGGCGAGCGGCGTCAGACCGAGCGTGCCGATGTAGACGTAGGACGAGCCGGCAAGGATCACGAACAGGCCGCCGTAGGTGGCCGAGATCAGCGCCGTCCAGGCGACGAACACGCGATCGCGTCCGATGAGGCGCCACTGCGCGAGCAGCGGACCCGGCGCCGTTGCGTGCGGATTCAGCGTCCGTGCCGTCTCGGGCAGCCGCCAGGCCACCCAGGCGAGCGTCGCGATGCCGGCGGCGCTCACCAGAGCGAGCGCACTGCGCCAGCCGGCGAACATCGTCGCCACGCCGCCGAGCGCGGGGCCGAGCAGCGCGATCACGGCCAGTCCCGACAGACCGAGCGACATCACCTGCGCGCCCTCGACCGGGTCGTACAGGTCGCGCACGAGCGCACGTGCGCAGACCACCGCCGCCGCCAGCGCCACACCCTGCAGCACGCGCCAGGCCACCAGCGCTTCGATGCTCCCGGCGAACGTGGCGCCGATGCTGGCGAGCGCGTGCATGGCGAGGCCGACGAGCAGCACGCGGCGACGTCCGATGCGGTCGGCCACCGGACCCCACATCAGCTGCGCGAAGCCGAAGGCGAGGATCAGCGCCGACATCGTGAGCTGCGCCTGCTCGAGCGTGGCACCGAGCGCGCGCGTGAGCGCCGGCAAAGCCGGCAGGAAGACGTCGGTGGTGATCGGCTGCAGGCCGAGCAGCAGCGCCAGCGCGAGCGCGACGCGGCCGCGCGACAGCGCGGCGCCGCCGCGATGCCTGCGCGGCGCGCTGGCTGTGCGCTCGGCGCAGCGCACCGTCATGCGAAGCGCTCGTGCGGTCCGAGCAGACGCCAGCAGCCGAGCGGCAGCTTGCCCAGCGCGACGCTGCCGATGCGCACGCGCTTGAGCGCGAGCACCTCGAGGCCGACCAGTTCGCACATGCGGCGGATCTGGCGCTTGCGCCCTTCGCGCAACACGAAGCGCAACTGGTCCTCGTTGGCCCAGCTCACGCGCGCCGGCTTCAGCGCCACGCCGTCGAGCGCCAGGCCGTGGCGCAGCCGCGCCAGCCCGTCCGCGGTCAGGCCGCCGGCGTGCAGCGCTCGCACGCGCACGAGGTACTCCTTTTCCACCGCCGAATCCTCGCCGATCAACTGGCGCGCGATGCGGCCGTCCTGCGTCAGCACGAGCAGCCCGGTCGAGTCGATGTCGAGCCGCCCGGCCGGCGCCAGGCCGCGCAGCCCGGCGCCCGGACGCAGCGCAGCGTGGCTGCGGTCGTCGGCCCAGCGGTTCTCGGCGCGCACCAGCACCACGGCGCTCTGGTGGCCGTCCTCGGGCTGGCCGCTGACGTAGCCGACCGGCTTATTCAACAGCACCGTGAGGCGGCGTGCCTGCTCGGCGCGTGCGCGCGGGTCGACCTCGATGCGCGCGTCGGGCTGCGCGCGCTGGCCGAGCACGGCCGGCCGGCCGTCGACGCGCACCCAGCCGGCCTCGATCCACTCGTCGGCCTCGCGCCGCGAGGCCAGGCCGCGCTCGGTCATCAGCTTGGACACCCGCACGCCCTCGGCGGTCGCGTCGGCCGGGCGCGGCGCGGTCTGGGCTGCGGGCAGCGGCCCGACGCGCCGCATCAGAGCACCACCTTGACCATCGGATGCGCGCTGAGCGCGCGATACAGATCGTCGAGTTGCGCGCGGCTGGTGGCGGTGATGGTGAGGGTGAGACCGAGATAGTTGCCGCCGCGGCTCGGGCGGCGCTCCACGGTGCCGGTGTCGAAGGCCGGATCGAAGCGCAACGCCAGCTCGACCACGGCGGCCTCGAAGCCCTCGACGTGCGCGCCCATCACCTTGATCGGGAACGCGCTCGGGTATTCGATGAGACTCTGGTCCGGCGCAGTGTCGGGCGCGATGTCCGGCGAAGGATCGGGCGGCGGGCGGGCCATCGACAGCCTGTCAGATCGACATCGTGAGCTTGGCCCGCTGGTAGGCCTCGTGCAGCCGCGCGTAGACCGGTCCCGGCTTGCCGCGCAGCGCACCGTGGCCGACCGGCTGGCCGTCGATGCTCGTCACCGGCAGCACCTCCTTGGTCGCCGACGACAGCAGCACCTCGTCGGCGGCACGCACGTCGGCCTCGGTGATCGGGCGCAGGTTGTAGGCGATGCCGCAGTCCTCGCACAGCTCGCGCAGCAGTTCGACGCGGATGCCCTCGAGCACCAGCTCGCTCTTGGGCGGTCCGAGCAACGCGCCTTCGTGCACGACCCAGACGTTGCTCGCAGCGGCCTCGGTGAGCAGGCCGTCGCGGAACATGATGGTCTCGACGGCGCCGTGGTCGGCCGACATCTGGCGCGCCATCACGTTGCCCAGCAGGCTCGTGCTCTTGATGTCGCCGCGCTCCCAGCGGAAGTCGCGCGCGGTGATGCAGGCCACGCCCTGGTGGCGCTGCTCGGCGCTCGGCGGCCGCATCGGGTTGGTCATCATGAAGACGGTCGGCACCAGGCCCTCGGGCATCACGTGCTCGCGCGGCGCGACGCCGCGCGTGACCTGCAGGTACACCACTTGGTCGGCGGCGGGCTCGGACTGCACCAGCGTGCGGCAGCGCGCCAGCCATTCGTCGCGCGCGGCCGGATTCGGGATGCGCAGCTTGGCCAGCGAACGCGTCAGGCGCGCCATGTGCTCGTCGAAGCGGAACAGGCGCCGGCCATACACCGGCACCACCTCGTAGACGCCGTCGCCGAAGATGAAGCCGCGGTCGAGCACGCTGACCTTGGCCTGCGACACGCGCAGGTATTCGCCGTCGAGGAAGCAGGGGGCGTCGTGCATGGTGGTCGTGGTGGTCGTGCGGCGGACGGCGGACGGCGGACGGCGTGCAGTGCGTCATTGTGGCAGGCCGGCACTGCGGTCGCGCTCACGCCCGGCCGCAGCCTGACCCTCGCCGTCGCGCTCGCCCGCGCGCTCGGAACTGGCTGTGCCGTCGCGTTCACGCTCACGCTCGCGCGCCCAGGTGCGTTCGAGCTGGTCGCGACCCTGGCGGGCAATCGTGATCAGGCGCTGCTCGTTGCCGAAGTGCGGCACCATCTCCTCGAGCAGTTCGATGCTGTGGCGGCGAAAGCGCTGCGCCGAATGGCGTGCTGCGTCGCGCTCCCAGCCCATCACCTCGAGCACGCGGCGTCCGCTCATCAGCGCCGAGTCGAGCGTCTCGCGTTCGACGTCGGCTATGCCGAGCTGACGCAGCCGCGCGTAGTGGCCGGCGTTGCGCGCCCGCGCCACGATCGTCGCCTGCGGGAAGTGCTGCAGCACGAGCCGCGCGCAGGCCTCGCTTTGCTCGGCGTCGTCGATGGCGAGCACGAACACCCGCGCTTCGCCGGCGCCGGCCACGCGCAGCAGGTCCAGCCGCGTGGCGTCACCGTAGAACGCCTTCCAGCCGAAGCGCCGCAGACTCTCGACGGCGTCGGCACTGTGATCGAGCACGGTCGCCTGCAGTCCGTTGGCGGCCAGCAGGCGGCCGACGATCTGGCCGTAGCGGCCGAAGCCGGCGATGACGATCGGCGCATGCTGCGCCTCGCCGATCTCGCTGAGCGGCGCCTGCCGGCCGTGGCGTCCGAGGTGCCATGCCCACCAGCGATCGGCGAGCACCAGCAGCAGCGGCGTCAGCAGCATCGACAGCGCGATCGCCGCGGCCAGCAGCGACGCCGCCTCGGCGTCCAGCGCACCCACGCCCTGCGCGCTCTGCAGCACGACGAAGCCGAACTCGCCGCCCTGCGCCAGCAGGATCACGAACACCGGCCGTTCGCGCAGCGGCACCGGCATCAGCCGCGTCATCGCCCACAGCACCAGTGACTTGACGACGAGGAAGGCGGACACGACGGCAGCGACCAGCCCGGGATGCGCCCACACGACGCCGAAGTCCAGGCTCATGCCGACGGCAATGAAGAACAGGCCCAGCAGCAGGCCTTTGAACGGCTCGAGGTCGGTCTCCAGCTCGCGCCGGTACTCGCTGTCGGCGAGCAGCACACCGGCGAGGAAGGCGCCCAGCGCCATCGACAGCCCGACCGCGTGCATCAGCGCCGCCGTGGCCACCACCAGCAGCAGCGACGCGGCGGTGAAGATCTCGGACGTCTTGCTGCGTGCGATCCAGCGCAGTGCCGGCCGCAGCAGGCTGCGGCCGCCGAGCACGATGGCCAGCACCACCGCCGCTGCCTTGGCCGCGGTGAGCCAGCCGCCGGCCTGCGCGCCGGCGCCGGCCGGGGCCACGGCGAGCAGCGGCAGCAGCGCCAGGATCGGGATGGCCGCGATGTCCTGGAACAGGGCCACCGAGAGCACGCTCTGGCCGGCGCTGGTATTGGCGAGATTGCGCTCGGCGAGCACCGCCAACCCGATCGCCGTCGAGCTCATCGACAAGGCGATGCCGGCCACCAGCGCCAGCCGGGGCGGCGCGCCGAAGGCCAGGCCGGCGGCGCCGACGAGCGCAGTGCAGCCGAGCAGCTGCAGGCTGCCCCAGCCGAAGATCGGCGCGCGCAGGGCCCACACGCGGCGCGGCTCGAGCTCCAGACCGACCTGGAACAGCATCAGCACGACGCCGAACTCGGCCACGTCGAGCATCGTCCGCGTGTCGCTCACGAGATGCAGACCGAACGGCCCGATCACGATGCCGGCGCCGAGGTAGCCGATGATCGAGCCCAGCCCGAGCAGACGCGCCAGCGGCACGGCCAGCACGGCGGCAGCCAGGTAGACGAGGCTGGTGTCGAGCCAGGAGGCACCGGCTTGCATCATCGGGCCCGGTGCGATGGCGCTCGGGCGGTGGCGGGCAGATCGAAGCCGGGCATGGCGTCGAGCCCGATCGCCCCAATCGCCCCGATCGCGGCGCGCGTTGCGCGCGAGCGTGCGAGTGCCGCCGGGGCGGCAAGGACGACGACGCGGTGCATGGCGGCAGGGGTGCAAGTCCGGGCGCCGCGGCGCGCCGGGGCCGTTACCATACCCGAGCACAAGGCCGCAGGTGCGAGGCACCGGCGCGAGCAGGTCGAACCAGGGAGGGGCTGCGCAGATGCCGGTGATCGTGGTCGCCAATCCCAAGGGCGGCGTGGGCAAGAGCACGCTGGCGACCCAGGTCGCCGGTTGCCTGGCCGCCGCCGGACGCGCGGTGATGCTGGGCGACGTCGATCGCCAGCAGTCGGCGCGCCAGTGGCTCGCGCTCAGGCCGCCGGCGTTGCCGCGCATCGACGGCTGGGACGTCGCCGCGGGCGACGTGCTGCGGCCGCCGCGCGGCACCACGCATGTGGTGCTGGACACGCCGGCCGGCCTGCACGGCAAGCGGCTGGAGGCCGTGCTGCGTATCGCCGATCGCATGCTGATCCCGCTGCAGCCGAGCCTGTTCGACATCCAGGCCACACACGCCTTCGTCACGCAGCTGCGTGAACATCGGCGCGGCGCCGAGATCGAACTCGCGCTGGTCGCGATGCGCGTTCGCGAGCACACGCGCGCCAACGAGCAACTGCACCAGTACCTCGGCAGCCTGCCGGTGCCGGTGATCGCCTGGCTGCGCGACACGCAGAACTACGTGCAGCTGGCCGCGCACGGCCTCACGCTGTGGGACGTGGCGCCCAGCCGCGTCGAGCGCGATCTCGAGCAATGGGCGCCGCTGATGCACTGGGTGAGGCGATGAAACACTATGCACACTTGGCCGATCTGCGCGCCCTCGTCGGCCAGGAGATCGGCACCAGCGACTGGGTGACGGTGGACCAGGCGCGCATCGACCGCTTCGCCGACGCCACCGGGGACCAGCAATGGATCCACGTCGATCCGGTGCGCGCTGCGGCCGGACCCTACGGCGCGACGATCGCGCACGGCTACCTCACGCTCAGCCTGCTGCCGCATCTGTTCGAGAGCGGCTTTGCCATCGACGACCAGCGCATGGCCGTCAACTACGGCCTGAATCGCGTGCGCTTCCTGACGCCGGTGCGCAGCGGCAGCCGCGTGCGCGGCCGCTTCACGCTGCGCTCCTACGAGCC
>JAGWTJ010000117.1 GCA_028869005.1 Burkholderiales bacterium | reverse complement strand
CGGCGGTGCCCGCGCGCAGCGTGCAGCGGCGGCCGATGAGCACACGCCCGCTCACGTCCGCGGTCAAAGCCCAGGTGCAGGCGGCCGCCGGGCCGCACTACACGGTGCGCTGGCTCGAAGCCGGCGGCGAGCGGCTGCGCGTGGCCCGGCTCATGTTCCGCAGCGCGAAGATCCGTCTCACCACCGAGGAGGCGTACCGCGTGCATCGCGACATCATCGCCTGGGGCCGGCGCTTCAGTCCGGATCGCGTGCCAGACCAGTCGCTCGGCGTGGGCGTACTGCCGCTGGCGACGATGCGCTGGGCGATGGCCGACTGGCGCCGCGTGCAGTTCCTCAACCGCTTTGCCGCCGGCACCTGGATGCCGAGGATCCAGATGGACTTCCTGCCCGCGCTGCGCTGCGCCGGCCACCTCGTCATCGAGGCCGAACGCGCGCCGGGCACGGTCGACGATTACGTCGAGGTCGGGCGCGCCGTACAGCGCACGTGGCTCGCTCTCACCGCCGCGGGCGCGCAGCAGCAGCCCGAGATCACCCCGCTGATCTTCGCCCGCTACCACCGCGAAGGCGTCACGTTCACGCGATCGCAGGCGGCACTGCGCCGCGCCGCGCAGGTGGCCGCGCAGGCACAGGCCGTGCTGGGCGGCGAACTGCCGCGCGTGGTCTGGCTCGGTCGCGTCGGCTACGGGCCGGCCGCACAGGCGCGCTCGACGCGCCGCCGTCGCACCGAACTCCTGCTCGACGACACCGGCTCCGCCCTGCCGCACGGGGGCGCGCATGGATGAGGCGGTGGCCGTGCTGGGCCGCGTCAGCAAGTCCTACCGCATGGACGCCGTCGAGGTGCCGGTGCTGCGAGAGGTCGATCTGCTCGTGCGGCCGGGGGTCTTCACCGTGCTGCTCGGCCCTTCGGGCAGCGGCAAGACTACGTTGCTCAACCTCATCGGCGGCATCGACCGTGCCGATCAGGGTGAGGTCGTCGTCGCCGGTCAGCCTTACGCGCAGCTCTCGGACGACGCACTCACCGATTTCCGGGCGCGCCATATCGGCTTCGTGTTCCAGAGCTTCAACCTGATCCCCGTGCTGACAGCACGCGAGAACATCGAATACCCGCTGGTGCTCGCCGGCATGCCCGAGGAGCGCCGGCGTCGGCGCGTCGTCAAGCTGCTGCGCGCGGTGGGCCTCGAGGAGCGCGGCGACAACCGGCCCGGGCAGCTCTCGGGCGGCCAGCGCCAGCGCGTGGCCATCGCGCGCGCGTTGGCGGCGCGTCCCAAGCTCGTGATCGCCGACGAGCCGACCGCCAACCTCGACAGCGCCACCGGCACGGCGATCCTGAACCTGATGCGTCACATGCAGATGCGCCACCGCATCTCGTTCCTGTTCTCGTCGCACGACCGCAGCCTGATCGACATCGCAGACGACCTGGTGGTGCTGCGCGACGGCATGATCCAGTCGATCCGTCGGCGGCCGCTCGAGGAGCTTGCCCGCGCGCAGTCCGTCGAGTCGGAAGCCCCCGATGACGAAAGCGAGTGACTGGCAGCTCGCGCTGCGCAACCTGCTGCGCAACCGGCGCCGCTCGTTGTCGACGATGCTCACGCTGGCCATCGGGCTGGCGGCAATCCTGCTGTTCGGCGGCTTCAAGACCAACATCAACTACAGCATGCTGACCGCCTACGTCCGCATGGGCGGACACCTGCAGGTGCAGCATCGCGACTACTACCTGTACGGCAGCGGCGACCCCACCGCCTACGGCATCGCCGGCTACGACCGGCTACTGGCCGCCATCCGCGCCGATGCGGCGTTGCAGCCGCTGATCGAGGTCGCCACGCCGATGCTGCGGTTCGGCGGCATCGCCAGCCACTCCGAACTCGGCGTCTCGCGCACCGTCATCGGCACCGGCTTCGATCCGGCCGACGTGAACCGCATGCGGCAGTGGAACGAGTTTTCGGTGCCGATCGTGCATCCGCGCTTCGTGCTCGAAGGCGCCCCGCCGGACGCCGCGGTGGTCGGGCTGGGCGTGGCGCGGGTGCTGCAGATCTGCCGTCCGCTGCACGTGCCCGACTGTCCCGCGCCGGCAGCGGCCACCGACGGCCTCGGCGCGCCCGGGCCGTCGCCGCAAGCCGCGGCGGGCCCGGCGGGCGGCAAGGCGGGCGCCAAACCATCTGCCAAGTCCTCCGCCGGGTCCCCCGGCAAGGCGGCGGCGCCCAATGCACTGCCCGCCGACGTGGCGGCACTGGCGCTGGCCGAGGGCGGGGCCCGACCCGCACCCGACAACGCCCTGCCCCGCCTCGACCTGCTGGTGAGCAGCGGTCGCGGCGCGCCCAACGTCGCCGCCATCAATGTGCTCGCAGCGCAGGACCAGGGCTTCAAGGAGTTGGACGAGGTGTCGGTGATCGTGCAACTCGGCTTCGCGCAACGCCTGGTGTTCGGCAAGGCGCCGCCACGCGCCACCGCGCTGATGGTGCAGTTGAAGCACACCGCTGCACAGCCCGTGGCCGCAGCGCGGCTGCGCACGCTGCTTGCAGGCTTCGACACCGGCCAGCCGCTAGTGGTGCGCGATGTCGAGGAGCTCAATCCGTTCTACGTGCAGAGCCTGCGCCTGTTCGACGTGATCTTCGGTTTCATCTTCGTGCTGATCGGAGGCATCGTGCTGTTCACGGTCGGCAACACGATGAACGCGGCGGTGGTCGAGCGCACGGTGGAGATCGGCACGCTGCGCGCGATCGGGCTGCGCCAGGGCGGCGTGCGGCGGCTGTTCGTGACCGAGGGCTTCCTGCTCGGGCTGGCCGGCGCCGTCGTCGGCAGCGCGAGCGCGGTCGTCATCGCCTGGATCGTCAACCATTCGGGCCTGACGTGGCTGCCGCCCGGCAGTTCCGAGCGGCTGCCGCTGCAACTGCGCGTGCTGGGCGAGAATGCGGCCATGCTGGCCACCTCGCTCGCGCTGATCGCCATCGCCACGCTGTCGGCCTGGTGGCCGGCCTGGCGCGCGGCACGACTGAATGTGGTGGAGGCGTTGCGCCATGCCTGAAACGCGGCGCCACTGGCTGCGCGGCTGCGCCGCGGCAGCGCTTGCGGGCGCCGGCGCAGTGCGACGGGCGTGGGCCGCGCCGGAGGCGCAGGCGCTGCTCGCTGCCAGCGACGCCATCCGCAACCCGGGCCAGCCGTTCCGCGTCACGATCGCCGTGACCGAGTATTCCGGTGGCGCCGAGGTCAACGCGATGACGCTGGCCAGCTTCGCGCGCACGCTCGAGGCGGGCGGCGCGTTCGCCAGCATCGTGCGCTTCGTCGCGCCGCCGCGCGACGCCGGCAAGCTCATGCTCAAGCACGGCAACGACCTGTGGTTCTACGACCCCGGCACCAAGTCCACGGTGCGCATTTCGCCGCAGCAGCGGTTGATGGGCCAGGCCTCCAATGGCGACGTGGTGACGGTGAACTTCGCGCGCGACTACCGCGCCACGCTGGCCGGCGAGGAGACCATCACCGACGGCGAGCGCAAGTCGCGGCGCGCCTACAAGCTCGATCTGGTCGCCAGCGGCACCGATGCCGCCTACGCCGCGATCGAGCTGTGGATCGACGCCGACAGCCGCGCGCCGCTCAAGGCACGCTTCTTCGCCGACTCCGGCCGGTTGCTCAAGACCGCCTACTACCGCCGTTACGAACCCGTGCTCGGCGCCAGCCGGCCGACCGAGACGGTGATCATCGACGGGCTCGATCCGAAGTCCGTCACCATCATGCGGTTCGGACAGTACGCCTACCGCAACGCGCCGGCGAGCTGGTTCCAGCGCGACTACCTGCCTCGCTTCGATGCCGAATAAACAGAATCGCCGCCACGCGGCATGGCCGCTCGCCACCGCCATCGGCCTCGCGGCTGCGATGGCCTGCGCGTCCACGCGTGCCGACGACACCGACGCTCTGGCGCTCGGCGGCAGCACGGCCGAGGCGCCGGTCACATCGCCGCTCAGGCTGGCCCTCGAACTCGGCGGCGGGACGCTCGCCGACCGCTGGCAATCGAAGAACGTCTCGGCACACCGCGCCGCATTCGACCTGCGCTACAGCCAGGCCGTCGGCAGCGGGCTGCGAGTCGCATTCTCGGATCGCGTCGACGACGTCCACCCGACGCTCGGCGGCCAGCCGAGCACCGTCAACAGCCTGCGCGAGGCGTTCGCGAGCTGGCAGAGCGACGACGCCGCCACCGTGGTCGACTTCGGGCGCGTCAACGTCCGCAACGGCCCGGCGTTCGGCTTCAACCCGACCGACTTCCTGCGTACCGGCGCTCTGCGCACGATCACTACCGCCGATCCGGTGGCGCTGCGCGAAAACCGCATGGGCGTGGCGATGCTGCGCGTGGCGCGGCAGGAAGGCAACGCCGGCCTGACCCTGGTGCTGGCGCCGAAGGTCGCCAGTGCACCGAGCCAGAGCAGCTGGTCGGCCGATTTCGGCGCGACGAACGACCGCGCGCGCGCCTTGCTGGCGCTGAACGCTCGCCTGGCCGAGGGCACGAGTGGCCAGTTGTTCGCCGTGGCGACGCGCAACGAGCGTCCGCGGTGGGGCGTGAACTTGACGACATTGGCCGGCGACTCGGCGGTGATCTATGCCGAGTATGCAGAGAGCAACGAGCAAGATCTGCTGGACATCCTCACGAACAGCGGCGCGCCGGCCAAGCGCCAGCGCAAGGCGGCGCTCGGCCTGACCTACACGCTGCCGAGCAAGCTGTCGCTGACACTGGAGGCAGACGCCAACAGTCGCGGCCTGCGCGCGGCCGACTTTGCATCCTGGTTGGCGCAGGGGCCCAACGCCTACCTCGCCTACGCCGCGCTCACCCAGCCGAGCCAGGAGTTGGGCGCGCGCCGCGCCTGGACCTTCTATCTCACACAGAAGGAACTCGGCCTCAAGCAGCTGGACCTGACCGCGCTCGTGCGTCGCAACGCCGAGGATCACAGCACGCTCGGGTGGCTGGAACTGCGCTACCACTGGCCGCGCATCGACGCGGCGCTGCAGTTCCAGACCGCTTCCGGCTCGGCGTTCACCGAGTTCGGCGCGATGCCGTATCGGCGCGTGGCGCAACTGCTGCTGTACGCGTACTTCTAGAGGCAGCGCTGGCGCTGCCGCGAAGGCGCCGCGCTGCGCTCGGGTGCGCCGCGTGCGCAGCAAACGCCGCAAGCAGTGCGCGGCCCGCGCGTTCGGTGATCTGTCCACACAGGACAGGCCAGCGCGTCACGGTGCCGCGTGTCCAGACGCCCCAATGCTGCGGCGTGACCGACAACGAAAATGCCCGGGCCTTTCGGCCCGGGCATCGGTCAACCGTACGCGGATCGTGCCGCGCGTCGTGCCTCAGCTCTTGCGGCGACGCAGGCCGGCGAAGCCCAGGCCGGCAAGCGCCAAGCCGGCGAGCATCACGCTCGAGGGTTCCGGAATGCTGGTCACGTTGGTGATCGACTGCTGCGTGATACCCAGCGTGTAGACCACACCCGCCGTCAGCAGCCCGGACATCGTGGCGGAGAAGTTGCCGCTGCAGCTCTTGTTGTCGGTGCCGCCAGGCGGATAGCCGCGCGCGGCGTTGGCGTTGATGTTGCAGCCACTGGCAACCGCCGTGCCCCCCGTGATGCCGTCGGTGCCGGCCGTCGGCGCCCACGAGAAGTCGGTGACCGTTGCGCCGGTCACAGAATCAACGTGGTTCAGGTTGAACGAGAGCGAGTTTCCGGCCGTGCCGTTGCCAAACGCGGGACCCGCCCACGCCTTCAGGATCTGCGATGCAGCGAAAGTCAGGGTGATCGGCGCAGCCGGAACACCTGCCAGCGCAAAGATGATCGTGGAATTCAGCGTCAGACCCGATTGCGTATTTCCCTGATTGCTGCCGATAACCTGAGAAAAGCCGGCGGTCGTTGCGTTGGCACCGAGCGCGTAGGGCGGCAGGCCGGTGATCGGTACGCCGTTCAGGAAGCTGCCGGTGGTGGCCGAATTACCGCTGGCGCCCACCGGTTGGTTGACGAACGGGCTCGGGCAGGACCCGCCCGGGGCGCACAGGGTCTGCGTCGCGAAGCCGGCACCGCCGATCGACGACGAGTTGTACGGCGTGTTGTCCGACGCATTGTTGAGCTTGGCCGACAGGTTGGTGCTGTCGGTGATGGTCAAGAGCGAGAAGGCACTCTTGTCAAGCGCCGTGCCGCCACTCGAGAACTGGAAGTTGGTGACGTTCAGAACGGCCTGCGCCAGCGCATCGGCATGCGCGCTACCGGCCATCGAGGCGCCGAGTGCCGCTACTGCGCTCGCCACCAGAAGTTTCTGCATTGCCATGTTGGTACCCCTTGCTGCGTCGGATCGGTTGACTGTAACTGGAAGCCGGTTGGGCCTCGCAACTCTATTAGCAGTCCGCGTGCCAGGGCGACATGAATCCAATAATCTCAATCACTTGCGATCGCCTGGCCGGATCCGGCGGGAGCCCGTTGAAGGTCGGTGTAAAGATCTCCGACAGAAGACTTTCGCGCCGGACATGTCGATCGGGGCGCTCCGAGGGCCGCGACGGGCCACCGGGCGCCTCTACTGCAGCGCGCGGGCGCTGCCCCCAGCGATCACAGGCCGGCGCGCAGCCGCGCGACCTCGTCCTGCCCGGCAAAGCGTCCACCGAGGGCCGCGAGCCGGTCGAGCTCCTCGCGAGCCTTGGCGCGTTCGCCGCTGTCGATGAGCAACCGTGCCAGGTGCAGTCGGTATTCGGCCTTCTCGGGTGCCTTGTCGACGGCCTTGCGCGCCCAGTCGAGTGCCTCCTTCGGCCGCTTCTCGGCTTGCAGCGCGCGCGCCATCGTGTCCATGAAGGCCGGCTCGTCGGGCGCGGCCCGGGTCGCCTGCTCGGCGAGCGGCAGCGCGCCCGGTTTGCCCTGCAGCAGCAACACGTAGGCAAGATCGTTGAGCGCGACCGGGTTGCCCGGGCTGGCCTCGAGCAATTCGCGGAAACGCGCCTCGGCCGTCGGGTAGTTCTTGCGCTCGAGCGCCATCGAGCCGAGATGGAACAGGAACAGGGGGTCGCCCGGATGCTCGCGCATCCAGGTGGTGGCCAGCGCGTCGGCTTCGGACACCTGGCCTGCCGCCAGATAGAAGGAGTGCAGCCGCATCGCCACCGAGGAATTGCGCTCGCGCGCGAATGCCTCGCGCGCAGCGGCGACAGCCGGCGCCCAGGCCTTCTGCTCGCCGTAGATACCGGCTTCCATCAGGTAGCCGACCGCCTCGCGCGGGCGTTGGCGCTGGACGTCGCGCGCGACCTTGAGCGCATCGGGCACGCGCTTGTTGGCCAGCGCCAGCTCGATCAGCATGCGTTGCGCGGCCTCGGACTGCGGCGCGATGTCGAGCGCCCGACGCAGCGCCTCGGACGCAGACGGGTAGTCCTTCATGCCGGCGTAGATCTGGGCCAGGCGCATGTTGGCCTCGACCGTATTGCTCTGGGCGGCGACCTTGACCAGCGTCGCCAGCCCCTGACGCGTATTGCCGCTGGCCATCTGCGCGGTACCGAGCGCGTCGAGCAGTTGCAGGTCGGCCGGGATCGCGATGACAGCGTCCTGCGCCGCCTGCAGCGCGGCGTCGGCCTTGCGGTGCATGAGGTAGTAGGCGACCAGTGCCAGGCGCGGCGCAGGTTCGTCGGAGTGCCCCTTGACGGCGGCACGCAGCAGCGGCTCGACGGTGTCGGCGCGCGTGCCGGCGCGCTCGCGCAGGTCGGCCAGTGCAAGCTGGGCACGGAAATTGTCCGGTTCCCGTTCGAGGAATTTCTGGTAACGGGCGTCGGCGGCGTCGACCTTGCGGTCGGCGACATCGATCGCCGCCAGCTCGGAGACGGCGGCAAAGTAGCCCGGCTTGAGCTCGAGGGCCTTGTCGAACTCGGCGCGAGCCTCGTCGCGCCGGTTGCGCAGCAGCAGCGCCTGGCCGTGCACGAGATGAGCCAGAGCGTCGTTCGGCGTCTTGGCCACCATGCGCTCGGCCGCTTTGATCGCGCCGTCGGCATCGCGGCGGGTGACGAGAACGCGGATCAGCGCCAGGTCGGCCGAGGTGCCCTTGTCGCCGCCGGCCAGCGCCTCGAGCTCGGCGAGACCCGCCTTGGCATCGCCTTGCAACACCTGCACCAGGGCGAGCGTGACGCGCGTCTGCAATGCCTTGGGGTCGGCTTGCGCCGCGCGCCGCAAATAGGGCAGCGCCTCGTCGAGCCGGCCGGACTGCACGTAGGCCTGCGCCGCCAGCCCGAGCACGTCGGCCGTCGGCTGCTTGCGCTCCAGCAGCGGCTTGAGCGTCTGCAAGGTGTCGGACGGGCGCCCGAGTTCGAGCTGAGCGGCGCCGAGCAGGTAGCGCGAAGTGCCCACCTGCGGCGCGAGCTGCACGGCCTGGCTCAGGTGCCTGAGTGCCTGCCCGGTGGCGCCGCTGCGCATCTCGACGTTGCCGGCAAGTTGCAGCGCCTGCGGCGAGTTGGGTGCCATGCGCAGCAGTTGCTGCACCGCCTCGCCGGCCTTGTCCAGGTCGTTGTTCATCAGCGCGAGCTGGGCGCCGAAGAAATACGCCTGCCAGGTGCCCGGCAGAGCCTTTTGCAGTTGCTCGATCCGAGCCTTGACGTCCGCGGCGTCGCCGCGCTCCTCGGCCAGGCGGATCAGCCATTCGTGTGCACCGGGCTGCCGCGGGTCGAGCTGGAGGGCCTGGCCGAACGCCTTGGCCGCCGCTGCGTTGTCGTGTTTGCCGCCCACCATCAGTTCACCCAGCAGCATCCAACCCTGGACGAACTTGGGATCGCTCGCCGTGACACCCTCGGTGATGGCGATGGCCTGGTCGAACTTGCCGTCGGCGGCCAGCATGCGGGCCTGCTGCACTCGCGCGGTGGCGTTCTTCGCATCGAGGCGCAGCGCCTCGTCGTTGGCCGTGCGCGCGCGCTCGGCGTCGCCCTGGAAGAAGTAGGCGAGACCGACCTTGGCCTGGAGCTCGGCCGCCGCCTTCGGGTCGGAGAGCTTCGTGGTGGCGAACTGGTCCACCACCATCTTGAGCTGGCCACGTGCAAGGTACGCCTGCGCCAATTCCGGCAGCAGCCGGTTGTCGTCGAAATGGGCGTCTCTGGCCTTGACCAGTTCGATCAACGCGCCGGAGGCGTCGCCGCCGTCCAGCAGCAGCTTGCCGAGCAGGAAGCGTGCCTCGCCGGCATCGGCGTTCTTCTGCAGCGCCGCCTTCAGCTCGATGGCAGCCGCCTTGGGGTCGCCGGCGGCCATGGAGCTCTTGGCCGATGCGATGAGCTCGGCGTCGGACTTCGCGCCACAGCCGGTCAGCACGCCCAGCGCGCCGACCAGCCACAGCGCCCGCAGCAGTTGCGCAGGTTCACGGAATCGCAAGGAAGCTCCCTTCTGTCGGCGGCGGTCAGCGGCGCGGCGCTCGATTGGCGCGTGCATCGGATCGGGCCTCGTCTGCGGCATGCGCGGTCAAGCCACAGGTTGCGTTCGCATGACCGAATCGTCGTGCGAGTGGAACAGTGGCAGGGTCAGCGTCACCACGGTGCCACGGCCCAACTGGCTGTCGACGGCGATGCCGCCTCCCAGCTCACGCAGGTACTGCAGGCTTTCGTAGGAGCCGATGCCCATCCCGCCGGCCTTGGTGGTGACGAACGGCCGGAACAGCTGCGTGCGCACGAATTCGTCGCTCATGCCGACGCCGCTGTCGCCGACCACCAGCAAAGCCCGTCCGGCGTCCTGGCTCAGCCGCACCCAGACCTTACCGGAGGCGGCGGTCGCGTCCAGTGCATTCTGCACGACATGGCCGACGACGCGTTCGAGCCGCTGCTCGTGCCCACGCGTGGCGACCCGGTCGCGAATGTCGACATCGATGGCGCGCCCGCGCTGCGCGGCACTCGCCTCCAGGCGCTGGACGATGGGCGCGAGATCGACGCCGAGCGTCGCGCCAGCGGGCCGGTTGCCCTCTCGCAACTGCACCATCATCTGCTTCATCCGCTCGAGCGAACTGCCGACCGTCGCCAGCATGTCCTGCTGGAACTCCGGGTTGTCGCGATGGCGCTCGGCATTCTTCAACATCAGCGACAGCTGCGTGACGATGTTCTTGAGGTCGTGCACGACAAAGGCCGACATGCGGTTGAAGGCCTCGAACTTGCGTGCCTCGACGAGCGCTTCCGCCGCGTGGATCTGGGCGAGAAACGCAGCCGCCTGGCGCGCGGCGGTCTTGAGCAGGTCGCGCACCTCCCAGTTCAGCTCGAGCTGGGCGCGGGGCTTGGCCAGCACGACGAAGCCCAGCATCTCCTGCGCCGCCAGCAGCGGCACCACCAGCCAGGCCTGCTCCAGCTCGGCCAGCCAGGGCGGCACCGCCTTGGCCTCCTCCCTGGGCCCGGTGCCGCTGCGCGCCGCGCCGAGGTCGACGATCCATTCGCGCTCGCGCACGAAGCGACAGAAGGCCGAGTCGACCGGCTCCTTGGTCGCCAGCGCCGGCATGTTCCAGGTGGCCGACTGGGCGTAGGCCTCGTCGCCCAGGGCCTTGAACCACAGCGCCCCGGCCGGGCACTCGACCATGTCGGCCAGGCCGCGCACCACCAGGCTGCCGACGTCCTGCGGCGCGCCGCGCGACGACAGCATCGCGGTGAAGCGCAGCCATTCCACCCGGTAGTCGTAGCGGTAGCTGAAGAAATGCTTGCCCAGGAAGACCCGCAGCCGGGCCCGCAGCGATCCCGACAGCACCAGCACCGTCAGCGCCACCATCGCGCAGGCCAGCAGCGCCACCTGCAGCGCCCCGCCCCAGCTGCCGCCGAAGTACTTGATGTAGTAGCCGACCCCGGCCACGAACAGCAGGTAGCCGCCGATCAGCAGCAGCGACGCCGAGTAGAACGCCGCCGCCTTCGAGACATGGACCTTGGCC
>JAGWTJ010000375.1 GCA_028869005.1 Burkholderiales bacterium | reverse complement strand
CTCCAAGCGCATCAAGCGCCTGGGCGAGAGCTCGCAGGAGATCGGCGAGATCACCGAGCTGATCTCCGACATCACCGAGCAGACCAACGTGCTGGCGCTGAACGCCGCTATCCAGGCGGCGAGCGCCGGCGACGCCGGCCGCGGCTTCTCGGTGGTGGCCGAGGAGGTGCAGCGGCTGGCCGAACGCTCGGGCGACGCCACGCGCCAGATCGCCGCCATCGTGCGCACCATCCAGACCGACACCCAGGACGCGGTGGCGGCGATGGAGCGCAGCACGCAGGGCGTGGTCGAGGGCGCGCGGCTGTCCGACGCCGCCGGTGCCGCGCTCGGCGATATCGACCGCGTGACGCGCCAGCTCGCCGAACTGATCGAGAAGATCTCCGAGCAGACCAACCGCGAAGCCGATTCGGCCAACGTGGTGGCATCGAACATCCAGCACATCTTCGCCGTCACCGAGCAGACCTCGGAGGGTACGCGCTCGACCGCGCACATGGTGCGCGAGCTGGCGCGCAACGCCGAGGAGCTGCGCGCCTCGGTGGCACGCTTCAAGGTCGCCTGAGGCGGCCGGCAAACAGGCGATGCGCCACGCGAGCTCCGAGGTCATGGACCACCCCGCCCGCCCTTCCGGCGCCACGAGCGGCGACGACCTGAGTGCGCTCGCCTGGGTGCACGGCGAGTTGCGCCGTTCGCTCGAGAACGCGCACAAGGCGCTGCGCCGTCACCTCAAGGAGTCCGAGACCATCGGCGGCTCCGACGTCGACAGCGTCGACCCGGCGCTGCTGCGCGGCGCGCGCATGCAGATCCACCAGGGCGTGGGTGCGCTCGAGCTGGTCGGCCTGCCGACGGTGGCCGACGTGTTGCGCTCCGGCGAGGCCGCGGTGCAGCGCCTGGCGGCGCGACCCGCGCTGGTCGACGCCGCGGCCGTCGAGAGCGTCGAGCGCGTGTCGTTCGCCGTGCTCGATTTCCTGGCCCGCCAGCTCGCCGGCAAGCCGGTGTCGCCGGTGATGCTGTTCCCGCAATACCGCGCCGCGCAGCAGCTCGCGGCCGCCGATCGCATCCATCCGGCGGATCTGTGGCCGCTCGACTTCCAGTGGCACGAGCTGCCGGCCGAGCCGGCGGTAGCGGCGCGCGCCAGCGACGACGAGGCGCGCGGCGCGATGGAAGGCCTGGTGCTGGCACTGATGCGCAGTGCCGATCGCGGCATGCTCGAGGCGACGAGCGACTTCTGCGCCGAGCTCGGCGCCGGTGCGCCGCAGCGCCACGAGGCTGCCCTTTGGCGCATCGCGGCGGCCGTCTTCCAGGCCCAGGCCGCGGGCGCGCTCGCCGCCGATGTCTACTCCAAGCGTCTGGCGTCGCGCCTGCTGGCCCAGTTGCGGCTGGCCGTGCGCGGCCAGCACGAGGTGTCTGAGCGCCTGGCGCAGGACCTGCTGTTCTTCTGCGCGCATGCCGCGAGCGCACCGGGTGTCGCGCCGCGCCTGGACGCGGTACGTCGCGCCTGGCAGCTCGACCGGCACCCGACCGCCGACTACGAGACGCCGCGCCTGGGCCGCTTCGATCCGGCCGCGGTGGCGCTGGCGCGCAAGCGCGTAGCCGGCGCGCGCGAGGCCTGGTCGACGGTGGCGGCCGGCGAACTGCATCGCATCGCGGCGCTGGGCGAGCCCTTCGCGCTGGTCGGCGAGTCGCTCGCCAGGCTGCTGCCCAACGGCCAGACGCTGGCGCAGGCGCTGCAAGGCGCGGCCGCGCAGACCGCCGCGTCGGGCCAGGCGCCGGCGCCGCCGCTGGCGATGGAGGTCGCCACCGCCATCCTCTACCTGGACGCGTCGATCGAGGACGGCGAGCTCGAGCATCCGCAGCTCGGCGCGCGCGTGCAACGGCTCGCGCAACGCATCGACGAGGCGCGCAGCGGCGGCACCACGCATCCGCTCGAACCGTGGATGGAGGAGCTCTACCGCCGCGTCAGCGATCGCCAGACGATGGGCTCGGTGGTGCAGGAGTTGCGCGCCACGCTGTCCGAGATCGAACGACAGGTCGACCAGTACTTCCGCCAGCCGAGCGAACGCCAGGTGCTCGCTGCGGTGCCGGGTCAGCTGGGCACCATGCGCGGCGTGCTGTCGGTGCTCGGCCTGGA
>JAGWTJ010000116.1 GCA_028869005.1 Burkholderiales bacterium | reverse complement strand
AGGCCGCGAAGTCGCTGTTCTTGCGGTGCACCAGCGGCATGAAGCCGTTCTTGGCCAGTTCGGCCTCGCGCCGGTCGGAGATGGCAATCTCGGTCGGGCACTTCATGTCGACGCCACCGTCGTCGGTGGGGAAGGTGTGGGCCGGCAGCCCCTCGACCGCGCCGCCGCTTTCGACGCCCCGGATGCTGGTGCCCCAGCCGTACAGCTTGTACGAGCGGTTGATGTTCACCGCCATCGCGTAGGCGGCGTTGGACCAGGCGTACTTGCCGTGCTCGCCGCCGGCGGTCTCTTCCTCGAAATCGAAGGCTTCGACCGGGTTGGTCCGGGCGCCGTAGGGTAGGCGCGACAGGAAGCGCGGCATCGCCAGGCCGATGTAGCGTGAATCCTCGCTCTCGCGCAGCGAGCGCCAGGCGGCGTACTCGGGGGTGGTGAAGATCTTGGTCAGGTCGCGCGGGTTGGCCAGTTCCTGCCACGAACCCATCTGCATCGTGCTCGGGTTGGCGCCGGAGATGAACGGCGCGTGCGAAGCGGCGGCGATCTTGCCCATCTCGCCCAGGATCTCGACATCGGGCGCCGAGTGATCGAAGAAGTAGTCGCCGACCAGGCAGCCGAACGGATGGCCGCCGAACTGGTCGTACTCCTCGGTGTAGACCTTCTTGAAGATCGGACTCTGGTCCCAGGCCGTGCCCTTGTAGCGCTTGAGCGTCTTGCCCAGCTCGGCCTTGGAGATGTTGAACACCTTCACCTTGAGCATCTCGTCGCTCTCGGTGTTGTTGATGAGGTAGTGCAGGCCGCGCCAGGCGCTCTCCATCTGCTGGAACTCGCCGTGGTGCAGGATCTGGTTGACCTGCTCGGTGAGCTTCTTGTCGAGCTCGGCGATCATGGCCTCGATCGAGACCACGACGTCGCTGCCGATGAGCTTGGTGTGCGACAGCGCCTGCTGGGCGAGCGTGAGCACCGCCTGCTCGACGGCCGACTTGGCCTCGTCGCTCTTGGGCTTGAACTCCTTGTTCAGCAGCGCGGTGAAGTCGCTGCCTTCGTAGGTGACGCCTTGCAGCGCCGGTGCGGCTTGGGTGGATTCATCGGCCATGGTGTCGGGCTCTCGGAGTGGGCGGTGGATCGGCGCGGGGCGGGATTGCTGCCGCCTACGCTCCTAGGCGCTCAGGCGCCTTCCTTGGGGGCCTTGGCGGCGGCGATCGACTTGAGCAGCGCCTCGTCCTTGACGACCTTGGCGAGCAGTTCCTCGGCGCCGGTCTTGCCGTCCATGTAGGTGACCAGGTTGGCCAGCTGCTGGCGCGATTCGAGCAACTGCTTGAGCCCGTCGACTTTCGCGGCCACCGCCGCCGGCGTGAAGTCGTCCATGCTCTCGAAGGTCAGGTCGACGGCGATGTTGCCCTCGCCGGTGAGCTTGTTGGGCACCTGGAACGCCACGCGCGGCTTCATCGCCTTCATGCGCGCATCGAAGTTGTCGACGTCGAACTCGAGGAACTTGCGGTCGGCCACCGGAGGCGGCGGCTCGTTGCTCTTGCCGGTGAGATCGGCCATGACGCCCATCACGAAGGGCAGCTGCACCTTCTTCTCGGCGCCGTACAGCTCCACGTCGTATTCGATCTGCACGCGCGGCGCGCGGTTGCGGGCGATGAATTTCTGGCTGCCGGCCATGGGGGCTCCTTGTCGGGGGGATCGGTGGGGCGCGAAACGTGAGTGTGCGCTGCGCGGCGAGACCGCGGAAGTGCGTTTCTAGGGCTCCTCGCGCGGGCCGACGATGGTCTCGACCTGTTCCAGGCCGGCCGGCGCCATCTCGCGCACGATATCGACGAAGCTCATGTTCATGAGGCGCTGCGCGCGGCGGATGAGCAGCGGCGCCGGGTTGCTCGGCTCGTTGCGTTCGAGCCAGAGGCAGACGCGGTCGAGCTCACGCGAGGCGTCGGCGCGGTTGCGGAGGGCGCCGACGGCGCCGGCCGCACCGGCCATCGGCGCGGCCTGGCCGCCGTCCTCGTTCGTCGCGTCGGATTCGCTCGTGGCCTCACCGGCCTCGCCGCGCAGGCGGGCGAGTGCAGCCGGCCCGGTGCCCAGCAGGTACAGCAATTCCGCGGCGTCGGGGGCGCGCGTGCCGACGGCAGCCTGCAATGCGCCGTCGATGGCGGCGGCGGCGGCCGCGGCGGCTTGCAGCGTCTCGGTCACCTCGGGATGGCTGCGTTGAAGCTCGCCCAGCGCCTGCAGCACGCCGGCCTCGGTCGGGGCGGCTTCTTCGGCCGCCGGCTCGGCGCGGCCCAGACCCAGTTCGAGGTCACGCAACCTGAGCGCGCCGCGCACTGCGGCCACGCCTGCGGCACGCAGGTCGGCCGGCAACTCGCCGGACACGAACAGCGGCAGCAACGCGCTCAGGCGCATCGTCGGATCGTTGTCGTCGTCGGCGTCGAGCTGCGGGTGCACGTGCTCCCAGGAGCGCTCGAGCAGACCCAGCACCAGTTGCAGGCCGCGCACGGCGCCCGCCAGTCCGTACCGTTGTGTCTCGGCGCGCGTCAGCCAGACCGCCACGCGCAGGTCGCGCGTGCGTGCGGCGAGCGCCGCGGCGTGCTCGTGCACGGCCGGCCAGTCCGGCGGCTCGGCCGGGTAGATCTTGTCGCCGTACTGGCGCTCGGGCTTGCCGGCGGCGGCCTGCTCGAGCGCCTGGAAGGCGGGGTCGTATTCCAGGTCCGGCCCGGCGGGTGCGTCGCCATCGAGAGGGGCGAGCAACGCTTCGACGTCGATGAGATCGGCTGCCATCGTGGTGCGTGTGCCGCCCGCGCAGCGGCTCGGCTCGGCGGGCGGAGTCGCGACTCTAGAAGCCGGGCCCTGCGGTGCCAGTGGTCGAAAGTCATTCGCGATCCGCTCGTCCACCCTTCGGGACAGACGCGCCGCGCCGTCGCCGCGCCGGCCGGTTACTGCAGCGCCGCGCGCATCGCCTCGAACAGCTGCCTCGGCTGCACCGGCTTGAAGAGCACCGGATCGTGGCCGGCGACGACCTCGCGCAAGGCCTCGCCGGCGGTATCGCCCGTGACGAGGATGGCAGGGACCTCGCGTGCGCACAGGCGCCGCACCGTGGCCACGACTTCGCGCCCACCGGCGCCGGGGCCGAGGTGCAGGTCGGTCAGCACGAGGTCGACCTGCCCTTCCAGCGCGCTCACCGCGCGCTCGGCTTGGGCGGCATCGGCGGCAGTCATGCACTGGTAGCCCCATTCCAGCAGCAGCAGCCGCAGGCCTTCGCGGATCGGTTCCTCGTCGTCGATGACGAGCACCATCTGCGGCACGTCCACCGTCATCGGCAGCGTGTCGGCGGCGGCGGTCTCCTCGGTCAGCTCGGCCAGTTCGCCGATCGGCACGCCGATGCGGAACATGGTGCCGCGCCCCGGCGTCGAGGCCACCTCGAGCCGGTGACCGAGCAACGCGGCCAGCCGCTTGACGATGGCCAGCCCCATGCCGAGGCCCTGGCTGCGGTCGCGTTCGCCGCGTCCGACCTGGTAGAACTCGTCGAAGATGCGCGGCAGTTCCTCGGCGCGGATGCCGCTGCCCGTGTCCCAGACCTCGATGTTGACGTGCGTGCGCGTGCGGCGCGCCAGCACCGCCACGCCGCCGCAGGCGGTGTAGCGGATGGCGTTCTGCACCAGGTTGCCGACGATGCGCTCGAGCAGCGGCGGGTCGCTCGACACCGAACGTCCGCCCGGCGCGAAGCGCAGCGCAAGGCCGGCCAGCTCGGCCTGGCCGCCATACTGCATCTGCAGGCGACGGAAGATGTCGCGCAGCGCGAAGGTCTGCATCGACGGGCTGACGGTGCCGCTGTCCAGCCGCGAGATGTCGAGCATGGCGCTGAACGAACGCTCGAGACCGTCCACCGAACGCATCAGGTTGCGCGCCAGTGCGTCGTCGGGGCCGTGCGCCAGCCGCTTGTGCAAGGTGGCGGCGAACAGGCCGATGGCATGCACCGGCTGGCGCAGGTCGTGACTGGCGATGGCGACGAAGCGTGTCTTGTCCCGGTCGGCGCGCAGCGCGGCATCGCGTTCGGCCTCGGCCGCCTCGAGCCGTTCGGCCAGCTCGAGTCGCGTCAGCATCAGCCGGCGCCAGCGCCGGCGCGACTGCCAGCCCGCCGCCAGTGCCAGCCCGCCTGCGCCGAGGCCCAGCGCCAGCCCGGGCAGGCCGTGGGCCGCGCCGGCCAGCGGCGCCGGCAATGCAGCCAGCGGAACCGCCCAGGCCGCAGGCGACGCCGCCATGGCCGTGGCCACCGCGAAGGCCGAGGCTACCGCCAGCCAGGGGCCGACGCCGGCCACGGAGTCGTTCCAGGCCGGCACCGTCATGAGGGCGGCGACGAGCGCGAGCGCGCCCAGCACCTGCGCCGACGGCGCGAGCTGCGCCTTCGCCGCCAGCCGCCGACCCAGCACCAGCCAGGCGCCCAGCAGCACCGCCGCCGTGCCCCACAGCGCTGCCGGTAATGCCGGCCCGCGGGCCAGGTCGAGCAGCAGCGGCAACGGTGCCGTTGCCGCCAGCAGCGCACCGACGTAAGGGAGCTGGTCCTGCGCGGCGCGCCAGCCGGCCTCGCCGCGCAGCCGGTCGATGCGTGCCCGCCGCAGCGCCTGCGGCGTCGGCGGCCGCGCGTCGCCGTGGCCTTCGACGACGACCAGCCGTGCCGGCGCGGCGCGCCTCGCGTCCGCCTCGGGTGCCGGTTCGGGTACCGCTTCCGGTACTGCCTCGCCTGATGTCGCGCTTGGTGCCTCGGGGTGAACCTTGGGGGGCGCCTCGGGACGCGCGTCCGGATGCGCCACCTGCGAAGCCGTGACGGTGCCGGTCATCGGAACAAGCTGATCAGGTGCGAGCGCGAGCGCACGTCGAGCGCCAGCAGCAGCGACGACACGTAGTTCTTCACCGTGCCCAGCGACAGCCGCGTCGACTGGCTGATCTCGTGATTGGTGCAGCCCGACAGCACCAGCTCGAGAATCTCGAGGTGCCGCGGGCCGAGTTCGGCCACGCGGTCGTAGACGGACGTGCGCGAAAGACGCGGGAACAGCGCCGTGCTGCCCGACCCCGGTGCAGCCGCCGCGCCGCGACCGGGCGGCGCCAGCAGCGCCAGCAGCGTGTCGCGCGTCTGCGTCGTCATCGCGCCCTTGCTGACATAGGCGGCGGCGCCCAGCGCACGCGCCTGGCGGATCACGAACTCGTCCTGCGTGCCGCTGAACACCGCCACGCGCGCCCGTGGATAGGCCTGCAGGAACTGGCGCAACCCTTGCAGGCCTTTGGTGTCGGCGAGATTGAGATCGAGCAGCACGGCGTCGATGTCGGCGTGCCGGCCGAACAGCGCCATCGCCTCGTGCAGCGTGACCGCCTCCAGCCACTCGATGGCGATGCCGAGCAGTTCGCCATAGGTCGCCTTGACCCCGATGCGGATCAGTTCGTGGTCGTCGACGAGCAGGACCTTGACCATGCGCGCAGTCTGCGGGCGAGGGGCCGCGACGGGCCAAGAGTGGCAGGAGCAGGCAGCCGCCGCAGTCTGCGGCGCGCAGCGGCCGTCCCGGTGCGCAATGGTAGCGGCCGCTCCACCCCGCGGTGCACACAAAGCAGGGGGCTGCGAAGGCGGGCCTCGCGGCCGCGCGGCGTGATGGCCGCGCAGCGCGGGGTGGTCGTTTTCGGCTATACTTGCAACTTCGATCGCGGGGTGGAGCAGTCTGGTAGCTCGTTGGGCTCATAACCCAAAGGTCGCAAGTTCAAATCTTGCCCCCGCAACCAAGATTTCTCGGTGCCGACAAGCACACCCGAAACCCGCCGCGCGCGGGTTTCGCCGTTTTCGGACGCTGCTCTCGCATCGCGCCGTGCGCCGATCCGGCGCAGCACGTACTCGGTTCTGGAGCCACCATGGGCATGCCCTTCGAACGCGACAAACTCATCCGCTTTCACCATTGCGACCCCGCGGGCATCGTCTTCTATCCGCAGTACTTCGTGCTGTTCAACGAACTCGTCGAGGACTGGTTCAACCACGGGCTGCAGCAGGACTACGCCGCCATGGTGTACGAGCAGCGTCTGGGCACGCCGATGGTCAAGCTGGAGACCGAGTTCCTGTCGCCGAGCCAGATCGGGGAGATCCTGACGCTGAGCCTGGCCGTCAAGAAGATCGGACGCAGCTCGCTCGAGCTCGAGGTGCTCGGCACCTCGGGCGGCAGCGCGCGCGTGCGGGCGCAGCTGCTGGTGGTGCTGGCCGACGTCGACCGCCGTCGCTCGGTGGCGATCCCCGAGCCGCTGCGCGAGCGCATGCAGGCGTTTCGCGTCGCCTGAAGGTCCGGCGCGGACGCTGCCCGTCCGTGGCCGCAGCGTCCGCCGTTGGCGCGCGCTTTGCCGCAAGATGCCAAGCACGCGCGGTCGGCCACCAAATCGCAGCCACTCCATCATGAACATCCTCGTCCTCGGCGCCGGTGCGATCGGCGGCTATTACGGAGGCCGGCTGGTGCAGGCCGGCGCCGACGTCCGCTTCCTCGTGCGCGAGCGCCGCAAGGCGCAGCTCGACGCGGCCGGCCTGGTCGTGCGCAGCCCGCATGGCGACTTCACGGTGCCGGTGCAGGCGCTGACGCAGCCACAGCGCGCCGGCGCTGTCGATCTCGTCGTGCTGGCCTGCAAGGCCTACGACCTGGACGCGGCGATCGAGGCGGTCGCGCCGGCTGTGGGACCCGAGACCACGGTGCTGCCGCTGCTCAATGGCGTGGCCCACATCGAGCGGCTGCAGGCCGCCTTCGGCGCCCAGCGCGTTGCGGCCGGCACCTGCCAGATCCCCGCGACCTTGAACGCCGCCGGGGAAGTCGTGCACCTGGGCACGTTTCACGCCATCACGTTCGGCGTCCTAGCCGGTACCGCGCCCGAGGCGGCGCCGAGGTTGCGCTCGCTCGAGACGCTGTTGCGCACGACGCCGGTGCAGGTGCGGCTGGCCGACGACATGATGCTCGCGCTGTGGGAGAAATTCGTCGGACTGGCTGCGCTGGCCGCGATGACCTGCCTGATGCGCGCTGCGGTGGGCGACATCCTGGCCGCCGACGACGGCGCGGCACTGCTGGGAGAAACCTTCGCGGCCTGCGAGCGCGTGGCGTGTGCCGAGGGGCATGCGCCGCGCGCGGCGGCGCTGGCCGCTTTCCGCGCCATGTTCGCCGATCCCGGCTCGACGATGACGGCCTCGATGCTGCGCGACCTCGAAGGCGGCGGCCGCACCGAAGGCGCCCACATCGTCGGCGACATGCTGGCGCGCTCGCGTGCCTGCGGCGTCGACCCCGGGCCGCTGCGCGCAGCGTGGTGTCATCTGCAGGCGGCGCAGCACCGGCGCGAGCGCGAGGTCGCGACGCCGGCCTAGGCGGCGAGCATGCGCGTGAAGATCGGCTCGTGGCGCTGCCGTGGCCGGTACGGCGACACGCGGCGCGCGATCTCGGCGATGTGCGCCGGCGTCGTGCCGCAGCAGCCGCCGGCGAGGTTGAGAAAGCCGGCGCCGGCGAACTCGCCGAGCAGGCGTCCGGTGACCTCGGGCGTCTCGTCGAAGCCGGTGTCGCTCATCGGGTTGGGCAGACCCGCGTTCGGGTAGCAACTGATGAAGGTGTCGCCCGCCACCTTGGCCAGTTCTTCGATGTAGGGACGCATCACGGCGGCGCCGAGCGCGCAGTTCAGTCCCACTGCCAGCGGCCGTGCGTGGCGCACGCTGTGCCAGAAGGCGGCCACCGTCTGGCCGCTGAGGATGCGGCCCGAGGCGTCGGTGACGGTGCCCGAGATGATCACCGGCAGCCGCTCGCCGCTGGCCTCCATCAGCTCGTCGAGCGCGAAGATGGCCGCCTTGGCGTTGAGCGTGTCGAAGATGGTCTCGACGAGGAACAGATCGCAACCGCCTTCGAGCAGCCCGTCGGCCTGCTCTCGGTAGGCGTGGCGCAACTGCTCGAACGAGACGTTGCGCGCGCCGGGGTCGCTCACGTCCGGGCTCAGGCTCGCGGTGCGCGGCGTCGGGCCGATGGCGCCGGCCACGAAGCGCGGCCGCTCCGGGGTCGAGAAGCGGTCGGCCTGCGCACGCGCGATGCGCGCCGCGGCCACGTTGATCTCGCGCGCCAGCGCGGCCAGGCCGTAGTCCTCCTGCGCGATCGAGGTCGCGCCGAAGGTGTTGGTCTCGATGATGTCAGCGCCCGCCTCGAGATAGGCGGCGTGGATGGCCGCGACCGCGTCGGGGCGCGTCAGCGACAACAAATCGTTGTTGCCCTTCAGGTCCTTCGGATGATCGCGCAGGCGCGCGCCGCGGAAGGCCGCCTCGTCGAGTTTCAGTCCCTGGATCATCGTGCCCATCGCGCCGTCGATGATGACGATGCGCTCCTGCAGCAGCGGCGCCAGTGCGGCGCCTCGGGTGTAGGCCGGGGCGGGTCGGTTCATCGGCGCATTGTAGGAAGCGCGGCCGCCTTTGCTGATGTGCCGCGCCGTGGCGTGCGCGGTCGGCATGGCCGTGCGCGCCTTGGCCGCCGTTCAGGACGTGGTCTGTGGGGCCGACGCGTCGGCGGCGGAACGGTCGGCTGCCGGACGGGCGGCTGCGGGCAGGCCGGCGGGAACCGGGCCCAGCGCGTCGGGTGCGGTCAGTCGTGCGGCTTCGCGATAGCGCCGGCTGCGCTCGCGGCGCCGGCGCGAGCGCTGTTCGCGCCGGCGCAGCGTGAGGTCGAGCGCGACCAGCGCCAGTGCCATCGGCAGCAGCGCACCGCCGATGAGCGACAGCAGCGAGCCCGAGATCTCGTGGCGGTAGATCGAACCCACCTGCAACTGCAGGCCGGCACCGGACACCACCAGCGCCTGGCCGGCGAGGGTGGCGAGCGCCATCAGCGTCAGCGCGGCGATGCGGCGCGCGAGCGGTCTACGGTGGCGCTCGTCGCGCGGAAACGCGAGGCCGAGCGCGATCGCGAAACCGATGCCCATCACGATCGCACCCAGCACGACGAACTCGAAGCGCCAGCGCACGCCCGGGCGAAAGCCCACGGCCATCACCCAGCCCATCTGGATGCCGGCCATGAGGACGGCGAGCAACGCGCCGGCGCCGATCGCGGCCACCAGCCCCGGACGCCAGACGAACCAGGCGACGACCGGGATCGCCAGCACGAAGGCCGCGAACCATACGCCGAGCACGATCACCGCACTGAAGCCGAGCGGAAAAGCCAGCGCCTCGCTGGTCAGGTCGAGCGCGCTGACCATGCCGAACGCGGTGCTGAACAACAGCGCGGCCAGCACCACGCCGACCCAGCGGCGCAGCCCGAGGCTGAACTGCGCTTGGCGGGCCCAGCCGAGCACGACGTGCGCGCCGAGCAGCGCGATCAGCGCGCCGAGCAGCCACAGGAGCATCGAAGGATCGGCAGCCGACGTGGTGGGCATCGGAGGGTCGTCGACGGGGCGAGCCGTCGCGCGTCAATGGTCGGTTGTGGATCATGACATCCCCGCAGCCCACGCTCGCACCTATCTGCGCCGGTCCGGCGCGGCAGGTTGTGGCAAATCAAACGGCCTGTGCGGGAACGTCGATCCGACGTCGCGCACGGGACGCCGCGGCGTTGCGGGGGCCCGGACGACGGGCCCGCCGGCGCAACCGCGCCGTCACGACGCCATGAAACCCATCGCACGACGCTCGCGCACGCCGGGCTTGACGCGGTGCTCGCCTTCGAGCTGGCTGAGGAATTCGTCGGCGTCGAGTTCGGCGCCGAGGATCTGCGCCTGGCGCCGCACGGCCGCGAAGTCGCCCGGCACGAGCGCATCGAGCGCGGCCAGGCGTGAGCGCTGCTCGTCGCTGAGGCGCGCTGCATCGTCAGCCAGCGCCTCGGCCACGAACATGCGCTCGCGCTGCTCGGAGCGCAGCGGATGAAAGCGGATCTTGAACGTGAAGCGGCGCAGCGCCGCCTCGTCCAGATCCTCGAACAGGTTGGTCGTGCACACGAAGATGCCGGCAAAGCGCTCCATGCCCTGCAGCATCTCGTTGACCTCGCTCACCTCGTAGTGGCGTTCGGCCATGCGGCGGCTGCGCAGGAAGCTGTCGGCCTCGTCGAGCAGCAGCACCGCGCCTTCGGTGGCGGCTTCGTCGAACATGCGCGCCATGTTCTGCTCGGTCTCGCCGACGTACTTGCTGGCGATGTCGCTGGTCTGGCGGATCATCAGCGGCCGCTGCAGCGACTTGGCGATGTGCTCGGCCAGCGCCGTCTTGCCGGTGCCCGGCGGGCCGTGGAAGCACAGCGTGCCGTGGCCGCGGCGCGCCAGCGCGTCGATGATGCGCGGCACCTCGAAGCGCGACTCCAGGTTCAGCAGCGAGAGGTCGTAGCCGGTGACGACGGTGCGCGCGCCGCGGTCCGCGCGGGCCTGGCCCAGCGCCTGGTCGGCGTTGGCGAGCTGGCGCTCGATCAGCGCCTCGAACGCCGGCGCGTCGGTGCCGTCGACGCGTGCCAGGTGCGCGAAGCGCACCGCGGTGCGGATCTGCGCCGGCGTCAGGCCGCGGCGCTCGGCGAGCCGGTCGGCGAAGTCGGCGCTGACTTCGGCGCCGGCGAGTGCCCGCGTGACCAGCGCGCGGCGCGCCCCCGGCGGCGGGCTGAGCAGACGCAGGTGGTACTGGAAGCGACGGCGGAACGCCGGGTCGATCTGCTCGATGCGGTTCGTGATCCAGATCACGGGCACCGGATTGGTCTCCAGGATCTGGTTCACCCAGGCCTTGCCGCTGACGCTGTTGCCGGGCGCGGCGTCGCCGCTTTCCAGCCGCGCCATGATCTGCGCCGCCTCGTTGCTGATCGGCGGGAACACGTCCTCGACCTCGTCGAACAGCAGCGCCACCGCGGCGCTGCCCTTGAGGAAGACCTGGCTGATCTGCAGGCTGCGGTAGCGGTCGCGGCCCGACAGGCTGTTGCCGTCGCGGTCGGCGTATTCGA
>JAGWTJ010000115.1 GCA_028869005.1 Burkholderiales bacterium | reverse complement strand
TCCTTCACGCCGCGCCAGTGCATGCAGAAGTGGTCGGCCTCCATCACGATGGCCAGGCCGTCGGGGCGCACGCGCTGCTGCAGCTCGTTGGCCAGCATCGTCACCGCCTCCTCCTGGATCTGCGGCCGGCTCATGATCCAGTCGGCCACGCGCGCGTACTTGGACAGCCCGATCAGGTTGCTGTGCTCGTTGGGCAGGATGCCGATCCAGACGCGGCCGAAGATCGGGCACAGGTGGTGGCTGCAGGCGCTGCGCACGGTGATCGGCCCCACGATCATCAGCTCGTTGAGGCGCTCGGCGTTCGGGAACTCGGTGACCGCGGGCATCGCCCGGTAGCGCCCTGCGAAGACCTCGTCGACGTACATCTTGGCCACGCGCTCGGCCGTCGCCTGCGTGTTGTGGTCGCCGTCGGTGTCGATGACGAGCGCGTGCAGCACCTCCTGCATCTTGGCCCGGACCTCGGCCTTGAGCTCTTCGAGCTCGCCCGCGTGCACGAACTCGCCGATGTTGTCGTTGGCGTGGAAGCGCCGGCCGGCGTCGACCAGCCGCCAGCGGATGCGTTCACTGGCCGGCAGCGCAGCGAGTTCGTCCTCCGAGCGCAGCAGTCTGGCGGCGGGCAGCTTGGCGGGGGGGCTCGACATGGCCTCGGGCGGCCCTCGGGCCGGGTGGCGCGCACGCGGCGCGGGGGCCGGATTGTCCTGCGCGGCGCGCAAACGTGCTGGGCCGGGGCACTAGACTGCCCCGATGCCTGCGCCGACCGCCTCGCCCCCGCTTGCCCGGCTGCTCGAACACACCGCCGACGCGGTGCAGGCCGTGCGCGGCGGGCGCTCGCTCGCCGACGTGCTGCCGGCGCTGCCGGCCGAGTTGCGCCCGGGCGTGCAGGCACTCGCTTTCGACGTGCTGCGCCGTCTGGGCGGCGCGCTCGAGGTGCGCGCCCGGCTCGCGCCGAAGACGCCGCCGCCGGCCGTCGATGCGCTGCTGGTGAGCGCGCTGGCGCTGCTGTGGCCGCCGCTGCCGGGACGGCCCGCGCCCTACGCCGACCACACGCTGGTCGACCAGGCCGTGCACGCGGCGCGCGCGCGCACGCCCGCCGCGGCCGGCTTCGTGAACGCCGTGCTCAGGCGCTTCGTGCGCGAGCGTGACGCACTGGTGGCGGCGGCGCGCTGCGCGCCGGTGGCAGCCTGGGACCATCCGCTGTGGTGGATCGAGAAGGTGCGGCGCGACTGGCCGGCAAGCTGGGAGCGGCTGCTGCGCGCAGCGGGCGAACGGCCGCCGATGACGTTGCGCGTGAACCGGCGCCGCACGAGTGGCGACGCCTATGTTCAGCACCTCGCCTCGCTCGGCATCGGGGCGCAGCGGCTGGCCGATCCGGCGCTGCTCGGGCAGGCGGTCGTGCTGGCCGAGCCGCGCCCGGTGCTGCAGCTGCCGGGCTTTGCCGAAGGCGAGGTCTCGGTGCAGGACGCCGCGGCGCAGCTGGCCGCGCCGCTGCTGCTCGGCCTCGCACACGGCGCGAACGGGCCGGCGCTTGCGGACGGCGCGACCGCACCCACGCTCGGACGCGGCGCACCCACGCCGGTGCCCGCCCGGCGCGCGCGCGTGCTCGACGCCTGCGCCGCCCCCGGCGGCAAGACGGCGCACCTGCTCGAACTGGCCGATCTGGACCTGTGGGCGCTCGACGTCGACGCACTGCGCCTGGCCCGCGTGCAGGACAACCTGAAGCGACTGCAACTGCAGGCCACGCTGAAGGTCGGCGACGCGCGCCAGCCCGGCGCGTGGTGGGACGGCCGGCCGTTCGATGCGATCTTGCTCGACGCGCCCTGCACGGCCAGCGGCATCGTGCGCCGCCACCCCGACGTGCGCTGGCTGCGCCGCGCCGACGACGTGCGCCGCCTGGCCGAGGGGCAGGCGCAGATGCTCGAGGCGCTGTGGACAGTGCTGGCGCCGGGCGGGCGACTGCTCTACGCCACCTGCTCGATCTTCCGCGACGAGGGCGAGCATCGGATCGACGCGTTTTTGCAACGCCTGGGCGCTGGCGCCGCCCGGCTCGACCCGCGCTCGCCGGGGCACCTGCTGCCCCTCGCCGACAATCGCGAGGAGGGAGCACGCGCGGAGCCGGTAGCGGACGGCTTCTTCTACGCCCTGATCGAAAAGACCTGATTCCTCCCTTTCGACGCCCTCGATGCATGCGCTGCCGCTCCGACATCGCACGCCGCTGGAGCTGGCGGCGGGGCTGTTGCTGGCCTGCTGGTTGTGGCTGGCGCCGCCGCCCGTGCAGGCGCAAGGGGTGGAACTGGCCTCGCTCAGCGTCAAGCGCGAAGAGGGGGCGCTCACGCTGGAGTTCTCCGCCCGCGTGACGCTGCCCAGGGTGGTCGAGGACGCGCTCACGCGCGGCGTACCGCTGTACTTCGTCGCCGACGCCACCCTGCTGCGCAGCCGCTGGTACTGGCGCGACGAGCGCGTGGCGCACGTCGCGCGCTCCTGGCGTGTCGCCTACCAGCCGCTCACCGGCAGCTGGCGCGTGGGCCTCGGCGCCCTGAATCAGAGCTACGCCACGCTGGCCGAGGCACTGGCCGCGGCGTCGAGCAGCTCCGGCTGGAAGCTCGCCGACCTGGCCGCGCTCGGCACCGACAAGGGCTACTACGTCGAGTTCGACTACCGGCTCGACACCTCGCAACTGCCCGGCCCGATGCAGTTCGGCCTTGGCGGCCTGGGCGGGCAGGGCGGGCCGAGCGACTGGACGGTGCGCGTCGAGCGCGTGCTGCGGCTGGACTGAGCGCATGCGCGGCAGGCCATGACCAAGGCGGCGCGCTGGGGCTGGATCGTCGCCGCGGTGGCGGCGGCAGGAGTCGTGCTGGTGCTGGCCTTCGTGCTGAGCTTCGCCACGCCGGGCGGCTTCTACGAACGCCAGTTCACGTGGCTGTTCTGGATCAACGCCGCGGTGGCGCTGCTGCTGCTGCTGGTCGTCGCGCTGGTCGCGCTGCGGCTGCTCACGCGGGCACGCAAGGGCAAGTTCGGCTCGCGGCTGCTCATCAAGCTGGCCGGCATCTTCGCGCTGGTGGGCGTGCTGCCGGGGCTCGTGATCTACACCGTGAGCTACCAGTTCGCCACGCGCAGCATCGAGGCCTGGTTCGACGTGAAGGTGGCCGGTGCGCTCGATGCCGGGCTCGCCCTGGGCAAGGACACGCTCGAGACGCTGTCGGCCGATCTCGCCGGCAAGACGCGGCTGGCGGCCGAGCAACTGGCCGATTCGGGCGCCGCCACGCTGCCGTTGACGCTCGAGCGGCTGCGGGAGCAGCTCGGCGCGCGCGAGGTCACGCTGCTCGGCGTGAGCGGCCAGCCGCTGCTGGTCGCCGGCGGCAGCGCCGACGCCGGCCCGCCCGGGCGCCCGGGTCCTTCGCTGCTGCGCCAGGCGCGCGCCAACGGCGCTGCCATCCAGATCGACGGACTCGACGAGGAGTCGCTCGCGCCGGGCGGCGCCGGCGCGCGGCTGCGCGCGCTGGCGCGCGTGCCCAACAGCCGCATCGCGCTCGTCGCCGGCGAGGAACGCATGCTGATGGTGGTGGTGGCGATCGCGCGCCCGCTGGCCATCAATGCGCTGGCGGTGCAGTCGGCCTACAGCGAATACCAGCAGCGCGCGCTGGCGCGCGGCAGCCTGCGCCGCATGTACGTCGGCACGCTCACGCTGGCGCTGCTGCTGGCCGTGTTCACTTCGGTGCTGCTGGCCATCGTGCTGGGCAACCAGCTCGCGCGGCCGCTGCTGATCCTGGCCGACGGCGTGCGCCAGGTGGCCGCCGGCGACTACACCGCGCCGCCGGTGTTCGCCTCGGGCGACGAGCTCGGCGGCCTGACGCGCAGCTTCGCCGACATGACGGCGCAGGTGGCCGAGGCGCGCACGCAGGTGCAGCGCAGCATGCTGCAGCTCGAGGGCGCGCGCACGCGGCTGCAGACCATCCTCGACACGCTGAGCGCGGGCGTCGTGGTGTTCGATCGCGACGGCCGCATCGACGTCGTCAACCCGAGCGCCACGCGCATCCTGCAGCGGCCGCTCGCGGCCTGGCACGGCCGCCGGCTGACCGAACTGCCCGACCTCGAGGTTTTCTGGCACGCCGTCGCGCAGCGCTTCGAGCTGCTCGCCACCAGCCCCGAGGCCGGCGAGCGCGACCACTGGCAGGACAGCTTCGAGCTCGTGCGCGGCGACGGCGCGACGCTCACGCTGCTGGTGCGCGGCGCGGCGCTGCCGGGCGAGGCGCGGCTGATGGTGTTCGACGACATCACCGAGGTCGTCTCGGCACAGCGCTCGGCCGCCTGGAGCGAGGTGGCGCGGCGTCTCGCGCACGAGATCAAGAACCCGCTCACGCCGATCCAGCTGTCGGCCGAGCGGCTCGAGGCCAAGCTCGGCGCCAAGCTCGAAGGCGCCGACCGTGCGCTGCTCGCGCGCTCGGTGGCCACCATCGTCGCGCAGGTCGGCGCGATGCAGACCCTGGTCAACGAGTTCCGCGACTACGCGCGGCTGCCCGCGGCGCAGATGTTGCCGGTCGACCTCGGCGCACTGGCCGCCGAGGTGCTCGCGCTGTACGGCCAGGCCCACGACAACGGCCTGCTCGTCGCGGCGCTCGAGCCCGGTCTGCCGCGCATCCTGGGCGACGCGACGCAGTTGCGGCAGGTCATCCACAACCTCGTGCAGAACGCGCTCGACGCGGTGGCCGACCGCCCCGACGGCCTGGTCGAGCTGATCACGTCGAGCGCGCGCGGCGAGCACGGCGAACTGCGCGAAGTGCGGCTGACCGTCATCGACAACGGGCCGGGCTTCCCGGACAAGGTGCTCAAGCGCGCCTTCGAGCCCTACGTCACGACCAAGCCCAAAGGCACCGGACTCGGGCTGGCGGTGGTCAAGAAGATCGCCGACGAACACGGCGCGCGCGTGCGCACGGCCAACCTGCGCGAAGGCGACCGGCCCGACGCGCCGGTCACCGGCGCCCGGGTTTCGCTATCATTTTCGAACTTCGTCACCACGAGCGACGTTGCCGATCCGGGCCCGGGCGGCGGCGGCGCCGTAGGCGGCGGTGAACGCAACACCGCGACGGCCAAGGCCGGACTGCGGCTGCGCTGAGCGGCAACAGGGCCCGAATGGCAACGATCCTGGTAGTAGACGACGAGCTGGGCATCCGCGCCCTGCTGTCGGAAATCCTCACCGACGAGGGTCACACGGTCGAACTGGCCGAGAACGCAGCGCAGGCGCGCCTGGTGCGCGAGTCGCTGCGGCCCGATCTCGTGCTGCTCGACATCTGGATGCCCGACGTCGACGGCGTCACGCTGCTCAAGGAATGGGGCGCCGGCGGCCAACTCACGATGCCGGTGATCATGATGAGCGGCCACGGCACCATCGACACCGCCGTCGAGGCCACCCGGTACGGCGCCAGCGCCTTCCTCGAAAAGCCCATCACGCTGCAAAAGCTGCTGCGCGCGGTCGACCAGGCGCTGGTGCGGCCGACGCTGCGAGCGGCGCTGGCGACGGGCTCGTTGCGCGACGAGCGCGCGCTCGACGGCGACACACCCTCGGTGGTCGTCACCCCCACCATGCCGCCGGCCGGCCCGTTGCCCGAGCAGAGCTTCGATCTCGACCGGCCGCTGCGCGAGGCGCGCGACGCCTTCGAGAAGAGCTACTTCGAGTTCCACCTCGCCAAGGAGGGTGGCTCGATGACGCGCGTGGCCGAGAAGACCGGCCTGGAGCGCACCCACCTGTATCGCAAGCTCAAGCAGCTCGGCGTCGATCTCACGCGCGGCAAGCGCGGCCTCGTCTGAGCGCGCGCACGAGCGCGTGCTTGTGGGCACGCCGGCTATACTTGCGCCCCTCGCCGCCAGCGTCCGAGCAGGCGGCCCCGGGCCAAGTAGCTCAGTTGGTAGAGCAGCGGACTGAAAATCCGCGTGTCGGTGGTTCGATTCCGCCCTTGGCCACCATCCCCCCTCTTTTCGATCGCGCCGTACCGTGAGCGGCCGGCCGTGCGCCTGGCCCCGCGGGCTGCGGGGCAGCGGCGCGGACTCGCGCCTCGAGGGTCTTCGCCCGCTACGGCGCTTGCCGTGGCAGCTGCGCAGCTTCGTGCGGCTCCTGTAGTCGGCGCTGCCAGTCCTCGGCCTGTCCGGTCCGCAGCCGTTGCTCGAAGAGCCGGCGCCAGTTCGGCGGCAACGGCAACGCCAGGACGGGCTCGATCACGGAGGAGCGCGTCTCGCGGTCGCGGATGAGCGCCAGCAGGCGCGCGAGCGTCTGGCCCGGATGCGGGCGGGCCACGAGTTCGCAGGCGTCACCGGCCTCGACCCAGCCCGGCTCGAGCACGCCCAGGTACCAGCCGGCGCGCAGGCTGTCCTGGACCTGCAGCGCCATGTCCGCCCGTCCGAAGCGCAGGTTGAGCTTGAAGCACGGCTGGCGTCCCTGCGTGACGGTGAACAAGGCGCTGCCGATGCGCCAGTGGTCGCCGATGCACACGTGCTCCTCGTCGATGCCATCGAGGCTCAGGTTCTCGCCGAAGGCCCCGGGACGATCGAGCAGCGCCTGGCCCGGCAGCAGCCGGCGCCAGTACTCGTAGTGCGACCAGGCGAAGCAGTGCACGGCCTTGAATTCGCCGCCGTGGGCGCGCAGGTCACCTTGCTCGTCGCCTTCGAAGTCGGGCCTGCGAATTTCGATTTCGCGACTTCAGCCCAGCGTGACGGCGAGCCGATGGTCGACGGTTGGCGATCGGTCTGAGGCGGTTGTGGGGCGGCGCAGGGCCTCCTGGGCGCGCGCAGCCACACATCGCAGGCACAAGAGAAGAGCCGCCAGGCCCAGGCGCACGATGGCGCGCAGCAGCCAGCGGATGTTGAAGCCGGCCGCACACAGCACGGCGTGCAGGGCATCGCCCTCGCTGCCCTTGAGCCAACACCGGTGCATGCCGTTGTCGTGCTTGGTGTGGCCGATCGCGGGCTCGATCGCCTGACGCCGCTTGAGCCAGCGCCGCTGCACGTCGGTCATCGTCTTGCTCTTGCCGCGGTGGATCACCTGGACCGGCGCGACCTCGTGATCGACGCCCCGGTAGCCCAGATCGACGATGGCCGTCGTGGGCTTCACGCCGATGTCCTGCAGCAGTGTGGTGGTCTGCTCGATCTGCGCGGCCAGGGTGTGGCCGTCGTACGGGTTGCCGGGGAAGCTGCGCGCGCCCACCATCAGACCTTGCTTGTGCGTCACCGCCAGGCTGACCTTGCAGCCGAACTCATAGGGCTGGCGCGCTTTCCCTTTTCCGATGCACTCCGCCTCCGGCGCATGCAGCGCGTAGAGCTTGCCCTTGTCGTGCGGGCGCTGGGTGCGGATGCGCTCGGCGCGGTCGAGCCAGACGTTCAGCCGATCCTGGGCCTCCTGCGGAAGCGCCACCATCTTGCGCTGCACGTCACGCAGCAGCGCTCCCAGGATCGTGCGCTGGCGGCGCAGCACGCGCTTCAAGCGTTTGAACTGCTTGGCGTGGGCATAGCCGGAGGCGCGTCGGCGCAGTGTCTTGCCCTCGCGCTGGTGCGTCTGCTTGAGCTGCAGGCCCGCGCGCTGCGCCAGTCGCGCGATCTTCTCGCGCGCCACCTCCAGCAGCCGGCTGTCGGTCGGGTGCGCAATGGCCTTCTCCTGCACCGTGGAGTCAACGATCACGCGCTCGAACTCCGCGGGCTTGATCGCCTTCATGCCAACCGCTGATTCGATCGTGGTCTTCAGCAACTGCTCGACACCGGCCTCTCCGAGCACGCGGCGGAAGCGCCCTATCTGGGTCGCGTCGCAGGGCAGCCGCGCCTCAAAGTACTGGTTGCCGCTGAAGAACTGGAAGTACACGTCCTGGGCCCAGCGCTCGACCACCGACTCGTCGCTCTCGCCATAGGCGTGCTTGAGGTACAGCAGCGCCACCATCAGCCGGATCGGCAGGCGCGGCCGGCCGCGTTGGCTCACGCCCGCGCCGGCGATCTCCAGCGTCGGGCCGAACAGGTCCGCACCCTCGACCACGTGGCCGGCGCGGTCCCTGTGGGAGAACAGCGGCGCCAGCGACGCCTCGATCTGTGCCCACGGCATGCGCGTGGCCAGCACGGCCAGCGCATGGCGCATGTCGATCATCGTCTCCAGGCGCGCGCGGAAGAAGTCGTCGGTGGCCATCGGCGGTGGTCTCCAAACTCCCAGGATCTGCGTGTCATTGCAACGCAAACTGGGAGTTCGGCCTATCGGCGATCACCCGCAAAGCCAGTGTTCATGCGGGTTCGCGGGGTTTTGCAGGCCCGACTTCGAAGCCGAGGCGCTCGACGCGGCAGCGGCCGCCGAGCGGCTGCTTGTCGATGCCGCTCGTGGTGCTGACCAGCGTCTGCACGCGGCCGACGAGCACGCAGAGCACGCGCGGCGGACTCATCGCTGCGCCTCCAACCGGCCGATCAGCGCGCCCAGCCGCAGTTCGTCCACGGCGCCGAAGTGATGCAGCCGCAGCCGGCCGCTGCGGTCCAGCACCAGCGTGCTGGGCGTGCCTTGCAGGTTCCAGCTCGCCATGGTGCGAGGGATGGCGCCGTCGGCGGACGGCAGGTCGACGCCGATCGGAAAGCGCAGCCGGTACTCCTGGATGAAGGCGCGCAGCGCGTGCGGCTGCATCGCGTCGTGGTGCTCGAAGACGCAGTGCAGCCCGATCACCTCCACCTCGTCGCGTGCGAACGACTCGTGCACCTTGCTCGCCAGCGGCAGGCCATGGGCGACGCAGCCCGGACACAGCATCTGGAAGGCGTGAATCAGCACGATGCGTCCGCGCAGGTCGGCCAGTTGCAGGGCGCGGTCGGTGTTGAACCACTGCGCGATCTGCCACGCTGGCAGTTCGGGCAGTTCGGGCGGTTCGTGCGGCAGCGGCTGCGGCTGCGGCTGCGGCTGCGGGGGCTCGATCATCCGGACCTCTCCTGTCTGGCGGTGCGGCGCATTGCGTCCCGGGCGGCGCGCGTCGCACGAAGTGCAAAACGTCTGCACGCGAAGATAGCGAAGATCGGCGCACATTGTGCGGACGATGGCTTGCCGCAGTGGAGTGCTTCGGGCTGCAGGCGCAGGCGCGCGCCTACACTCGTTGCGATGCCTGGGCGATCCCTGCGAGTCCGTTGCATCGCCGCCATCTGCTGCGCGCTGGCGTCGTGCGCCGTCCCGGCCCGGGCCGCCGATGCCGCGCAAGCGCCCGGCATCGCGTCGCGCGCGGACGGTACCCTGCCCGGTTTCGCCGCACTCGAGGCCAGCGGCGCCACGATCGGCCGGATCCGCATCTCGACGCGCGACATCTTCGACACCGACGATCCACGCGAAGACAACGCGCTGTTCCGCCTCGCCAACCGCCTGCACATCCTCACGCGACCCGAGATCATCGAGCGCGCGCTGCTGTTCCGCACGGGCCAGCGCGTCAGCGTGCAGGCGATCGAGGAGACCGAGCGGCTGCTGCGGGCCAACTCCTATCTCTACGATGTGCGGATCCGGCCGCTGGCGCTGCATGGCGACGTCGTCGATGTCGAGGTGGTCACGCGCGACACGTGGTCGCTGGATCCCGGCATCAGCGCCAGCCGCCAGGGTGGCTCGAGCTCCGGCGGGTTCCGATTGGCCGACTACAACCTGCTTGGCACCGGCACCATGGTCAGCGCCGGGCGCTCGCGCAGCGTGGACCGCAGCGGCAACGAGTTCACGTTGTCGAATCCGAGCACCTTCGGCACGCATGTGGCAATGCTCCTCGCGCACGAATCCAACAGCGACGGCGGCAGCAACAGCGCCTCCGTCGTGCGGCCGTTCTACCGCCTCGACGCGCGCTGGGCCGCGGGGGTGCGCGCGCAGAGCAGCGATGCCGTCGAGTCGGTCTACGAAGACGGCAGCATCGTCGCCCAGTATCGGCATCGACGGCAGCGCGCCGAGGTCTTCGGCGGCCTGTCGCGCGGCCTGGTCGACGGCTGGGTGCATCGCGCATCGTTCGGCGTCGCGCTGACGCAGAACCGTTACGTGGCGGAGCCGGGACGCGTGGCACCGGCGGCGCTGCCTGCGGACCAGCACCTGCTGGCGCCGTTCGTGCGCCTCGAGGTGCTCGAAGACCGATTCGAGCAGGATCTCAACCGCAACCTCGTCGGCAAGCCCGAGTACTTCTCGCTCGGCATGGCCTCGACACTGCAACTCGGCTGGGCGACGCCTGCGCTCGGTTCGAGCCAGGCCGGCATGCTGTGGACGGCGCGCGTGGCGCGCGGCTTCGAGTTCGGCCGCGACCGCCTGCTGATGGTCGCGGCGCATGGCCGCGGCCAGGTGACGGGCGGCCGCAGCGAGCGCGAGCACGTGGGCGCGCAGGCTCAGTACTACCTCAGGCAAGGCCCGCGCTGGCTGTTCTATGCGGCAGCCGCGGCCGACCAGCAGACAAGACCGGCCCTCGAGGATCTGCTGACGCTGGGCGGCGACAATGGCCTGCGCGGCTATCCGCTGCGCTACCAGACGGGCACGCGGCGCGCACTGTTCACTCTCGAGGAGCGCTTCTACACCGATCTGTACCTCTGGCAGTTGTTCCGCATCGGCGGGGCGACGTACGTCGACGTCGGCCGCGCCTGGGGCGGCGCTTACGCCGATGCGCACGTGCCCTGGCGCGCCGACGTCGGCTTCGGGCTGCGCATCGTGAGCGCGCGTGCGGCGTTCAACAACGTGCTGCACGTGGACCTGGCGTTCCCGCTCGATGCGCCGACCGGCGTGCGGCGCACGCAGTTCATCGTCAAGACCAAGGCCACCTTCTGACGCCCGCATCGGTTGCGCTCGCGCAGCCGGCTCGCGCCGCGCGGCGTTGCGCCGGGGCGAGGCGTCCCGCTCGGCGCGCGGGCGCTCAGACCGTGAACGGCTTCTGCGCCGCGAACGCACCCACCGCGCCGAGCGTGAACAGGTTGGGCGTCTGCGTCGAAGGCATGCGCGCCTTGATGCGCGCCAGGAAGCTCGCGTAGTTGCCCTTGAAGG
>JAGWTJ010000374.1 GCA_028869005.1 Burkholderiales bacterium | reverse complement strand
GCGCGGCGCGCGCTTGTGGTCCATCACCACGTCCTGGTACAGGTCGAGTTCGACGCGCGTGTCCTGGTTCATCGCAGCACCTCGAGCGCGTGCGTGACCCCGGCCAGCAGCCGCTCGACCTCGTCGTGCGTGTTGTACACGGCGAACGAGGCGCGCGTCGTCGGCCCGAAGCCGAGGTACTCGAGCAGCGGATGCGCGCAGTGCAGTCCGGTGCGCACCGCGATGCCGCGCGCGTCGAGCAGCGTGCCGACATCGTGCGGATGCACGCCGTCGGTGACGAAGGACACGATCGCCGAGCGGTGCGCCTCGGGCGACATCAGCGTGACGCCGCGCATCGCCGCCAGCCCGGCCGCCGCCTGCGCGCGCAGCGCCGTCACGTGCGCGTCGATGCGCTCGCGCCCGATGCCCTCGATGAAGCTGGCCGCGGCCGCCATGCCGACCGCGCCCGACACGTTGGGCGTGCCGCCTTCGAGTCGCATCGGCAAGGCGGCGAAGCTCGCGTCGGTGCGGCTCACCCACTCGACCATGTCGCCGCCGTAGCGCAGCGGCTCGAGGCGTTCGAGCGCAGCGCGCCGGCCGACCAGCGCACCCATGCCCATCGGCCCGTACATCTTGTGGCCGGAGAAGGCCATGAAGTCGCATGCCAGCGCCGCCACGTCGAGCGTTTCGTGGGACACGGCCTGCGCCGCGTCGAGCACGGTCAGGGCACCGGCCGCGGCCGCGCGCGCCAGCATCGCCTCGTAGGGCGGACGCTCGCCGGTGGCGTTGGCGCAGGCGGTGAGCGCGAACACGCGCGTGCGGGGCCCCAGCAGGCGCGCCAGTTCGTCCTCCTGCAGCCGGCCTTGCGCATCGGGGCGCAGGATGCGCAGTTGCGCGCCGCTGCGCCGCGCCGCCTGCTGCCAGGGAACCAGGTTGGCGTGATGCTCGAGCTCGCTGACGATGATCTCGTCGCCGGGCTTGATCGTCGCGTCGCCGATGCCGGCGGTGGACAGGCCGTGCGCCAGCATGTTGAGCGCATCGGTGGTGCCCGAGGTGAACACCAGCTCGTGATCGGCGCCGGCACCGACGAAGTGCTTGAGCGTTTCGCGCGCCTCCTCGAAGCGGTCGGTGGCGCGCTGGCTCAGCGTGTGCACGCCGCGGTGGATGTTGGCGCGGTCGTGGCGATCGAAGCGCTGCATCGCCTCCATCACCGCCAGCGGCATCTGCGTCGTCGCTGCGTTGTCCAGGTAGCCGAGCGGCGCGCCGTTCACGTTCTGCGCCAGTACCGGGAACTCGGCGCGCAGTTCGGCCAGCGCGGCCGCGCGTGCAAGCTGGGTCTCACCCATGCGTGGTCTCCGGCTCGAGATGACGCGCCACGGCCGCCTGCAGCAGCGCGTCGGCGCCGAGCGCGTCGAGCGTTGCTTCGTCGCTGAAGCAGCGCTGCAGCAGCGCGTGCGTCATGCCGGCGACGATCAGGCGGCGTGCGGTGTGTTCGTCCAGGCCGCGCTGGCGCGCGTAGAAGATCTCGTCTTCGGGCAGCGCGCCCCAGGTGGCGCCGTGCGCAGCCTGCACCTGGTCGTGCAGGATCTCGAGGTGCGGCCTGAGCACGAGCTTGGGCTGGCCGCCGGTCGGGATGCCGGCCAGGCGCTGGCGTACGTCGGCGTCGCTGGCGCCCGCCGCGATGCGCGTGCGCGCGTTGAGCACCGCGCGCGCGGCGCCGCTGGCCAGCGCCAGCATCTGCACGTCGCTGGTCGTGGACGGTGCGGCATGCGACACGCGCACCTGCTGCTCGAGCGCGTTGCCGGCAGCGAACAGCAGGCCGGCGCTACGCACCGTGGCGCCGCGCGCCTGCAGCTCGAATACGTGACGATGGAGCTGGTAGCGGCTGCCGCCGGCGAGGGTGGCCTGCTCGTAGCGCGCGTCGCGGCCGATGCGCACGTGCAGGTGGTGCGCGATCTGGTCGTCCGCTTCGGGCGCGACGCTGCGCAGATGCTGCAGCGTCGCGCCGGCGCCGAGCACGACGTGGATCTGCAGGTTCTGCACGATAGCCTGCTGGCACTTGGCGGGTTCGCGCTCGTGCGTCTCGACCAGCAGGCAGCGCGCGCCGGCGGCCACCTCGAGCACCAGCAGCGGCGCCTCGACGGCGCTGCGCGGCTGGTGGCGCAGCGCCAG
>JAGWTJ010000373.1 GCA_028869005.1 Burkholderiales bacterium | reverse complement strand
GTCACCGGCGGGCACCTGCTGGTCATCGCCGGTGTCGTGCAGAGCCTGCAGAGCTTCCCGGTCGGCCCCGAACCCTTCGCATTCCTGAAGACGGTTCAGCCGCACCGCTGGGGCGCCGAGGTGTTCGCCATCGGGCTGTGGATCGCGCTGCCGATGGTGGCGATGCTGCTGTTCGTCAACCTGGTGATGGGCATCGCCGCGCGCGTGGCGCAGCAGCTCAACCTGTTCGCGATCGGCTTCCCGATCACGCTGTCGATCGGCCTGGTCGGCGTGCTGCTGACGCTGCCGATGATGCAGGCGCCCTTCACGATGGCGCTGGAGCGCATGCTGCAGCACTTTCAATAGGGAATTGACGCGCCCGCGCCGGGCTTCTACAACCGGCGGGCGATGAAGATCTTCCTCAGCCACGCCAGCGAGAGCAAGCCGCTGGTGCGACAGCTCACCGAGCCGCTGCCCGCGCATGTGTCGATCTGGCTGGACCGCGACGCGATGGCGCCCGGCCAGCGCTTCGACCGGCGCATCCGCGCGGCGATCGAGCGCGAGTGCGACTTCGTGCTGGTCTTCGTCGACGAGCACGCGCTCGCCTCCGACTGGGTCAAGCAGGAGACGGCGATGGCGCTGCAGCGCCAGGTCGCGCTGCAGCGCACCTTCGTCATCCCGGTGCTGCTGCGCGAGGCGCCCGGCGCGCTGGCCGGCCTCGGGCTCGATCCGCAGGAGACGCTCTACCTCGACGCCACCGACCTCAGCGAAACCGGCATCGCCGCCAGCGCGCGCACGCTGGCCGAGGAGCTGTTCAAGCACTGCAGCATGCTGGTCGAGACGCTGCGCAGCGCCGACCGCCGCCGCCTGCTCGACGACTGGGCCGGCGAGCTGACCGAGTTCCAGCAGGCGGCCTTCCGCTGGCAGGCCTCGATGCAGCACAGCCTCACGGTGCTGTCGGGCAACCAGGAGGCCTTCGACCACGTGCGCGACACGCTGGCCGAGTACAACCGCGTGGCCGACCGCTTCATCCCGCGGCTGGCGTTGCACCGCGACCGCATCACCGCGGCCTGGCACGACCGCCGCAGCCTGTGCGAAGACATGCGCGATCTGGTGGCCGCGGTGGAGGTGGATGTCTACCGCGGCGCGCTGTTCCGCCTCAACGAAGTGCTGGGTGCGCTGCAGCGCCTGGCCGACGGTGGCGCGGCAACGCCCGAAGAGATCGCGCGGCTCGACACCGAGAAAGACGCTCTCACGCAGGCGGCGCGCACGGCGCTGGAGCGCGTCAGCGCCGATTCGGCCGATCTGATCGGCGACCTGGCGCGCGAGCTGGAGGACTGATGCGTCGCCGCCGCGTGCTCATGCTCGGCGGCGGTGTCGGTGTCAGCGCCGCGCTGGGCACGCCGATGCCGCGGGCGCGCGCGCAAGGCCCCACCGTGCTGCCGCTGCAGCTGCTGCGCACCGGCGACATCGGCGGCCTGCCCTGGGTGGAGCTGCCGCTCGGCGGGCGCAGCACGCGCTGGCTGGTCGACAGCGGCGCGAGCATCGCATTGATCGCGCCTGCGCTGGCGCAGGCGCTGAAACTCGAGCGCCGCGCTGACTTGCGCGTGGCCGGCGCCGGCGGCGTGCAGCTGCTGCCGCGCTTCGCCTTGCCGCCGCTGCCGCTACCAACCGCTGCGGCGCGTGCGGAGGCCGCGGCGCTCGACCTGGCAAGCCTGCTCGGCCCGGTGGGCGCGACGCTCGACGGGTTGATCGGCGCGCCCTGGCTGCGCGAGGCCGTCACGCGCTTCGATTTCGCGCGCGGCGAGCTCTCGTGGCCGCAGCGTGCCGCGGCGCCGGCCGGGCCGTCGGCGCAGTTGCCGCTGCGCTGGGATGCGGGCCTGCCGGTGCTCTCGCTGGCGCTGGGTGAGCGGCGCGCCGAGCCCTTTCTCTTCGACACCGGCAATGCCGGCGCGCTGGTGCTGTTCGCGCAGCGCGCCCGCACCCTGCTCGATGCGACGACGGCCCTGCCCGGCTCCACGGTGCGCGAGCTCGGCGGCAGCGTGCGCGCGCTGCACGCGCGCATCGAACGCGTGAGCGCAGCCGGCTGGACGATGCGCGAGCTGCCGGCCGCCTTCGAGAGCGGCGCGCCGGGCGAACGCGGCGCGCATTTCGATCGCCTGTCGGGCAGCCTCGGC
>JAGWTJ010000372.1 GCA_028869005.1 Burkholderiales bacterium | reverse complement strand
GATCGTCGTGTCGGCGGGCAGCGGTCGCGGCTGGGTCTCGAAGACGAGCGGAAAGCCGATCACGCCGGCCACCAGCAGCACCAACGCGCCGACGAGACGCCGACGCGCGCGCGTGCGCGCCAGTTGCACGGCATCGTCGCCGGCGACAGCCGGATCGTCGGTGGAACGGGAGAACGGCAGTCGCATGCAAGCCGGGCGAAACAACAGCAGGCGTGGGCCGTCAGCTCGTCGCGCCCGCGCGACCGGTGTCCGGGACGTGGGGTGCCGGCAGCCGCGGCAACCCGGACTTCAGCACGCCGCCCACGGTGTAGAAGGATCCGAAGACGACGATTCTATCGGCGCGACCGGCGTCGGCCAGCGCCGCCGCCAGCGCCTCGGCCGGCCCGCGATGCTCGTGCACCGGCACGGCCGGGCCGTCGCGCGCCGTGTCGGCCGCGCGCACCACGGCCGCGAGTTCGGCCGCCGATGCCGCGCGCGGCGTCGGCAGGTCGCAGCAATACCAGCCGGCCACCAGCGGCGCGATCTTCGGCACGAAACCGGCGATGTCCTTGTCCCGCATCGCGCCGAACACGGCCAGCGTGCGCGCGTGCGGGCGCATAGCCGCCAGGCCCAGCGCGAGCGTCGCCACCGACTGCACGTTGTGCGCCACGTCGAGCACGAGCGTCGGCTCGCCCGGCACGATCTGGAAACGGCCGGCCAGTTCGACCCGTGCGAGGCCGAGTCGGATCGCCTGCGCCGGCACCGGCAGCCGCTCGCGCAGCGCGTCCAGCGCGGCGATCGCGCCGGCCGCGTTCAGCAACTGATTGGCGCCGCGCAGCGCCGGGTAGGCCAGGCCTGCGTAGCGGCGCCCGCGCCCGGACCAACTCCATTGCTGGCGGTCGCCATCGTGCCCGAAGTCGCGTCCGGCCAGCCGCAGCTCGGCGCCCAGCCGCTCGCCGAATTCGACGAGGCTCCTGGGCGGCTGCGGGTCGGCGACGATCGCCGGGCGACCGGCGCGCATGATGTGCGCCTTCTCCCAGCCGATGCTCTCGCGGTCGTGGCCGAGGTAGTCCATGTGGTCGAGGTCGACGCTGGTGATCACGGCGCAGTCGGCGTCGATGACGTTCACCGCGTCGAGCCGGCCACCGAGGCCGACTTCGAGGATGGCGACATCGATGGGCGCCGCCGCCAGCAGGCGCAGGATGGCCAGCGTGGTGAACTCGAACCAGTTGAGCGGCGTGTCCGCGCGCGCCGCCTCCACTGCCTCGAAGTGCGGCAGCAGCGCCTCGGGCGCCACCGGTTGGCCGCCGATGCGGCAGCGCTCGGTGAAGTCGACCAGGTGCGGCTTGATGTACAGGCCCGTGCGATAGCCGGCCGCACGCGCGATCGACTCCAGCATGGCGCAGGTCGAGCCCTTGCCGTTGGTGCCGCCGACGGTGATCACCGGCACGGAGAAGCGCAGCCCGAGGCGCTCGCGCACCGCGGCCACGCGATCGAGCGTGCGCCCGGCGCGCGCGACATGCCCCTGCTCGGCGTGGGCGAGCCATTCGTCGAGGGTCGCAAAGCGCGTCGTCATGCGGGGTCGTCGTGATGCGTACAAATGGCGGCAACGGGCGGCAACGGGCAACGCGCGGCCGCGCCGCGCCGCTGCCCTGCGGCCGTCGGCTGCGGCGCCGCGCTCAGGCCACCGCGTCGGCGCTCTGCCGCTGCAGCAGCGCCAGCATGCGCGCGATCGTCGGCCGCAACTGGCGGCGGTCGCAGATCATGTCGAGCGCCCCCTTGCCGAGCAGGAACTCGGCGCGCTGGAAGCCGTCGGGCAGCTTCTCGCGCACCGTGTTCTCGATGACGCGCGGGCCGGCGAAGCCGATCAGCGCCTTCGGCTCGGCGATCACGACGTCGCCGACGAAGGCGAAGCTCGCCGACACGCCGCCCATCGTCGGGTCGGTGAGCACGCTGACATAGGGCAGCCGCCGCTTGGCCAGCAGCGTGAGCGCGGCATTCGTCTTGGCCATCTGCAGCAGGCTGAGCAAGCCCTCCTGCATGCGCGCGCCGCCGGTGGCGGTGAAGCTGATGAACGGCACCTTCTGCTCGATCGCCGCCTCCACGCCGCGCACGAAGCGCTCGCCGACGACCGAGCCCATGGAGCCGCCCATGAAGTCGAACTCGAAGCAGGCCGC
>JAGWTJ010000371.1 GCA_028869005.1 Burkholderiales bacterium | reverse complement strand
CGACGGCGCGAACAAGCGCGTGCCACGCAGGAACGTGTCGAGCAACGGCTGCGCGAGCGTGCCGCGGCGGGCAAGGCGCCCGACACGTTGCCGCCGCCGAGCGCGCCGCGCTGAGGACCCGCGCCGACCCCGAGGCACCGCTTCGGCAGCGCAGTGCCCGCCGCGTCAGCGCAACGGATCGATCCGTGCCAGCGCCATCGACAGGTTGTCGCCGCCGCCGCGGGCGCGCTGGCGCGCCTTGCCGACCAGCATCTCGCTGGCTTCGCGCGGCGGCAGCGCGTGCACGATGGCGCCGATTTCCTTCGGGGTGAAGTAGTGCCACAGCCCGTCGCTGCAGGCCAGCAGCGTGTCGCCGTACTCGAGGCGATCGATGTGCCAGGGAGCGATCGGCGGCTCGGCGTGCGTGCCCAGGCAGCCGGTCAGCAGGTTGGCCTGCGGATGGCTGTTCGCGGCCTCCTCGCTGAGCTTGCCTTCGTCGATCAGGCGCTGCACGAACGAGTGGTCGATCGTGCGGCGCATCATCTCGGCGCCGCGGAAATGGTAGACGCGCGAGTCGCCGGCGTGGATCACGTCGCAGCCGAGGCCGGGGCCGATGTAGAACGCTGCCACCGCGCTGTGCGGCTCCTCCTCGGAGGTGATGGCGGTCAGCTTGATCATCAGGTGCGCTTCCTGCACCAGTTGCTGCAGCAGTTCGCTCGGCTCGTCCTCTTCCGGCACGAAGCGCTCGAAGATCTGGCGTGCGGTGAGCAGCACCTGGTCGGCTGCCTTGCGGCCGCCGCTCTTGCCGCCCATGCCGTCGGCGACGACGGCCAGCACCGCGCCCTGCACGCGCGGGTGCTGCAGAATCTCCACCTGATCCTGCTGGTAGACGCGGTCGCCGCGGTGCAGGCCGGTGGCGGCGCTGAGTCGGAAAGGTACGGGGGTCAAGACCATTGCAGCGACTATAAACTCCGTGCTACCCCGGCCCTCTGTGGAGCAATGGACGAGAACCTGCATTCGCCGCAGCGCCGCCTGATCGAGTTGCGCATCGAGCACGCCGACCTGGACCAGTTGATCGACCGCAATGCGCTCGACCACCAAGCCGACGAGTTGACGCTGCGCCGCCTGAAAAAGCGCCGGCTTCTGCTGCGCGACGAGATCGCCCGCCTCGAGACCGTGCTCGAGCCGCCCGAGCCGGCCTGACCGGCGGGTGAGGCGGGCGAGGCGGGCACGCAGCTGCCCATGAGCGGCACCCTGGCCGCGGAGGTGGCGCGCGTCTTCGCCGCCGACGGGCCGCTGGCGGCGAGTGACGCGCGCTTCCGTCCGCGCGCCGTGCAGGATGCGATGGCGCTGCGCATCGCGCAGGCGCTGGAGGCGCGCGAGGCGCTGGTGGTCGAGGCCGGCACCGGGGTCGGCAAGACATACGCCTACCTCGTGCCGCTGTTGCTGCACGGCCGCCGCGCACTCGTCAGCACGGCCACCAAGAGCCTGCAGGATCAGCTCTTCCTGCGCGACCTCCCCGAACTGGTGCGCACGCTCGGCCTGCCGTTGCGCATGGCGCTGCTCAAGGGGCGCGCCAGCTACCTGTGCCGGCACCGCCTGCGGCAGACGCAGCTCGAAGGGCAGTTGCCCGACCGCTTCGCCGTGCGCGCGCTGGCACGGGTCGTGTCCTGGGCGCAGGCCACGCGCAGCGGCGACCTGGCCGAGGTCGACGGCCTGGACGAGCGCTCGTCGGTGATCCCTCTCGTGACCTCGACGCGCGACAACTGCCTCGGCACCGACTGCCCCGAGTATCGCAACTGCCACGTCGTGCAGGCGCGGCGCGACGCGATGGCGGCCGACCTGGTGGTCGTCAACCACCATCTGTTCTTCGCCGACCTGGCGCTGCGCGACAGCGGCGTGGCCGAGCTGCTGCCCAGCGTCGACGCCGCGGTGTTCGACGAGGCGCATCAACTGGTCGAGGCCGGCGTGCAGTTCCTCGGCACCACGCTGGCGACCGGGGCCGCGCTCGAGTTCGGCCGCGACCTGCTTGCCGCCGGCCTGCGCGGCGCACGCGGCCTGCAAGACTGGACTGCGCTGCACGCCGGCGTGGAGCGCGCCGCACGCGAGCTGCGCCTGGCCTGCGCCGGCACGCTGCGCGACGTGCGCGGCGTCGTCAAGCTGCGCTGGGAAGAAAGGGCCG
>JAGWTJ010000114.1 GCA_028869005.1 Burkholderiales bacterium | reverse complement strand
TCCGCGGGGCCGCCGGCGAGCGCCGCTGCCGCGTGCAGGATTTCTGCAGCGCTCCGGGGCGCACCGTGCTCGAACCCGGCGAGATCGTCACTCACATCGAGATCGCGCCGCCGGCGCCGCGCACCGGCAAGGTGTACCTCAAGCACGGCCGGCGTTCGCAGATGGAACTGGCCACCGTCGGTGCAGCGGCGCACCTCACGCTAGTCGCCGACGGCACGGTGGCCGACCTGGCGATCGTGCTGGCCGCCGTCGCGCCGACGCCGCTGCGCGCCGAGCATGCCGAAGCCGCGTTGCGCGGCGCGCAGCCGACGCCCGAGCGGCTGGCTGCTGCCGCGCAGGCCGCGAGCGACGAGGCGCGCCCGATCGGCGACGTGCGCGGCAGTGCCGAGTACCGGCGCGACATGGTGCGCGTGCTCGTGCGGCGCGCGCTCGAACAGGCCCTCCGTGAGGCACAGGCATGAAGAGCATGGTCGTTTCGTTCAACGTCAACGGCGAGCCGCGCCGGATTGCCGTCACGCCCAATCGCAGCCTGCTCGACGCGCTGCGCACCGAGGCCGGCCTGACGGGCACCAAGAAGGGCTGCGACGTCGGTGAGTGCGGCTCGTGCACCGTGATCATGAACGGCCGCCCGGTCAACGCCTGCCTGGTGCTGGCGGTCGAGGCCGAGGGCGCCGAACTCACCACCGTCGAGGGCCTGCAGGCCGCCGATGGCAGCCTGCACCGGCTGCAGGAGGCCTTCATCGAGTGCGGCGCCACCCAATGCGGCTTCTGCACGCCGGGCTTCCTGATGGCAGCCAAGGCCCTGCTCGACGAGAACCCGGCACCCAGCGCCGACGAGATCCGCTTCGCGATCGCCGGCAACATCTGCCGTTGCACCGGCTACACGAAGATCTTCGAGGCCATCGCGCAGGCGGCGCGACCCGTCACGCAGGAGAGCGTGCGATGAGCGCCGTCGTCGGCCGCAGCGTGCGGCGCCACGACGTCGCCGCCAAGGTCACCGGCGAAGCCAGGTACGTCGGCGACATCACGCCGCCCGGCATGCTGTACGCGCGCAGCAAGCGCAGCAACGTCGCGCACGCGCTGATCCGCCGCATCGACGCGAGCCGCGCACTGGCGCTGCCCGGCGTCAAGGCGGTGCTCACGCACGAGAACGTGCCGCGCGTGCTGCACGCCGGCTCGCCGCATCCGCGCTCGGCCTCGCTGGCGCGCGACCAGTACATCCTCGACCGCAAGGTGCGCTACTGGGGCGAGACGGTGGCCGTGGTGGCCGCCACCAGCGACGAGATCGCCGAGCAGGCGCTCGATCTGATCGAGGTCGAGTACGAGCCGCTGCCGGCGCTGCTGACGGTCGAGGACGCGATGCGAGCCGGCGCGCCGCGCATCCACGACACCAACCCAAGCGGCAACGACGTGCTCGAGCCGGTGCGCGTGCGCCGCGGCGACCCCGAGCGCGGCTTCGCCGAGGCCGACCTCATCGTCGAGGGCGAATACGAGGGCGGCCGCCCGACGCCGGCGTACATGGAGCCCAACGTCTGCATGTGCCAGTTCGACGCGAGCGGCGCGCTCACCGTGTGGATCTCGACGCAGACTGCGTTCATGGTGCGCGGCATCATGGCCGAGGTGCTCGGGCTGCCGCTGCACAAGGTGCGCGTGCTGTGCGAGCACATGGGCGGTGGCTTCGGCGCCAAGCAGGACCTGTTCCAGAGCGAATTCCTGTGCGCGCTGCTGGCGCGCCAGACACGCCGTCCGGTGCGGCTCGAGTACACGCGCGAGGAGACCTTCCTCGGCGGGCGCTCGCGCCACCCGGTCAAGATCCGGCTCAAGCAGGGCTTCAGGAAGGACGGCACGATCACCGCGCGCCAGGCGCGGCTGGTCTTCAACTCCGGCGCCTACGGCTCGCATGGGCCGGGCGTGACCAACGTCGGCACGCACGGCCTCACGTCGCTGTACCGCTGCGACCACGTCGATCTCGAGGGCCGCTGCATCTACACCAACAGTCCGATCGCCGGCGCCTACCGCGGCTTCGGCGTGCTGCAGGCGACCTACGCGCTGGACATCCAGATGGACGAGGCGGCCGAGAAGCTGGGGCTCGACCCGGCCGAGCTGAAGCTGAAGAACGCGGTGCGCGAAGGCGACTGGGCACCGTCGGGCCATCCGGTGCACGGCCACGGCCTGCCGGACTGCGTGCGCCGCGGCATGCAGGAGGTGGGCTGGAGCGCGTTGCGTGGCCGCGCGCGCGACGCCGGCGTGCTGCGCCGCGGCTGGGGCATGGCCTGCGAGATGCACGGCAGCGGCGCGCAGCCGGCCATCGAGGAGCAGGGCAACGCGATCGTCCGCATGAACGAGGACGGCGGCGTCGTGCTGTACACCGGCACCTCCAACCTGGGCACCGGCGCGCATACCACGCTGGCGCAGATCGTCGCCGAGGAGATTGGTCTCGCCTTCGAGTCGGTGTCGGTGGTGCATGGCGACACCGGCGTCACGCCCTGGGACATCGGCGCCTTCGCCAGCCACACCACCTACCTGGGCGGCCGCGCGGCGCAGCTGGCGGCCACCGAGGTCAAGCGCCAGTTGCTCGAGCATGCGGCGAAGAAGCTCGAAGTGGCACCGGCCGACCTCGACATCGCCGGAGGCGTGATCCGCGTGCGCGGCACCGACCGCAGCCTCGAAGTGCGCGAAGCGGTGGCGCCGCGCAGAGGCGTGCCTTCGCCGCAACTGGTCGCGAGCGCGACCCACACGCCGCACAAGTCGTACTCGTTCGCGGCCCATTTCGTCGAGGTCGAGGTCGACACCGAGACCGGCCGCATCACCGTGCTGCAGGTGGTGCCGGTGCACGAGCTGGGCAAGGTCATCAACCCGATCGCCGCCGCCGGCCAGATCGAGGGCGGCATCCAGCAGGGCATCGGCCACACGCTGTACGAGGACTACCAGATCGACCCGAAGACCGGGCGGTCGCTGAACGCCAACTTCGTCGACTACAAGATGCCGCTGGCGATGGACATGCCGGCCATCCGTACCGTGATGCTCGAGACCGCGCCCGACCCCGGCGGCCCGTTCGGCGCCAAGGGCATCGGCGAGGATCCGATCGTCGCCGTCGGCCCGGCCATCGCCAACGCGGTGTACGACGCGATCGGCGTGCGCTTCCATCACTACCCGATCAAGCCCGAACAGGTGCTGCAGGCGCTGCGCGCCAAGCAGGCGGCCGGGGCCTAGCCGCGTCACATGGAGAACCCTGACATGAACACGCAAGCGGCCGAGCGGCCGGTGCCGGTGACCATCCTCACCGGCTTCCTCGGCGCCGGCAAGACGACGCTGCTCAACCACATCCTCACCGAGCGCCACGGGCATCGCATCGCGGTCATCGAGAACGAGTTCGGCGAGGTCGACGTCGACTCCGACCTGGTGATGGCCTCCGACGAGGAGATCTTCCAGATCGTCAACGGCTGCATCTGCTGCACCATCGACGTGCGCAACGACCTGGTGCAGACGCTGACCCAGCTGCTCGCGCGCAAGGACCAGTTCGACCACATCCTGGTCGAGACCAGCGGCCTGGCCGACCCGACGCCGGTGGCCGCCACCTTCTTCATGGACAACGAGGTGGCGAAGAAGGTGGTGCTCGACGGCGTCGTCACGCTGATCGACGCGCTGCACGTGCAGCCGCACCTGGACGATCCGGCGCTGGCCGAGCACGACAACCAGGCGGTGACGCAGATCGTGGTCGCCGACCGCATCCTGCTCAACAAGACCGACCTCGTCGAGCCGGCAGCGCTGGCCGCGCTCGAGCGGCGCATCCGCACGCTCAACGCCAGCGCGCCGATCCTGTACACCGTGCAGGCGAAGGTGGATCTGTCGCAGATCCTCGGCCTGCAGTCGTTCGAGTCCGACGCGCTGGCGATGACCGACCCGCATTTCCTCGACGCGGCGCACGAGCACGTCTGCGACGCGCACTGCGAGCACGATCACGCGCATGGCGCAGGGCAAGGGCGCGACGGGGCCGATGCGCTCGCGCCGCACCGCCACGATCCCTCGGTCGACTCGGTGTCCTTCGTCTTCGATCGCCCGTTCGACGCCGCGCGCCTGATGCGCGGCCTCGAGCAGTTGCTGGCCGCCGCCGGCGACGACGTCTATCGCGTCAAGGGCATCGTGCAAATCCACGGCGACGACCGCCGTCACGTGCTGCAGGGCGTGCACCGCATCCTCGAGCTGAAGGCCTCGATGCCGTGGTGGGACGAGACGCCTGCGTCCAAGCTCGTCTTCATCGGCCGCCGGCTCGATGCCGAGCGCCTGCGCGCGCTGCTGCATGGCTGCCTCGTCGCGGCGGCCCTCACCGTTCCCGACGCGCTGCAAGCCGCCTGAGGCTGGCGCGCCCACCGAAGTTCACCAGGAGACCCTGCTCATGATCATCGACATCAGCTGCTACCCCACCGACCAGGTCGATCTGGCCTGGTGGCACGAAGGCGAGCCCTACACCGTCGACCGGCTGCTCGCGACGCTAGACGGCCCCTATTTCGTCAACGGCAAGCCGCGCCGCATCGACAAGGCCTTCATCCAGCCGCCGCAGGGCAACACGATCTACACCTGGACCGACGGCGAGAAGTCGGGCCGCGAGTCGATCGAAGCCTACATGGCCTACACGCTCGAGTGCGTGCGCAAGCACCCCGACCGTTTCCTCGGCTGCTTCGTCTACAACCCGCGCTGCGGCGTCAAGAACGGCGTCGAGGCCATCGAGCGCTACGTCAAGGAGCACGGCTTCAAGATGGTGCAGATGCAGGCCAACATGCACGCCTACCGGCCCGACCGCGCGCTCGACTGGGTGCGCCCGGCGTTCGAGAAGTGCGCCGAGCTCGGCGTGCCGGTCAAGCTGCACACCGGCGATGGCCCGTACAGCATCCCGACCGAATGGGTGCCGATGATCAAGGAGTTCCCGACGGTGAACTTCATCATGGCGCACTTCGGCGTGCAGACCGGCGGCGTCTACTGCTTCGAGCCGTACCAGTGGGCGATGGAACTGCCCAACGTCTATTGCGAATCCGGCTGGTGCCTGCAGTCGCGTATCGTCGAGTTCGCCAAGACGCTGCCCAAGCACAAGATCATCTTCGGCTCGGATACGCCGCCCAACGAGCCCGGCATGTGGCTGAGGCTGCTCGAGGTGCTGTGCACCAATCCGCCGCAGGGCCTCAACCTCGACGAGGCGACCCTCGAGGACTACCTGGGCAACAACATCGCCCGCATGATCGGCATCGAGCCGACGCCGGCGCCCAGGACCTTCGCGGAGGCCGAGCAGCGCCTGGGCCGCAAGGTCGCGCCCCAACCCGTGATCGGCCTGTACTGAACCGGCCGACGGAGACCGCACCATGATCATCGACACCCACCTGCATCCCACCAACCTGGTCGACGAGGCCTGGCGCCACACCGGCACGCCCTTCAACGGCGAGCGCATGCTCAAGCTGATGGACGGCCCGTACATGATCAACGGCAAGCCGCGCCGCATCGACATGGGCTTCATCCAGCCGCCGCCCGGCAACACCGGCTACCGCGACGGCAACCGCCGCGGGCGCGACGGCATCCGCGACTACATGGCCTACATCGCCGAGCTGACGCAGAAGTACCCCGACCGCTTCATCGGCAACTTCACCTACAACCCGCGCTGGGGCCCGGACAACGGCGCGCTCGAGATCGAGCACCACCACAAGGCGTACGGCTTCAAGATGATCAAGCTGCACGCCAACATGCACGGCTACCGGCCGGATCGCGCGCTCGACTGGTTGCGCCCGGCGATGAAGATGTGCGCCAAGTACAACATCGTCGTGCTGATCCACACCGGCGACGGCCCGTTCACGATCCCGACGATGTTCTATCCGATCATCCGCGAGTTCCCGATGGTGAACTTCGTGATCGCGCACTTCGGCATCCAGACCGGCGGCAACTACTCGTTCGAGACCTTCTGGATGGCGATGGACACGCCCAACGTGTACGTCGAGTCGGGCTGGTGCTTCCAGGCGCGCATCGCCGAGTTCGCCAAGGAGCTGCCGCGCCACAAGCTGGTGTTCGGCACCGACAGCCCGCCCAACGAGCCCGGCATGTGGCTGCGCGAGCTCGAGATGCTGTGCCGCCCGGCGCCGCACGGCATCGGCATCGACGAGGATACGCTGGAGGACTACCTCGGCAACAACATCGCGCGGCTGTGCGGTATCGAGACCTCCAGGCCGCCGCGCAATGCCGAGGAAGCCGAGCTGCGCCTCGGCGACTCGTACGCGAAGCTGAAGTAAGGCGCCGCGGCGCGAAGCGCGCCGCGCGCCGTGGAGGAGCCCAGATGAGCTCACGCGTCGATCCGCTGGCCGACACCGGCCAGGACTTGCATCGCTTCGTGGACGCCTACGCCGAGCATTTCGGCGACGACCTGCTCGTCGTGCGCGAGCCGGTGGGGCGCGACCAGGACGTGACGGCGCTGGTCTGGGCGCTGGCGGCCGAGGGCCGCCATCCGGCGCTGAAGTTCGAGCGCGTGCAAGGTCTCGACTCGCCGCTGGTGACCAACCTGTTCGCGTCGCGCGAGCGCGTCGGCCGCATGCTGGGCGGCGTGGCGGCTGCCGGCATCCACGCCGAATACCAGTCGCGCAGCCGGCGCATGGTGGCGCCGCGCGAGGTCGGCGGCGGCGCCGTCACCGAGGTCGTGCAGAGCGAGGGCTTCGATCTGACCACGCTGCCGACGATCAAGCACTTCGCCACCGACCGCGGCCCGTACATCACGAACGCGGTGGTCGTGGCCGAGGACCGCGACGCCGGCATCGGCAACGTCAGCTACCACCGCTCGATGCTCAACGGAGCGCAGACCCTCGGCACCAGCCTGCATTCGCGCGGTCATCTGTGGCGCATGTTCCAGGCGCAGGCCGAGCGCGGCCGGCCGCTGCCGGTGGCGATGGTGATCGGCGCGCATCCGCTGTTCATGCTCGCCGCCGCCGCGCGGCTGCCCTACGGCGTCGACGAGCGTCATGTCGCCGGCGGCCTGTTCGGCGCGCCGCTCGAGGTGGTGCGCACGCCGCGCTACGGCATCGCGGTGCCGGCGCACGCCGAGTTCGTGCTCGAAGGCGTGATCGACCCCGAGGCCAAGTCCGAGGAGGGGCCGTTCGGCGAGTTCACCGGCTACTCGTCGGACCGCTCGACGAACAACCTGCTGCGCGTGCAGACGCTGATGCAGCGCCGCGACGCCTGGCTGCTCGACGTGGTGGGCGGCAATTCGGCCGAGCATCTGAACCTGGGCCGCATCCCGCGCGAGTCGGAGATGGTGGAAAAGCTGCGGGAGCGCTTCCCCGGCGTGACGGCCGTGCATTACCCGAGCTCGGGCACGCACTTCCACGCCTACGTGGCGCTCAGGCAGAGCCGTCCCGGCGAAGCGCGCCAGGTGATGCTCGGACTGCTGGGCTGGGATCCGTACCTGAAGACGGTGATCGCCGTCGACGAGGACGTGGACGTGATGCGCGACGAGGAGGTGCTGTGGGCGCTGGCGACGCATTTCCAGCCGCATCTGGACGTGGTGATCGTCGAGGGCCTGCCCGGCAGCGCGCTCGACCCTTCGGCCTCGGGCGTCGGCACCACTTCGCGCATGGGGCTGGACGCCACGCGCGGCCCGGGTTTCGAGGGCGTGCGGGCCCGCATCGACGCCGCTGCGATGCAGCGCGCCGGCGAGCTGCTCGCACGCCTGTCGGCCGGCCACGCCGGCTGATTCGAGCCGAAGGCGCTGCGAGGCGAGAAGGGCGATGACGATGACCTCCGTCGCATCCGCGCCGAGCGCGCCGCAACTGCAACTGCGCGGCATCCGCAAGGTCTACGGCGCGGTCGTCGCCAACGACGGCGTCGATCTCGAGGTGCAGCCGGGCGAGATCCACGCCATCCTGGGCGAGAACGGCGCCGGCAAGTCCACGCTGATGAAGATCATCTACGGCGTGAGCGCGCCCAGCGCCGGCGAGATGCGCTGGTGCGGCGAGCCGGTGCGCGTGACGAGCCCGGGACACGCGCGCAGCCTGGGCATCGGCATGGTGTTCCAGCACTTCCAGTTGTTCGAGACGCTGACCGTGGTGCAGAACGTCGCGCTGGCGCTGCCCGGCCGGCCCGACCTGCAGGATCTGGCGCAGCGCATCGACGCCGTCGCGCGGCGCTACGGCCTGCCGGCCGATCCCGCTCGCCTGGTGCACACGCTGTCGGTGGGCGAGCGCCAGCGCGTCGAGATCATCCGCTGCCTGCTGCAGAACCCGCGGCTGCTGATCATGGACGAGCCGACCTCGGTGCTCACGCCGCAGGCCGTGCGCAAGCTGTTCGAGACGCTGCGCCAGCTCGCGGCGGAAGGCTGCAGCATCCTCTACATCAGCCACAAGCTCGACGAGGTGCGCGAGCTGTGCCACGGCGCGACCGTGCTGCGCGGCGGCCGCGTGACGGGCCACTGCATCCCGGCCGAAGAGACGCCGGCCTCGATGGCGCGCATGATGATCGGCAAGGAGCTGGTGGCCTGCCGGCGCGAGGCCGCCACCGCGGTCGCCGAGCCGCGCCTCGTGCTCGACGCGCTGACGCAGCCGGCCACGCACCCGTTCGGCGTCGCGCTCGAGCGCGTCAGCCTCGAGGTGCGCGCCGGCGAGATCGTCGGCATCGCCGGCATCTCGGGCAACGGCCAGCAGGAGCTGCTGCAGGCGATTTCGGGCGAGGCGCCGCTGCCGCGCGCGCACGACGCGATGGTGCAGCTCGACCAGCGTCCGGTCGGACGACTGGGCAGCGCCGCGCGGCGCCGGCGCGGCCTGGGCTTCGTGCCCGAGGAACGGCTCGGGCGCGGCGCGGTGCCGGTGATGAGCCTGGCCGAGAACGCGCTGCTCACCGCGCATCGCCAGGGCCTGGTGCGTCGCGGCCTGGTGCGCCGCGCTGCGGTGCGCGCCTACGCGCAGCGCTGCATCGAGGGCTTCGGCGTCAAGTGCGGCGGCCCGCAGGCGGCGGCGCAGTCGCTGTCGGGCGGCAACCTGCAGAAGTTCATCGTCGGCCGCGAACTGCAGCAGCGGCCGCGCGTGCTCGTCGCCGCGCAGCCGACCTGGGGCGTGGACGTCGGCGCCGCGGCCTTCATCCGCCAGTCGCTGGTCGCGCTGCGCGACGCCGGTGCCGCGGTGCTGGTGGTGTCGGAAGAGCTCGACGAGCTGTTCGAGGTCTGCGACCGCATCGCCGTCATCGCCAAGGGCCGTCTGTCGCCGGCGGTGCCGACGCAGGACACCGACGTCGAGACGATCGGCCTGTGGATGAGCGGCCTGTGGCCGTCGGCGCAAGGCGGCGTAGTCGCCCGCAACGACCCAAGCGAGGCGCTCCATGTGGCCTAGGCTGGAACTGCGTGCCGAGGCGTCACAGCGCATGCGCTGGCTGTCGCCGCTGCTGGCCGTCGCGCTGACGCTCGTCGGCGGCTTCGTGCTGTTCGCCGCGCTCGACCGCAGCCCGCTGCACGCGCTGCAGGTCTTCTTCCTGCGGCCGCTGGGCGATCTCTATGCGCTCAGCGAACTGGCGCTCAAGGCCACGCCGCTGATGCTGATCGGCCTGGGTTTGGCGGCGGGCTTTCGTGCCGGTGTCTGGAACATCGGTGCCGAGGGGCAGTTCATCGCCGGTGCGGCGGCCGCCACTGCGGTGGCGCTCGGGGTGGGCGACGCACACGCGCCGTGGGCGCTGCCGGCGATGGTGCTGGCCGGCGCGCTCGGCGGCGCGCTGTGGGCGGCGATCCCGGCCTGGCTGCGCACGCGCTTCGGCACCAACGAGATCCTGGTCTCGCTGATGCTGGTCTACGTCGCGCAGTTGATGGCGTCGTGGCTGGTCTACGGGCCGTGGAAGGATCCCGGCGGCTACAACTTCCCGCAGACGCGCAGCTTCGGCGACAGCGCGCTGCTGCCGGTGCTGATCGACGGCACGCGGCTGAACGCGGGCCTGCTGCTCGCGCTGGCGGTGCTCGCCGTCGGCTACGTCTTCCTGCAGCGCAGCTTCCAGGGTTTCCAGATGCAGGTCGGCGGGCAGGCCGCCGATGCCGCGCGCTACGCCGGCTTCTCGGCGCGGCGCGCCATCTGGGTCGGGCTGCTCGCCGGGGGCACACTGGCCGGCGTCGCGGGCATGACCGAGGTCGCCGGCCCGATGGGCCAGCTGACGAGCCAGATCTCGGCCGGCTACGGCTTCGCCGCGATCATCGTCGCCTTCGTCGGCCGGCTGCATCCGCTCGGGGTGCTGTTGGCCAGCCTGCTGATGGCGCTGCTGTTTCTCGGCGGCGAACAGGCGCAGCAGCAACTGAACCTGCCGTCTTCGATCTCCAACGTATTCGAGGGCATGCTGCTGCTGTTCCTGCTCGCCTCGGATCTGTTCATTGCGTACCGGCTGCGCTGGTCGCGCACTGCCACGGCAGCAGCATGACGGACGCCGCACTCCTGGCCTCGGTCATCGCCGCCACGCTGGTGGCGGGCACGCCGCTCATCATCGTCGCCATCGGTGAGTTGATCGTCGAACGCTCGGGCGTGCTCAACCTGGGCGCCGAAGGCATGATGGCCGTCGGCGCGGTGGCCGCCTTCGCCGTCGCGCATGCCGGCACCGGCCCGTGGCTCGCTGCCGTCGTCGGCATGGCCGCCGGCTGCGCGATGGCGCTGGTGTTCGGCTACGTCACGCTGACGATGCTGGCCAACCAGGTGGCCTCGGGGCTGGCGCTGGCGATCCTCGGCGTCGGCCTGTCGGCCTTCTTCGGCAAGCCCTACGAGTCGGCGCCGCTGCCGGCGGTGCCGACGCTGCCGCTGCCGTGGCTGTCGGAGCTGCCGCTCGTCGGCGCGGCCCTGTTCAACCAGCACGCGCTGGTCTACCTGTCGTGGCTGCTGGTGGTCTGGGCGGCCTGGTTCATCGACCGCAGCCGTACCGGACTGGTGCTGCGCGCCGTCGGCGAGTCGCCGTCGGCGGCGCATGCGGTGGGCTATCCGGTCATTCGGATCCGCTATCTCGCGGTGGCCTTCGGCGGTGCGATGGCCGGCCTGGGCGGCGCCTTCCTGTCGGTCTTCTACACGCCGCTGTGGGCCGAAGGCAT
>JAGWTJ010000113.1 GCA_028869005.1 Burkholderiales bacterium | reverse complement strand
CAACCTGCTGCCGCTGGCCGTGGCCGTGGGCCTGGTGCTGATGAGTGGCACCTGGAAGCCCGGCATCGTCTTCGACCTCGGGGGCACGCCGCTGCCGCTGCAGGCCCTCGTGCGCGACCTCGGGCTGGTGGCCGTGGCGGCGGCATCGCTGTGGCTGACGCCGGCCGGCGTGCGCGAGAAGAACCAGTTCTCCTGGGCGCCGATGCAGGAGGTGGCCAAGCTGTTCGCCGCCATCTTCGTCACCATGCTGCCGGTGCTGGCCATGCTCAAGGCGGGCGTGGACGGCCCCTTCGCCGCGGTGGCCCGTGCCGTCACCGGGCCCGACGGCCAGCCGCTGCCCTGGGCCTACTTTTGGTTCTCGGGCATCCTGTCGTCGTTCCTGGACAACGCACCGACCTACCTGGTGTTCTTCAACCTGGCGGGGGGTGACCCGGCCGCGCTGATGGGCCCGCTGGCCGCCACGCTGGCGGCGATCTCGGCCGGCTCGGTGTTCATGGGCGCCAACAGCTACATCGGCAACGCGCCCAACTTCATGGTCAAGGCCATCGCCGAGGAGCGCGGCATCGCGATGCCGAGCTTCTTCGGCTACATGGCGTGGGCGGGCGCGGTGCTGATTCCGCTGTTCGTCGTCATCACGCTCGTCTTCTTCCGCTGATGGACAGGCCGGCCATCCTCGTCGCGCGGGCGGTGTTCCCCGAGACGCTGGCGCGGCTGGCGCAGCACTTCGACGTCGACGCCAGCGCGGACGACCGAGTGCTCGCGCCGGCCGAACTGGCCGAGCGGCTGCGCGGCAAGGCCGGCGCCTTCACCACCGGCAGCGAGCGCATCGATGCCGCGCTGCTCGGTGCCTGCCCGCAGTTGCGCGCAGTGGCCAACATGGCGGTCGGCTACAACAACTTCGACCTCGCGGCCTGCACCGCGCACGGTGTGCTGGCCACCAACACGCCCGATGTGCTGACCGAGACCACCGCCGACTTCGGCTTCGCGCTGATGATGGCCGCGGCGCGCCGCATGGCCGAGAGCGAACGCTTCCTGCGCCGCGGCGAGTGGCGGCGCTGGTCCTACGACATGTTCACCGGTTCCGACGTGCACGGTGCGACGCTCGGCCTGCTCGGCATGGGGCGTATCGGACAGGCGATCGCGCGGCGCGGCGCGCTCGGCTTCGGCATGCAGGTGATCTATCACAACCGCAGCCGGTTGCCTGTCGAGCGCGAGGCGCCGCTCGGTGCGCGCTACGTCGACAAGGCCACGCTGCTGCGCGAGGCCGACCATCTCGTGCTGGTGCTGCCGTACACCGCGGCGAGCCACCATGCGATCGGCGCTGCCGAGCTCGCGGCGATGAAGCCGAGCGCCACGCTCACCAATGTGGCGCGCGGCGGCGTCGTCGACGATGCGGCGCTCGCCGCGGCGCTGCGCGAACGCCGCATCGCCGCGGCCGCGCTCGACGTGTTCGAGGGCGAGCCGCAGGTGCAAGCGGCGCTGCTCGATGTGTCCAACGTCGTGCTCACGCCGCACATCGCCAGCGCCACCGTGGCCACGCGGCGCGCGATGGCCGAGCTCGCGGCGACCAATCTGATCGCGGCGCTGGGCGGCGAGCGGCCGCCCAACCTGCTCAATCCCGAGGTCCTCGGCCGCGCAGCGGGCTGACGGCGCAAGCGGCGCGCGCCTGGCGCGCGTGCACGCCGGCTGTGCCGACGCCTGAGACAATCGCGCTATGCCTGGGTTGTGGTGGGTGCCGCTGTCGGTGGCGGCAGCGTCGGTGGTGGTGTTGCTGCTGCTGGCGCTGCTGCGTCTGGCCCTGCGGCCGCCCGGCGAGGCCGCGCGCAGCCGCCAGCTCGAGGAGTGGGGCCGCAACGCGCGCGCCGACGTTGCTCGCCTCGAGCGCGAGCTGCGTGACGAGCTCGGCCGCCAGGGGCAGGGCACGCGCGGCGACCTCGCCAACTTCCAGCAGATGCTGCTCGCGCAGGGCAGCGACGTGGCACGCACGCAGAACGAGCAGATCGATTCGTTTCGCGTGCAACTGGCACAGATGCAGCAGTCGACCGAGGGCGCGCTGCGCCGCGTGGCCGACACGCTCGCCGAGCAGTTGCTGCGCCTCGCGGAGGGCAACACGCAGCGCCTCGGCGAAGTGCGCCAGGCGGTCGACGCGCGTCTCGAGGCGCTGCAACAGGGCAACGAGGCCAAGCTCGAGCAGATGCGCGCCACCGTCGACGAGAAGCTGCAGGCGACGCTCGAGACGCGCCTGACCGAGAGCTTTCGCCAGGTGGCCGAGCGGCTCGAGCAGGTGCACAAGGGCCTGGGCGACATGCAGGCGCTGGCGCGCGACGTGGGTGCGCTCAACCGCGTGCTCACCAACGTCAAGACGCGCGGCGTGTTCGGCGAGGTGCAGCTCGCGGGGCTGCTCGAGCAGGTCTTCACGCCCGAGCAGTACGCCACCAACGTGGCCACGCTGCCGGGCAGCAGCGAGCGTGTCGAGTACGCCATCCGCCTGCCCGGCCGCGGCGAGGCCGGTGCCGCGGCGTTGCCGCTGTGGCTGCCGATCGACGCCAAGTTCCCGCGCGAGGACTACGAGCGGCTGCTCGAGGCGCACGAGCGCGCCGACGCCGCCGCCATGGAGACCGCGGCCAAGGCGATCGAGTCGCGCCTGCGGCTCGAGGCGCGCCGCATCCGCGACAAGTACGTGGCGCCGCCGCACACCACGGACTTCGCCATCCTGTTCGTGCCCACCGAGGGGCTGTACGCCGAGGCCTTGCGCCGCCCGGGGCTGGTCGAAGCGCTGCAGCGCGAGCACAAGGTGATGCTGGCCGGGCCGACCACGCTGCTGGCCACGCTCAGCAGTCTGCAGATGGGCTTTCGCACGCTCGCGCTCGAGCGCCGCTCGGCCGAGGTGTGGGAGGTGCTAGGCGCGGTGAAGACCGAGTTCGGCAAGTTCGGCGACGTGCTCGCCCGGACCAAGAAGAAGCTCGACGAGGCCGGCAATGCCATCGAGCAGGCCGAGGTGCGCACGCGCGCCATGGCGCGCCAGCTGCGCGGCGTCGAGGCCTTGCCCGAGACGCGCGCCGCGCAGCTGCTGCCCGGCCCGGCCGCCGCGGAGGACGATGCCGACACCTGAAGCCGGGCCGCCGAGCGCGATGCCGATGCTCGAAGCCGGGCCGGCGCGCGCCGTCGAACTGCCGGCCGGCGCGACCGGCCGCGTGATCGCGGCGCTCGTCGGCGGTCAGCTCGGACTGCATTCGGCGATGGCCGGGCTGCGCATGGCCGCACCGCTGGAGGCCTTGAACGAGGGCTACAGCGCCTGGACCGTGGGCGTGCTGCTCGCGCTGTTCGCCGCCGCCCCGGTGTTGCTCGCGCTGCCCACCGGGCGAGCGGCCGACCGCCACGGCTACCACCGGCCGGTGCGCTACGCGGTGCTGATCAGCACCGCCGGCATGCTGCTGGCGGTGGCGTCGACCTTCGTCGAGGGGCGGCCGCGCTTCGCGCTGTTGTGCGTGGCGGCGGCGCTGGCCGGCACCGGCGCCAACACCGGCATGCTGACCATCCAGCGCACCGCGGGGCTGGCGGCTCGTGACGGCACCGAGCGCGTGCGCGTCTTCAGCTGGCTCGGCATCGCGCCGTCGTTCTCCAACGTCATCGGCCCGGTGGCGGTCGGCTTCATGATCGATGGCCTGGGCTTTCGCGCCGGCTACCTGATGCTGCTCGCGCTGCCGCTGCTCACCGTCGCCAGCGCGCGGCTGGTGCCGCGCCTGCCGCCGCCCGACCCCGCGCACCCGGCGCGGGGCGGGCGCGCGTGGGAACTGCTCGAGTCGGGCGAACTGCGCCGGCTGCTCACCGTCAACTGGCTGCTGTCGATGTGCTGGGACGTGCACACCTTCGCGGTGCCGGTGCTCGGTCACGAGCGCGACTACAGCGCGAGCACGATCGGCCTGATCCTCGGCACCTTCACCTTCTCGGTGACGGCGGTACGGCTGGCGATCCCGTTGCTCGCGCATCGCCTGGGGCAGATCACCGTGCTGCGCTTCGCCATGATCGGCACGGCCGTCGTGTTCGCGAGCTACCCGCTCGCGCCGAACCCGTGGCTGATGGGCTCGTTGGCCGCTGCGCTCGGGCTGACGCTGGGCTGCGTGCAGCCGATGATCATGTCGATGCTGCACCACGTGACGCCCGATGCGCGTCACGGCGAGGCGCTTGCGCTGCGTTCGATGGCCATGAACACGTCGAGCACGTTGATGCCGTTGGTGTTCGGCGCCACCGGCGCACTGGTCGGCGCGGCGGCGCTGTTCTGGGCCGTGGGTGGCGCGGTCGGCGCCGGTTCGTGGCTGACGCGGCGCCTGGCCGCGCCGCCCTGAGCGGCAGCGGCCCGACTGGAAGCTAGAAGCGCACGCCGGCGGGGTTCGCTTCGGGCGCCGACTCGGTCGCGGCTTGCGCCGGCGCGGACGCGGGCGCCGCGGCTCGTGCCGGCGCCGTGCGCTCGGCGACCACCGGCGTCGGCGGCGGCGGCTGCCAGCCGCGCGGCAGTTGCGACTCGCGCGGATAGCCGGCCGCATCGAGGTAGGCCGCCCAGTCGGACTGGGAATAGCCGCGCAGCGTCTGCGCGCCGATCGTCAGGGCCGGCACCGTGCGCGCGCCGGCGATGCGCTCGAGCGCGGCAATATCGTCGTCGCTGGCGACGCGGCGCTCGCTGTACGGGACGCCGCGCTGCTGCAGGTACTGGCGCGCGGCATCGCAGGCGCTGCACTCGGTCGCGGCATACAGCGTCACCGGGTAGCGCTGCAGGGCTTGGCGCAGGGCGGTCGGCAGCGCGGCATCGGGCGCCGCCGCGGCGCTGCCGCGGCCCAACTGGGTCACGCGCGCGTTGCTGGACGGCGGCGGCGGGCGATCGGTGTAGGTGACGGTGCCGTCGGGGTTGACCACCTTGTACTGCGCCGCCGCCGGGCCCACCAGCGTGAGCCCCGCGAGCGCCGCGAACGCCGAGACCGCCGCTAGCCAGCAAGCCGTTCTGGAGTCTGGGTGGCGATGCATGCGGGCGACCTCGGACGGTGGCTGCGGCGCAGCCCTGCACGGAATCTATCCGACCGCGGCCGGCCGCTCAAGCTGGTCCCCGGTCAGTCCCTGGTGCCGCAGCAACGCGTCCAGGCGTGGTTCGCGCCCGCGAAACGCCTTGAAACTCTCCAGCGCCGGCCGACTGCCGCCGCTCTCGAGAATGGCCTCGCGGTAGCGCTGCCCGGTGGCGCGCTCGTCGCTGCCGGCCTTCTCGAAGGCGCTGTAGGCGTCGGCGGACAGCACCTCGGCCCAGGCGTAACCGTAGAAACCGGCTGCGTACGCGCCGTCGAACAGGTGCGTGAACGAATGCGCATAGCGCCCGAACGGCGCCGGCGCGAGCGGCGAGAGCTCGGCGGCGACTTCGGCCATCAGCGCCGTGGCGCGGCCGGCCTGGCCCGGCTCGAGATGCAATCGCATGTCGAACAGGGCGAGTTCGCATTGCCGCACCATGGCCAGCCCGCTCTGGAAGTTGCGTGCCGCGCGCATGCGCTCGAACAACTCGCGCGGCAGCGGCATGCCGCTGTCCACATGCGCCGACAGCCGCTCGAGCACGGTCCACTCCCAAGCGAAGTTCTCCATGAACTGGCTCGGCAGTTCGCAGGCGTCCCACTCGACGCCGGCGATGCCGGCCACCGCGCGCTCGTCGACACGCGTCAGCATGTGGTGCAGTCCGTGTCCGAACTCGTGGAACAGCGTCAGCACGTCGTCGTGCGTGAGCAGCGCCGGCCGTGCGCCCAGCGGCGGCGCGAAGTTGCACACCAGGTGCGCCAGCGGGCGCTGCAGCCGGCCGTCGGGGCGCAGCCAGCGCGCCCGCGCATCGTCCATCCAGGCACCCGACTGCTTGCCGGCGCGCGCGTACGGATCGAGGTAGAAGCCGGCGATCGGCTCACCGTCGCGCCAGAGGCGGTGAAAGCTCACGTCCTCGTGCCACACCGACGCCGGTTCGGCGCGCACGCTGACGCCGAACAGCCGCTCGACCAGCGCGAACAGGCCGTCCAGCACGCGCGGTGCGGTGAAGTACTGCCGCACCTGCTCGCCGCTGAAGGCGTAGCGCTGCTGCTCGAGGTGCTCGGCGACGAAGGCGCGGTCCCAGGGCTCGAGCGTGGCCAGGCCCAGCGTGTCGCGCGCGAAGCCTTCCATCTCGGCCAGCTCACGCTCGGCGAACGGGCGCGCGCGGCGCGCCAGGTCGCGCACGAACTCGAGCACTTCCTCGGGTGAACGCGCCATCTTGGGCACCAGCGACAGGTGCGCGTAACTGGCGTGACCGAGCAGCCCCGCGGCTTCCTGGCGCAACTCGACGAGCTCGCGCAAGACCTCGCCGTTGTCGTGCGCCGCGTCGCCGAGCTCGCTGGCGCGCACGGCCCACGCGCGGTACAGGTGCTCGCGCAGTTCGCGCCGCTTCGCGTACTGCACGACCGGGCGCCAGCACGGCATGTGCAGCGTCAGCCGGTATCCATTGCGCCCGTCGGCGCGGGCGCGCTCGCGCGCCGCCTCGCGCACGTCGTCGGGCACGCCGTCGAGTTCGGCTTCGTCGACGTCGCACGACCAGGCATCGGTGGCGTCGAGCACGTTCTGGCCGAACTGCTGCGAGAGCATGGCCGAGCGCGCCTGGATGGCGGCAAAGCGCTCGCGCGCGGCGCCTTCGAGTTCGGCGCCGCCGAGCATGAAGTCGCGCAGCGTGTGGGCCAGCGCCTGGCGCCGATCGGGGGTGAGCGCCGCCGTCGCCGGCGACGCCGCGATGGCGCGGACCTTCGCGGCGAGCCGCACGTCGCTGGCAAGGCGCGTGTCGAAGTCGGTGACGCGCGCCAGGTTGTCGCCGTGCGCGGCGCGCAGCGCCGGCGTGTCCTGCACCTCCAGCAGGTGCGACACGGCGCCCCAGACGCGATGCAGCCGTTCGACCGAGACATCGAGCACGGCCGACATCGCTTCGTAGGTGGCGGCGACTTCGGCGCCGGCGGTGCGCTCGAGCGCGGCCTCGGCCTGCGCGAGCACGACATCGAGCGCCGGCGTGACGTGCTCGGGCCGCACGGCGGCGAAGTCGGGCAGGTCGACGCCGGCTTCGAGCGCGGCCAGCAGCGGATTCATGCGTTCGCGGCTTCGGCGGCTTCGGCGGCCTCGGCGGCGTCGACGGTGTTGGCCAGCAGCATCGTGATCGTCATCGGCCCGACGCCGCCCGGCACCGGAGTGATCCAGCCGGTGGCGCCGAGCGCCTCGCGCACGGCGTCGAAGTCGACGTCGCCGCACAGCTTGCCCTCGTCGTTGCGGTTCATGCCGACGTCGATCACCACCGCGCCCGGCTTCACCATGTCCGCGCGCAGCGTGTGGCGTCTGCCGACCGCGGCGACGACGACGTCGGCCATGCGCGTGTGCAGACCCAGATCGGGCGTGCGGCTGTGGCAGACGGTGACGGTGGCGTCGGACTGCAGCAGCAGCAGCGCCATCGGCTTGCCCACCGTGTTGCTGCGGCCGATGACGACCGCATGCTTGCCGCGCAGGGCCGCACCGGTGCTCTCGATCAGCTTCATGCAGCCCAGCGGCGTGCACGGGCGCAGACCCGGCAGTCCGCTCGTCAGCTCGCCGGCCGACAACACCGAGTAGCCGTCGACGTCCTTGGCGGTGGCGATGGCGGCGATGACCTTGGCCGGCGCGATGTGCGGCGGCAGCGGCATCTGCACGAGGATGCCGTGGATGGCGGCATCGGCGTTGAGCGCTTTGATTCGCGCCAGCAGTTCGGCCTCGGTGAGCGTGGACTGGTACTTCTCGAGCACCGAGTGCAGCCCGTGCTCGGCGCAGGCCTTGACCTTGTTGCGCACGTAGACGGCGCTGGCCGGGTTCTCGCCGACCAGGATCACCGCCAGGCCCGGGCGGCGGCCGCGGGCGGCCAGGGCCTCGGCGCGCGCGCCGAGCCCGGCGCGGATCTCGCGCGACAGCGCCAGGCCGTCGATCAGTCGTGCAGTCATGCGATGCGGAGCTCCACAGAAGTGCGCGAGGCCGCGCTGCGGCGGCCTCGGCGGGTTGGCGCGTCAGGCCGGGCTCACGCCTTGTGCGTCTGCGCACCGAGCGCGATCTTGAGCAGGTCGGCGACGGTGTTGGCGTTGAGCTTTTCCATGATGTTGGCGCGGTGCGCCTCCACCGTCTTGATGCTGATGCCCAGGTCGTCGGCGATCTGCTTGTTCAGGCGCCCGGCGACGATGCGCTCGAGCACCTGCGCCTCGCGCGTGGTCAGGCGCGACAGCAGCGCGTCGCGGCTGGCCTGCTCCTGGTGCTGGCTGAAGGCCATGCGCGCCTGCTCGAGCATGCGCTCGACCAGCCCGAGCAGTTCCTCCTCCTTGAACGGCTTCTCGATGAAGTCCATCGCGCCCTTCTTCATCGTCGACACCGCCATCGGCACGTCGCCGTGGCCGGTGATGAAGACGATCGGCAGCGGACTCTTGCGCTCGAGCAGCCGGTTCTGCAGCTCCAGCCCGCTCATGCCTTCCATGCGGATGTCGGCGATCAGGCAGGCGACTTCGCGCGGATCGAAGCGCGCCAGGAAGCTCTCGCTCGAGTCGAAGCACTTGACACGGTAGTCCTTGCCTTCGAGCAGCCACTGCAGCGAGTCGCGCACCGCCTCGTCGTCGTCGACGACGTAGACCGTGCCCTTCTTGGGAATCAGGCTCATGGTTGGACGGAGGCGGTGGTGGGGGAGGGGTGGCCGGCGCGTTCGGCGCTGTCCACGAGCGGCGCCGCGAACGTGTGGTCGCTTGCGTGATCGAGGGCGTGGTCGACGGTGTGATCGGTGGCGTGCGCCGGTGCCTGCGACACCGCCTCGCCGCGCTCGCGCGTCTCGACCGGAAGAGTGAACGCGAAGCGACAGCCGACGACCTGCGCGCCATTGTAGGAGTTCTCCGCGCGCAACCGGCCGCGGTGCGATTCGACGATCGAGCGGCACAGCGACAGGCCGATGCCCAGCCCCTCGGCCTTGGTCGAGAAGAAGGCCTCGTACAGGCGGTCGATCACGTCGCTCTGGAGTCCCGGCCCCAGGTCGGCGACGCTGAACTCGACGCCGCCGCCCTCCTCGGGCGTGTGGCGCGGCACGACGCGCAGTTCGATCTGGCGGCGCGCCTGCGGCAATGCCGCGTTGTCGATGGCCTCGGCGGCGTTCTTCAACAGGTTGAGAAGCACCTGTTCGATGAGGATCGGGTCGACCATCAACGGCGGCAGGTGCTGCGCGACGTAGGTGCGGATGGCCACGTTGCGCCGGCGCAGCTCGATGCCGGCCAGCTCGAGCGCATCGTCGACGATGGCGTGCACGTCGGCGCGCTGGCGTTGCGGCTCGCTGCGCTTCACGAAGGCGCGGATGCGGTGGATGATCTGGCCGGCGCGCGTCGCCTGGTGCGCGGTCTTCTTCAGCGCCGCGACCAGGTCGGACTGCCCGATCGAGTCGGCGGTGACGCGGCTGACCATGCCGTTGCAGTAGTTGGTGATCGCGGTGAGCGGCTGGTTCAGCTCGTGCGCCAGCGAGCTCGCCATCTCGCCCATCGTCACCAGGCGGCTCGTGACGTGTGCCTTGTCGGCCTGCGCCGCGGCCTGCTCCTCGGCACGCACGCGCGCCGTGATGTCGGTGGCGATCAGCATCTGCGCCAGCCGGCCGTCGGTCCACTGCAGGTAGCGCGCGCGCACGTCGAACCATTTGTCCAGGCTGTCGATGAAGACCTCGCACGGATGGGCGCCGCTGTCGGCCAGTTCGGCGGTGGGCAGGCCCGACAGCGGGTCGACCGCGTCGTCGCCGAACGGTGCGAAGTCCGACGGCGACACGCCGCCGGCGAGCTGCATGTGCCCGCGCGCGTCACCGCCGAACCACAGCCGGTAGCTGCGGTTGGCGAACAGCAGCTCGGACTGCTGCACCGACAGCACCGACACCGACGCGTCCAGGCCCTCGAGCACGGTGGTGAAGCGCTCGTGGCTGGCCGAGAGCTGGTCGCGGATGCGCTTGGCCTCGGTGATGTTGGTGATCGAACTCATCCAGCCGGTCTGCTGGCCCTTGGGGTCGACCAGCGGGCTGACGTACAGGCGCGCATCGAACTGCGTGCCGTCCCGGCGCAACATCTTGACCTCGATGCCGCCGGCCGGGCTGCGACCCTGCAGCTCCTGCAGCAGCAGCCGCCCGTTCTCGTCGATGCGGTCCGGCGGCCAGTAGGGATAGGGCGGGGTGCGCCCGACCAGGTCGTGCGACGAGTAGCCGAGCATCTGGCAGAACGCGGCGTTGACGTAGGTGATGCGACCCTGCAGGTCCATTGCACGCATGCCGGTCGGCATCGAGTTCTCCATCGCGCGCCGGAAGTTCGTCTCCTGCACCAGCGCGTCCTGCATCTGCGCGCGCCGGCGCACGTAGCGCAGCGTGCCGAGCAGCATCCACACCGTGAGCCCGGACAGCGCCACCACCATCCAGAACAAGGTGTTGCCGATCAACCCGATCGAGGTGCGATAGCCCTGGGTGCGCAGCAGCAGGCCGTTGCGCACCGGCGTCAGCGGCACGTTGCTCACGATCGACGCCTGAGCGGGTGCGCGCGCGGGCAGCGAGATCACGGTGGACGCCAGGCGGCGGTCGGTGTCGTCGACGATCGACATGAGATGGCGCTTGGCCGCGTCGGCAGGCACGGAGTGACGCAGCAGCGCGTCCAACGAATATTCGGCGACCAGCGCGCCGGCGAAGGCACCGCGATCGGCAAGCGGCACGTAGAGCTGGAACACGGCCGTGCCGCCGGGATCGACGAAGGCGCGCGAGTACACCGGCGTGCGCGTCTCGCGCGCGGTGCGAAACGCCGCTTCGGCCTCGTCGCGCCGGCCCTCCGTCGGCAGCACGGCCTGCATCGGTGCGCCGCCCGGGCCGAGGCGGTAGGGCATCGACCACTGAGTGAACTTCAGTCGCCGATGCGCGTCGATCCAGCTGATCTGCGTGAGCTCGGGGCGTTCGCGCGTGAAGGCGCCGGTCTGGACCACGAACTGCACGCCGTCGACGTGGTGCGCCGTCAGGTCGCGCGCCATGCGGATCAGCACCTCCTGGTTCTGGATCAGGCGCAGCCCGA
>JAGWTJ010000370.1 GCA_028869005.1 Burkholderiales bacterium | reverse complement strand
CAGGGTGCCGGGCGTGACCACGCGCACCACCTTGCGCTCGACCGGGCCCTTGGCGGTGGCGACGTCGCCCACCTGCTCGGCCACCGCCACCGCCTCGCCCAGCTTGAGCAGCCGGGCCAGGTAGCTCTCGGCCGCGTGCACCGGCACGCCGGCCATCACCACCGGCTGGCCGGCGCTGTGGCCACGCGTGGTGAGCGTGATGTCGAGCAGCCGGTTCGCCTTGCGCGCGTCGTCGAAGAAGAGCTCGTAGAAGTCGCCCATCCGGTAGAAGACGAGCGTGTCGGGGTGCTCCGCCTTGATGCGCAGGTACTGGGCCATCATCGGCGTGTGCGCCGACAGGTCGGGCGGCGCGGGTGGATCCGGGCGGAGCGGTTCGTGCATGGAGCCGAGGATGTTAGGCGAGGCGCCGATGCTTGAAACCGCCCCCGGCTCTGCCCATATGAGCAGGGGCGTGCACTGCCCGAACGGCCGATGCGCTCGGGCGCCTTGCTGCCTACGCTTGCCGCATGGCACTTTCGCCAAGCCACGCAAGATAGGACCGAACCATGTCCGGCTCATCACCCAACGCAGCCGAAGGCGGCGGCGCTGCTTCTTCCTCTTCCACTGCCGCGCTGGGCGCGTTGTCCGATGCGCTGGCCGACGCCGTCGACCGCATCGCCGCCTCGGTGCTGGCGCTACCCGGTCGCCGCCAGGGCACGGTGGCGAGCGCGACGATCTGGCGACCCGGCATCGTGGTCACCGCTGCCCATGTGCTGCGGCGCGGCTTGCCCTCGCTCACGCTGATCGGCCCCGGCGGCGTCGCGATCGAGGCGAGCGCGGTCGGCATCGACTACGCCACCGACCTTGCGGTGTTCAGGCTGCCCGATCAGGCGCTGCCCGCGCTTGACCCCGTCGATGCCGGCCACGTGCGCGCCGGACATCTGGCGCTGCTGGTCGGCCGCGCGGCGCAGGGCGGGCCGAGCGCGAGCTTCGGCGTGATCAACCACAGCTCGGGCGCGTGGCGCAGCTGGCTCGGCGGCCAGATCGACCGCCTGATCCGGCTCGACGGCGGCGTGCACGCCGGCCTGTCGGGCGGACCGGTCGCCGATGCGGCGGGCCGGGTGTTCGGCGTGGCCAGCGCGGCCCTGTCGCGCCACTACGGCATCGTGGTGCCGACGGCGACCGTGGAGCGCGTGGTCGATGCGTTGCTGGCCGGCGGCGCCGTGGCGCGCGGCTTTCTCGGCATCGCGGCGCAGCCGGTGCAGGTCGGCAGCGCCGAGGCGCCGCAGGAGGGGCTGCTCGTGACCGAGCTCGCGCCCGACGGCCCGGCGGCGCGCGCCGGCCTTCTGGTCGGCGACATCGTGCTTGGCGTCGCCGGCCGGGCCGCGACCGACCTGCACGCGCTGCGCGACGCGCTCGCCGGGCAAGTCGGCAAGGAAGTCGCACTCGAGCTGCTGCGCGGCGGCCAGCGCATGGGGCTCGCCGTCAGCGTCGGCGAATGGCCCAGAGCGGAGCGGCGCCGTTGCTGAGGGCAAGGCCATGATGCAGGGCGCCGATGCGCAGGTGCGCGTGGCGCTGGTGTCGGCGTCGCCGCTGGTGCTTGCCGGCCTGCGCGCGGGCCTGGCCGGCGCGCGCGCGCTGAAGCTCGCGGCGCAGGACTTCGATTCGCTGCCGCAGGCGCAGCAAGAAGGCTTCGGCGGCGCGCGGGTGGCGATCGTCGATGCGCCGGCCGACGACGATCTGCGGCAGCCGCCGGGCGATGGCGACGAGGCCTGGCCGGCGCTGGTGCTGCTGCACGCCGGCGAGGGTGCGGGTGCGGCCGAGTGGCTCGCGTCCGGGTTCAGCGTGCTGTCGCGCGATGCGCCGATTGCGCGCATCGCCGCCGCCGCGCTGGCCGCGGCGCAGGGCCTGGTCGTGAGCGAGCCGCCGCTGGCGGCGCAGGCCTGGCGCACCCATGCCGAGTTCGAGCGCAGCGCCGGGCTGGAGCCGCTGACCGCGCGCGAACTCGAGGTGCTGGCGCAGATGAGCCAGGGTCTGGGCAACCGCGAGATCGCGCAGGCGCTCGGCATCTCGACCCACACCGCGAAGTTTCATGTCGCGCAGATCATCGCCAAGCTGGCCGCGAGTTCGCGCGCGCACGCGGTGGCCAAGGCGATGCGCGCCGGACTGGTCGAGCTGTGATGCGGCGCTGGCGCC
>JAGWTJ010000369.1 GCA_028869005.1 Burkholderiales bacterium | reverse complement strand
CGGCGCTCGTGGCTGTACCGCATCCGGCCGGCGGCCGTGCACGAGCCGTTCGAGGCCTGCGTCGCGGGCGCGCGCTGGCTGTCGCGCTTCGACGAGGTGCCGACGCCGCCCAACCCGCTGCGCTGGGACCCGCTGCCGTTGCCCGAGGCCAGGACGGCGGTCGACTTCGTCGACGGCATGGTGAGCTACGGCGGCAATGCCGGCTGCGGCATCCATCTGTACGGCGCCAACCGCTCGATGGACCAGCGCTTCTTCTACGACGCCGACGGTGAACTGCTGATCGTGCCCCAGCAGGGGCGTCTGGTGCTGGCCACCGAACTCGGCGTGCTCGAGGTGCAGCCGCAGGAGATCGCGCTCGTGCCGCGCGGCATGCGCTTCCAGGTGCGGCTGCCCGACGGTGCGGCGCGCGGCTACGTGTGCGAGAACTACGGCGCCGCCTTCAAGCTGCCCGACCTCGGCGTGATCGGCTCCAACGGCCTGGCCAACCCGCGCGACTTCCGCACCCCGCACGCCGCGTACGAGGACCGCGAAGGCGACTTCGAACTGGTGGCCAAGTCCGACGGCTGCTTCTGGCGCGCGCGCATCGGCCACTCGCCGCTCGATGTCGTCGCCTGGCACGGCAACTGCGCGCCTTGCAAGTACGACCTGCGGCGCTTCAACACCATCGGCTCGATCAGCTACGACCACCCCGACCCGTCGATCTTCCTCGTGCTGCAGGCGCCGAGCGCGGTGCCGGGCGTCGACACGATCGACTTCGTGATCTTCCCGCCGCGCGTGCTGGCCATGCAGGACACGTTCCGACCGCCCTGGTTCCATCGCAACTTCGCGGGCGAGTTCATGGGACTGGTGCACGGCGCCTACGACGCCAAGGCCGAGGGCTTCGCGCCGGGCGGCGCGAGCCTGCACAACCCGATGATCGGCCACGGGCCCGATCGCGAGACCTTCGACAAGGCGAGTGCCGCCGACACGACGAAGCCGAACTACATCACCGACACGATGGCCATCATGTTCGAGACGCCGGCGGTGATCCATCCCACGCGCGACGCGCTGCAAAGCGCCGAGCGGCAGCACGAGTACTACCGCTGCTGGCAGGGGCTGAAGAAGAACTTCGATCCGTCGCGGCGCTGAGCGCGCGGCGAGCGCTCAGGCAGCGCTGTCCTGCCAGCGCCCATCGACCAGGAGCTGGTGCGGCCGGAACTGCGACTTGTAGGCCATCTTCGGGCTCTGGGCGATCCAGTAGCCGAGGTAGACGTGGGGCAGCTCGAGCTGGCGCGTCTGCTCGATCTGCCACAGCACGCAGTAGGTGCCGTAGCTGGCGCCGGGCTCGGGCTCGTAGAAGGTGTAGACGGCGGAGATGCCGTCGTCGAGCACGTCGAGGATGGACACCATCTTCAGCGCGCCGCTGCTGCCGTCCGGCGCCGCTTCGCGGAACTCGACGAGGCGCGAGTTGACGCGGCTTTGCAGCAGGAACTGGGTGTACTGGTCGACGCTGTCGTGATCCATGCCGCCGCCGCTGTGGCGGCCGGATTGATAGCGCAGGTAGAGCTGGTAGTGCTCGGGCACGAAGCCCAGGCGCAGCACGCGCGCCTTCAGGTGGGCATGGGCACGGGCGGCGCGGCGCTGGCTGCGGCTGGGCCGGAACTCGGCCACCGGGATGCGCAGCGGCACGCAGGCGCGGCAGCCGTCGCAATACGGCCGGTAGGTGAACATGCCGCTGCGGCGGAAGCCGTTGGCCACCAGGCCCGAGTAGGCGTCGGCGTGGATCAGGTGGCTGGGCGTGGCCACCTGCGAGCGCGCCATGCGCTCGGGCAGGTAGCTGCAGGGGTAGGGCGCCGTGGCGTAGAACTGCAGCGACGACAGTGGCAGCTCTTTCGGGTACGTCACGCTGGTTGTTTCCCTGGGTCGGGGCCGCGGATGTCGAGCCGGGCCCACAGGCGGCCATCATAGGTCCAATCGGCGACATCGGGCTCGGCGCAGGCCCGGGCGAGATGGCGCTCGAACGCGGCGCGCGAGATTTCGCGTGCGCCCAGCGACGCGAGGTGGCGCGTGTTCTGCTGGCAATCGATGAGGTCGATGGCGTTCGCGCGCGCGAAGCACACGAGCGCCGCGAGCGCGATCTTCGAGGCGTCGCTGCGGCGCGCGAACATCGATTCGCCGAAGAACATGCGCCCGATCGAGACGCCGTA
>JAGWTJ010000368.1 GCA_028869005.1 Burkholderiales bacterium | reverse complement strand
CTTCGGCGCCACCGACTGCGTGAACCCGAAGGACCACGACAAGCCGATCCAGCAGGTCATCGTCGAGATGACGGGCTGGGGCGTCGACCACAGCTTCGAGTGCATCGGCAACGTCAACGTGATGCGCGCGGCGCTGGAATGCGCCCACCGCGGCTGGGGCCAGAGCGTGATCATCGGCGTGGCCGGCGCGGGCCAGGAGATCAGCACGCGGCCGTTCCAGCTCGTCACCGGCCGGCGCTGGCTGGGCACGGCCTTCGGCGGCGTCAAGGGCCGCTCGCAGCTGCCGGGCATGGTGGAGGACGCGATGGCCGGCAAGATCCAGCTCGCGCCCTTCGTCACCCACACGATGCCGCTGTCGGGCATCAACGAGGCCTTCGAGCTGATGCACGACGGGAAGTCGATCCGCTCGGTGGTGCACTACTGATGCAGCGCGTCGAGCACCACGCCAGCTTCGGCGGGCGCCAGGAGGTGTGGCAGCACGCCTCGGCGACGCTGGGCTGCGACATGAAGCTGGGCGTGTACCTGCCGCCCGCGGCGCTGGCCGGCGAGCGCTGCCCGGTGCTGTACTGGCTCTCGGGCCTGACCTGCACCGAGCAGAACTTCATCACCAAGGCCGGCGCGCAGCCGCACGCGGCGCGCCACGGGCTGATTGTGGTGGCGCCCGACACCAGCCCGCGCGACCCCGAGCGCACGCTCGGCGTGGCCGACGACGACGCCTACGACCTGGGCCAGGGGGCAGGCTTCTACGTCAACGCCACCGAGCCGCCTTGGGCCGCGCACTACCGCATGCAGGACTACGTGGCCGAGGAACTGCCCGCACTCGTGGAGCGCAGCTTCGGCGCCGGAGCGCAGCGCGGCATCTGCGGCCACTCGATGGGCGGGCATGGTGCGCTGGTGACGGCGCTGCGCCATCCGGGCCGCTATCGCAGCGTCTCGGCCTTCGCTCCCATCGTCGCGCCTTCGCAGGTACCGTGGGGCCGCAAGGCCTTCGGTGCCTACCTCGGCGCCGACGCACAGGCGTGGAAGGAGTGGGACGCGGTCGAGCTGCTGCGCGACGCGCGCGAACGCCTGCCGCTGCTCGTCGACCAGGGCGCCGACGACGAATTCCTTGCCAGCCAACTGCGTCCCGAATTGCTGCGCAGCGCCTGCGAGGCCGCCGGCCACCCGCTGCAGTTGCGCATGCAGCCGGGCTACGACCACAGCTACTACTTCGTCGCCAGTTTCCTTGCCGACCACTTCGCGCACCACGCGGCCGCGCTGCGTGGATGAGCGGCTGAGCGGCATCGGCAAGTCGGTTCAGACCGCCTCCGCGTGAACGCCATCGACGAGCCGCCCACACCACCCTTCAGTGCCGCGGCCGACCGCAACAAGGGCCCGATCCTGAGCGTGCTGCGCGCCGTGCTGCCCGATGGCGCCCGCGTCCTCGAGGTGGCCAGCGGTACGGGCCAGCACGCGGCTCATTGCGCGCGCGAGATGCCGCATTGGCACTGGCAGCCGAGCGAGGGCGACGCCACGCTGCTGGCGGCCATTGCGCAGCGCTGCGCCGGCCTGCCCAACGTCGCGGCGCCGCTGCGCATGGACGTGCTGAGTGCCGCGGAGCATCCTCCGCCGGCGGCGGCTTTCGACGCGCTGGTCTGCGTCAATCTGCTGCACATCGCGCCCTGGTCGGCCACACCGGCGCTGATGCGCCTGGCGGCCGATTGCGTCGTGGGCGGCGGCTGGATCCTGGTGTACGGCCCATTCGAGGTCGAAGGCGAGCCGCTCGCGCCGAGCAACCAGGCCTTCGATGCCGATCTGCGCGCACGCGATGCGCGCTGGGGACTGCGTCGCCTGGGCGAAGTCCAGCGCGTGGCGCGTGAAGCCGGACTCGAGTTCGAGCGCCGAGTGGCGATGCCGGCCAACAACCTGATGCTGATCTGGCACCGCCCGGAAACGAAGCCGCGCGCGGCCTGATCGAGCGAAGGCCTCGATGGCGAATCGGGGCTCCGGTCCCGATCGAAGGAGCGGCCTCGATTCCCGGGGCGGTTCACCCACGACCCCATCGCTGGTGGACCCCTGCGTGCACCCCCAGCGCCCGGAAAGAAAACGGGTCAGCCCCTGGTGGAAGCTGACCCGTCGATGTAGTGGCGCGGCTGGCAGGATTCGAACCCACGACCCCTTGGTTCGTAGCCAAGTACTCTATCCAACTGAGCTA
>JAGWTJ010000112.1 GCA_028869005.1 Burkholderiales bacterium | reverse complement strand
GTCGAGGTGGTGACGATGGTGCTGTTCCTGCTCGGCCTGCGCTGGCTGCCCAAGCGGCTGCCGATGCGCGCCGACGACACGCCGCGGGCGCGCTGGCGCCGCCGCCGCGACCTGGCGCTGGCGCTGGCCGTCGGCGCCGGGCTGGCCACGCTGTCGTACGCGCTGCTGACGCGCCAGGCGCCGCTGTCGATCGCGCCCCAGCTGATCGAACAGGCGTTGCCGGCAGGCGGCGGCCACAACGTCGTCAACGTCATCCTGGTCGACTTCCGCGCTTTCGACACGCTGGGCGAGATCACGGTGCTCGGCATCGTCGGCCTCACCGTCTTCGCGCTGCTCAGGCGTTTTCGGCCGCCGCGCGAAACCATCGAACAGCCGGCGCAGCAACTGGCCGTGCCGGCCGACCTGCCGAGCGATCTGAGCCTGCGTCCGGAGGCCGCCGACGCCCAGGCCGAAGCGCCGTACCTCGAGGTGCCGGCGGTGCTGGTGCGGCTGCTGCTGCCGCTGGCGCTGGTGTTCGCGCTGCATCTGTTCCTGCGCGGGCACGACCGGCCCGGCGGCGGCTTCGTCGCCGCGCTCGTGGTGGCCATCGCGCTCGTCGCGCAGTACATGGTGAGCGGCACGCGCTGGGTCGAGGCGCGGCTGCGCCTGATACCGGTGCGCTGGATTGCCGGCGGGCTGCTGCTGGCGCTGCTCACCGGCGCCGGCTCGCTGCTGGTCGGCCATCCGTTCCTGACCTCGCACACCGCGCACCCGATCTGGCCGCTGGTGGGCGAAGTGACCCTGCCGAGCGCGGCGCTGTTCGACCTCGGCGTGTTCGCGGTCGTGCTCGGTTCGACCCTGCTCATGCTGACCGCGATCGCGCACCAATCGCTGCGCGCACGGCGCCGGCAGGGCCCGGCCACGGCCGGCGGCAGCGCCGACGAGCGCGAGGGTTCGCACTGATGGAGCTCGTCGTCTCGCTCGCCGTGGGCGTGATGGCCGCCGCCGGCGTGTGGCTGCTGCTGCGGCCGCGCACCTTCCAGGTCCTGATCGGCCTGGCGCTGCTGTCGTATGCCGTCAACCTGTTCATCTTCAGCGTCGGCAGCCTCTCGGTGGGCAGGGAGCCGATCGTGCGCGCCGGCTCGCCGGCCGACCTCGCGCACTACACCGACCCGCTGCCGCAGTCGCTGGTGCTGACGGCCATCGTCATCGGCTTCGCCACCAGCGCGCTGTTCCTGGTGGTGCTGATGGCGCTGCGCGGGCTGGCCGGCGGCGACCACGTCGACGGCCTCGAGGAAGAGCCGTGACGCCAGCCCCCGAGCACCTCGTCGCGGCCCCGGTGCTGCTGCCGCTGGCCACGGCGGCGGCGATGCTGATGCTCGGCGCCGAGCGGCGGCGCCTGAAGGCGATCATCAACGTCGCGTCGACCGCGCTCGGCCTGGCGATCGCCGTGGCGCTGCTGCGGCGCGTGGACGTCGCCGCGGCGCCGGCCGCCTTCGCCGTCTACCTGCCCGGCAACTGGCCGGTGCCGTACGGCATCGTGCTGCTCGCCGACCGGCTGTCGGCGCTGATGGTGGTGCTGGCCTCGTGCGTCGCGCTGGCCGCGCTGCTGTTCGCGCTGCCGCGCTGGCAGCACGCCGGCATGCACTTCCACGCCTTGCTGCAGCTACAGCTGATGGGGCTGCAAGGCGCCTTCCTGACCGCGGACCTGTTCAACCTGTTCGTCTTCGTCGAGGTGCTGCTGGCGGCCAGCTACGCGCTGCTGCTGCACGGCGGCGGACTGGCGCGCGTGCGCTCGGGGCTGCACTACATCGCCATCAATCTCACGGCATCGCTGCTGCTGCTGGTCGGCATCGCGGTGCTGTACGGCGTCACCGGCACGCTCAACATGGCCGACATCGCGCGCGCGCTGCCGCTGGTGCCGGCCAGCGACCGCGGGCTGCTGCACGCCGGCGCGGCGATCCTGGCCGTGGCCCTTCTCGCCAAGGCCGCGGTGTGGCCGCTCGGCTTCTGGCTGCCTGCGGCGTATGCCGCGGCCAGCGCGCCGGCGGCCGCCGTGTTCGCCATCCTCACCAAGGTCGGCGTGTACGCCCTCGTGCGGCTGTGGACGCTGTGTTTCCCGGCAGCCGCCGGCGCCTCGGCGGGCTTCGGCGGCGAGGCGCTGATCTGGGGCGGCCTGGCGACGCTGGGCTTCGGTGCCCTGGGCATGTTCGCTTCGCAGCAGCCGGCGCGGCTGACCGGCTACGCCGTCATGGCCTCGTCGGGCACGCTGGTGGCAGCGTTCGGCTTCGGTGCGCCCGCACTGGCGGCCGGTGCCCTGTACTACCTCGTCAGCTCGACGCTGGCCGCTGCGGCGCTGTTCCTGCTCGTCGAGCTGCTCGAGCGCAGCCGCGAAGTCGAACGGGGCCCGCAGGGGTTCGACGACGGCGCCGTCGCGCTGGTGGCCTTCGACGAAGCCGAGCCCGCGGCACACATCAACCTCGACGACGACGAGCGCGCGCTCATCGGCCGTCCGATACCGGCCGCATTGGCCTTCCTCGGCGTCACCTTCACCCTCTGTGCGCTGGCGGTGGCCGGGCTGCCGCCGCTGTCGGGCTTCATCGGCAAGCTGGCGATGCTCGAGGCGCTGCTGCCGCTCGCCGGCGGGCCACGCTGGTTGATGTTCGCGCTGCTGCTCGGCTCGGGCCTGCTGGCGGCGATCGCGCTCGTACGGGTCGGCATACGGCACTTCTGGACGTCGGCCGAGCGCCCCGCGCCGCGGCTGCGCCTGGCCGAGGGGGTGCCGATCGCGGCGCTTGCCCTGGCCCTGCTGGCCGCGGTGGTGCAGGGCGGACCGCTGCTCGCCTACATGTACGCCGCAGCGGCTTCGCTGCACCGGCCCGCCGAGTACATCCAGGCGGTGATGAGCGCACGGCCGGTCGTGCGCGGCTCCACGCGCGGCACACCATGAAGCGCTGGCTGCCCTCGCCCTGGCTGTCGTCGGCGATCTTCGTCGGCTGGCTGCTGCTGGCGCGCAGCGTGACGGCCGGCCAGCTGCTGCTCGCGCTGCTGGCGGCGATCGCGGTGCCCCGGCTCACACGCGCGCTGCGCCCGACGCCGCGGCCCTTGCGCCGCTGGGGCGTGCTGACGCTGCTGATCCTGCGCGTCGGCCGCGACGTGCTGCGCTCTTCGCTGCAGGTGGCGCGCGGCGTCGTGCGCCGGCCGCCGCCGCGCGGCCGGCATGTGGTGGTCCCGCTCGAACTGCGCGACGTGCACGCGCTGGCGGCGCTGGCGATGATCACCAACGTCGTGCCCGGCACGGTGTGGAACGAGCTCGCGCCCGACCGCAGTCGTCTGCTGCTGCACGTGTACGAAGTCGGCGACGAGGCCGCGTTCATCGCCCACTACAAGGCCGCCTACGAGCGGCCGCTGAAGGAGATCTTCGAATGAGGCATCGTGCGGCAAAGGGCGCCGCGACGGCGCACGCGCGATGAGCACGCTGCTTGCCACCGCGGTCGACCTCACGCTCGTGCTGTACGCGCTGGCGATGCTGCTGGCGCTGCCGCGGCTGCTGCTCGGCCCGAGCGCGCAGGACCGCGCGCTGGCGCTCGACCTGGTCTACGTCTTCGGCATGTTCGTGCTGCTGGTGCTGGCGATCCGCCAGGACAGCGACACCTACTTCGAAGCCGCGCTGCTGATGGTGCTGTTCGGCTTCGTGGGCTCGGTGGCGCTGGCGAAGTTCCTGTTGCGCGGCGAGGTCATCGAATGACGTCCACTGCCGTCGACCTCGTCGTCGCCTCGCTGCTCGTCGCCAGCGGCGCGGCGGCCGTGCTGGCCGCCCTCGGCCTGGTGCGGCTGCCGGACTTCTTCACGCGCGCGCACGCGCCGGCACTGGCGTCGTCGCTGGCAAGCTGGCTCGTCACGCTGGCCTCGATGGTGTATTTCAGCCATCGCGGGCAGGGGCTGGCGCTGCACGTCTGGCTGCTCGTGATCGTGCTGTCGATCACCGCACCGGTGACGGCCATGCTGCTGGCGCGCGCGGCGCTGTTCCGCAGCCGCCGCGCCGGCGAGGATCTGCCGCCGCCGTTCGGGCCCGGGTCGTAGCGCGGGCCGCAAAGCGGGCCGCAGCGCAGAACCGACGCGCATGCCGCGGCCGCGTTCAGAGCGCGCGCGCCGTCGCCACCAGCACGTCGGCGCTGCCCTCGGCCAGCACATGCTGCGTCACGCTGCCCAGCAGCAGGTCCTCGACCGCCGAGCGGCCGTGCTTGCCGAGCACCACCAGGTCGCAGTCGAATTCCTGCTCCTGCTCGACGATGCGCTGCGAGGCCTCGCCCTCGACGATCACGGCGTCGTAGGCCGCCGCCGCGAGCCCCTCGCGCGCGGCCAGCGCATGCACGTGCTGCGTCGCGCGCACGCGTGCCTGGCGGCGATAGTGCTCGACGGTGGCGGCGTCGACGCCGGCAAAGCGCAGCTTGTCCTGGAACGGCACCTGGTAGGCCGACAGCAGCACGAGCCGCGCCTGCGGCGCGACATGCCGCGCCAGCGCCAGCATCTGCGCCGCCCCGGGCGACAGGTCGACGCCCACCAGCACGTGCCGATACGGCTCGTGCGCGCTCTGCCGCACCACCAGCACCGGGCAGCCGCTGCGGCGCACGAGGCGCTCGGAGGTGGTGCCGAGCACGAGCCGGCGCAGGAAGCCGGCGCCGCGCGCCCCCACCACGAGCAGGCCGGCACCGAGTTGTCGCGCCTCGTCGTCGATGGCTTCCAGCACCGCCCCGGCGGCCTCCACCGTGCGCACATCGATGCCGTGACGCGCGACCAGCGCGTCGGCCATGGCCGCGAGCTGCGCGCGCGCATCGGCCAGCAACTGCTGCTCCAGCGCATGGCCGGCACCCAGCCATTGACGCAGTTCGAGCAACGCGCGGGCCGGCGTGACGTGCATCAGCGACAGCGGTGCGCCCGTCTCCTGTGCCAGCCGCGCGGCGCGATCGGCAGCGTGGCGGGACAGCGGCGAGAAGTCGGTGGCGGCGAGGACGGGGGCTGGCTCGTTCATCGTCGGGAGTCCCGAATCCATCTATCCGGCGAGCGACGCCGCGTCGAAGTTGGCGCCGCAGACGATCACCGCCACGCGCTCGCGCGCCGCCGGCTGCACGACGCCGCCCCACAACGCGGCCAGCGGCAGCGCCGCGGCCGGCTCGACCGCCAGCCGCAGCTCGCGCCACATGCGGCGCTGCGCGGCGGCGATCGCGTCGTCGTCGACCAGATGAGCGGCCGCCACATACGCATGCGTGATCGGCCAGGCGATGGTGCCGATGCGGCGCGCACCGAGCGCATCGGCAGCGAGCCCGGACACCTCGACATCGACGGGCGCGCCGGCCGCGCGCGCGGCGTGCAGCGTCGGTGCGCGCACCGGCTCCAGCGCCTCGACGCGCGCGCGGCCCGCGCACCAGGCGGCGATGCCGGCGACGAGGCCGCCGCCGCCCACGCTCACCAGCACGCGATCGGGCAGCCCCGCGTCCTCCTCGATCTCGAGCATCAGCGTGCCGGCGCCGGCCACCACTTCGCACTGGTCGTAGGCGTGCATGGCGAGTGCGCCGGTCTCGCGTTGGCGCCGCTCGCAGGCGGCGAGCGCGTCGACGTAGGCGGCGCCGCCGACCACCACCTGCGCACCGAGCGCGGCCAGGCGCTCGCGCTTGGCCGCCGTCGTCAGCTCCGGCACGAAGACCTCGCAGCGCACGCCGAGCGCGCGCGCCGCGGTCGCCGCGGCGATGCCGGCGTTGCCTCCCGAGGCGATCGCCACGCCGGCTGCCGGCAGCGCGCCGAGCGCTGCGACCGAGCGCAGACGGTTGAACATGCCGCGCGCCTTGAAGCTGCCCGAGATCTGCAACTGCTCGAGCTTGAGCCAGACCTCGGCGCAGGGCACGCCGAGCGCCGCGCCCGCCAGACGCCACAGCGGCGTGCGGCGGATGTCGGCGGCGATGCGCGCATGCGCGGCGCGGATCGCGGCGGCGTCGATGGCGGAATTGGAGTCTGAAGTCCCCATGCCTTCATCCTAGCCGCTACAGTGGGGCGATGAATGCCGCCTCGTCACGCGCCGCCGCACCGTCTGCCGCGCCGTCGGAACCTGCGCTCGCCTGGGCGCAGCGCCTGGTGCGCATCGACACGCGCAGCCAGCGCTCGAACCTGCCGCTCATCGAGACCATCGCCGACCACCTGCGCGCGCTCGGCGTGCCGCTGCGCCTGACCTACGACGAGACGCGCCAAAAGGCCAACCTGTTCGCCACGCTCGGCGCCGGCAAGCCGGCCGGCGTCGTGCTTTCGGGCCACACCGATACCGTGCCCTGGGACGGGCAGGAGTGGACGCTCGAACCGCTGGCGGCCGAAGTGCGCCGCACGCCCGAGCCGCGCCTGTACGGCCGCGGCAGCGCCGACATGAAGGGCTTCATCGGCTGCGTCGTCGCGCAGACCGAACGGCTGCTCGCCGCCGACCTGCCGTTCGCCGTGCACTACGCATTCAGCTACGACGAGGAGGTCGGCGGCTTCGGCGCCCGTGGCCTGATCGCCGATCTGCGCGACGCCGGCCTCACGCCGCGCATCTGCCTCGTCGGCGAGCCGACCGGAATGATCCCGGCGCTCGGCCACAAAGGCGTCTATCGCTGGCGCTGCCATGTGCGCGGACATGCGGCGCATTCGTCGCGCACGCCGTTTGCCGTCAACGCCGTGGAGCACGCCGCACGCGTCATCGCCCGCATCGCCGACCTGGCCGACGAGCTGCGCGAACGCGGGCCGCGCCGGGCCGGCTACGACGTGCCCTGGTCCACCGCCGCCGTCTGCGTCGTCGAGGGTGGCGTCGCCGACAATATCGTGCCCGAGGCCTGCCGCGTCCACTACGAGTTCCGCAACCTGCCGGGCATCGACGCCGATGCGCTGCAGTCGCAGGTGAGCGACTATGCGGCCACGCTGGAGCCGGCGATGAAGGCCATCGACGCGACCAGCGGCATCCGCTTCGAGCGGACCGCCGCCATGCCCGAGTTCGAGGCCAAGCCCGACGAGCCGGCGCTGCGACTGGCCGAGCGTCTCGCGGCGACGAGCGAAACCACGCTGGTCGGCTTCGGCACCGAGGCCGGCCTGTTCCAGCGCGCCGGCCTGTCGACCATCGTCTGCGGCCCGGGCTCGATCGCGCAGGCGCACCAGGCCGACGAGTTCGTCGCGCTCGAACAGCTTGCGCGCTGCGAGAACTTCGTGCGCGGGCTGCTCGCGCCCGAGGCGGCGGCGTTGGCGCTGCTTTGACATGTCCTCGCGCTGGCGGCTGGCGCTGGTCGTGATCGCGCGCGACGAGGCGCCGCGCATCGGCCGCCTGCTGGCGAGCGCCGCACCCTGGGTCGACGACACGCTCGTGCTCGACACCGGCTCGCGCGACGACACGGCTGCCATCGCGCGTGCTGCCGGTGCACGCGTCGAGCACTTCGCCTGGTGCGACGACTTCGCCGCGGCACGCAATGCCGCGCTCGACGCCGCAGGCGCCGACTGGCACCTCGTGCTCGATGCCGACGAGTGGGTCTCGGAAGGCGGCGCACAGCTTGCGGCATTGCGCGGCACGGCACCCGAGTTCGTCGGTGCTTTGCGCATCGTCGAGCACGGTGCCGGCTCCGGCGGCAGCGACTGGATCAGTCGCGTGTTGCCGGGCCGCGTGCGCTATGCCGGCCGCGTGCACGAGCAGCCGCAGCACGCGCTGCAGGTACGCAGGCTGGCCCTGACGATCGGCCACGACGGCTACGCCGCCGAGCGCATGGCCGTCAAGCGCGGGCGCAATCGCGCCCTGCTCGAGGCCGAACTCGCACGCCGGCCCGGCGACGCGTATCTGTGGTACCAGCTCGGCAAGGACCACGCCGTCTACGACGAACACGCCGAAGCAGCAGCGGCGTTCGAGCAGGCGCAGGCGCGCCGCGCCGCGGTGCCGTGGCGCTTCGACCTCGCGGCGCGTCAGCTCTTCTCGCTCAAGCGGCTGGCGCGCCACGCCCAGGCGCTGGCGCTGGCCGAGCGGCTACTGCCCGAATGCGCCGAGTCACCCGACTTCTTCTTCGCGCTCGGCGACCTGATGCTCGACTGGGCCGCGCACGAACCCGAGCACGGCGCCGAGCGGCTGGCCGTCGCGCAGCAGGCCTGGCAGCAGGCACTGGCGATCGGCGAGCGGCCCGACCAGATCGGTGCGGTGCCGGGCCGCGGGAGCTGGCTGGCGGCGCACAACCTGGCGGTGGTGCTGGAGGGGTTGGGGGACGCCGCCGGCGCGGCAGCGCTGCGCAGCCGCTATCCGGTGACTTCCGATGCCACCGCCGTCCCGGCGTCGTCACGGATCGGACTGCGGCCGCACGGCGTCGAGCCCACGGCGCTTTGAAGCAGGCGCTTCGCGTCGCGCGCGGCGCGCAGCGCGGCATCGAACTCCCTCACGTAGGCCGGCCACGCATCGGGATCGACACTGCGGGCGTTGATCGTCCCCGCATGCCGGCGCAGTTCCGGCTCGTCGATGTAGGCCTGCGCCAGGCGAGCGTAGTCCTGCGCATCGCCCGGCCGCGCCACCAGCGAACCCGGCGCCAGCAACTGGCTCGCGATCACGGTGGAGCTGTTGCCGTGGGGCGCCAGCACGGTGGATTGCCCAGGCGCGCAGCACACGACCGGCACTCCGCAGGCCACTGCGTCGGCGACAGTCTGCCCTCCCATCCAGCCGATCGTGTCGCAGTAGATGTCGATCGCCTTGAGCAGAGCGAAGTAATCGTCGCCGTGCATGAATCCGGCGTAGACGACCCGTTCCAGAACACCTGCCTTTGCGAGATGGGCATTGATCTGCGCCTCGCTTTCCGGTGCGCGCTCACCCACGAGCAGCCACACCACGCGCGGATTGGCGCGCAGGATCGCCGCCATGGCCTCGAGGAACGTCGCATCCACGCACTTGCTCAAGCGGCTGAACGTTGCCAGACACAGGACATCGGGCGCCAGACCCCAGACGCTGCGATCGAATACCTCGACCTTCCTTGCCTGCGCAGCTCGCACGCTGCAGTTGGGCAGGGTGATGTACCTGTCGGCCTGATGGTGGCCGCGGTAATCGCCCGAATACCCTATCTTCAGGTCGAAGTCGCCCGTGGGCTGATCGCACGTGTGGTTGACGTAGACCTGCAGGGGCACGCAGCGCAGGTTGCACAGCAACTTGGCTACGAAGTCATTGGGCCAGACGTAGTGCACGACCACGTCGACCGCATGCGCACGCAGGTGCTCGTCCATCCACGCGGCCCGCGCACGCTGGTCTGCGTCGGCAGGCGGGCGATGGAAGCGGACACCCAGGTCGGACAGCGCCAGCCGGGTCGGTTCATCGACCAGATCCAACAGCAGTGTCTGGTAAATCTCCACCTGCCAGCCGATGGCCGCCAGGTCGCCGGCCAATGCCCGCATGACATAGGTGGTGGCGGCCCCGGCGATCAGGCTGCTGACGACGAAGGCCACGCGTCGGCCGTCGCGGGCCATCGGTGCCGTCCTCGCGGCCTGCACCAGCGGCGCGGCCGCAGCCTCCACCGCGGCCATGACCGCCGGGTGCGCCACCGCGGCCTTGAGCGCGTCGACGATCGGCGCGCCCTCTGCGAGCTCGGCGCGCCGATAACAGTCGCCGGCCAGCAGCACCATGGCTTCGAACGCGGCGCCGTCGCCGCGCGCAGCCAACGCGGCCGCCTCGTGCAACTCGATCAGCCGTTGCGGCGCCATCCAGTCGAGCAGCCTGGAGTGCAGCTTCAGGGCCAGCCGGTCCTCGGCCGACAGCAGGCCGACCAGGGGTTGCGACGCCGCAGCGGCCAGCGCCTCGGCCAGGATCTCGCGCAGACGCGCATCGAAGCGCTGCTTGGGCGCCGCCTGCACCTCAGACATGCGCCGCCTCCTGCGCCAGTTGCGCCTGCAGATGCTGCGCCAGGCGTTCCGTCACGTAGTCCTGCTCGCTCTCGCCGATCCCCCACCAGAGCGGCAGGCGAACCAGTCGTTCGGACAGCGTGTCGGTGTATTTCATGCTGCCGTGCACGCGGGCCACCTGTCCACCCGGTGCGCTGTGCAGCGGCACGTAGTGAAAGAGGCAGTAGATGCCGTCGCGGCGCAGTGCCGCCAGCAGTTCGTCGCGCCGCACCTGCTCGGGCAGGATCACGTAGTACATGTGCGCGTTGTGCGTGCAGTGCTCCGGCACCGTCGGCAGGCGCAGCAGACCCTCGCGCGCCAGCGGCAGCAGCCGCTGGTGATAGCGGCGCCAAGCGGCCAGACGCTTGGCGGTGATCGACTCCGCCTCCTCGAGCTGCGCCTTCAGGAAGGCGGCGACGATCTCGCCGGGCAGAAACGACGACCCTGTCCGCTGCCAGGTGTACTTGTCCACTTCGCCGCGGTGGAACTGCTGGCGGTTGGTGCCCTTCTGCCAGATCACCTCGGCGGCGGCAACGAGCTCCTTGTCGTTGACCAGCAGCGCGCCGCCTTCGCCGGAGATGATGTTCTTGGTCTCGTGAAAGCTGAAGGCGCCCAGGTCGCCGAAGCTGCCGAGCGGCTGTCCGCGGTAGCTGGAGAACACCCCCTGCGCCGCATCCTCGACGACGGCCAGGCCATGCGCATCGGCCAGCCGCACGATGGTCTGCATCTCGCAGCCCACGCCGGCGTAGTGCACGGGCACGATCGCCCGCGTGCGACTGGTGATGGCGCCTTCGATCAGCCGCTCATCGATGTTCATCGTGTCCGGGCGGATGTCCACGAACACCGGCACCGCGCCGCGCAGCGCGAACGCGTTGGCGGTGGAGACGAAGGTGTACGAGGGCATGATGACCTCGTCGCCCGGCTGCAGGTCGAGCAGCAGCGCAGCCATCTCCAGCGCCGCGGTGCAGGAGTGGGTCAGCAGCACTTTGCGGCTGCCGGTGCGTCGCTCGAGTTCGGCCTGGCAATCCTGGGTGAACCGGCCGTCTCCGGCCAGCACGCCCTGGAAGTGCGCCTGCGCGATGTAGTTCAGTTCGCGGCCCGTCATGTACGGTTTGTTGAAGGGAACGATCATCACGGTCTCCGGTCCTGGGCATGACCCCAGCGGTACATGTCGAGCATTTCCGGCGGAATCCCCCAATCCACGGCCCCGGCCTGGTCGTGGACCTGCTGCACGTCGGCCTCGATGGAGCGGCGCAGCTGCGCCACCGTGCCGCTGGTCGCCGGCTCGAAGCCATGCTGGAACGCAGCGTTGATCTGATGACGAAC
>JAGWTJ010000367.1 GCA_028869005.1 Burkholderiales bacterium | reverse complement strand
CAGCACGAACGGCGCGCCGAGCGCGGCATGCACGAGGATCAGCGCGATGTAGGTATCGCCCAGGCCGATGTTGGCGAAGAACAGGTAGGTGCCGACGCCGACCACGATGATCGGCACCACCATCGGCGCGATCAACAGGCTCATCAGCATGCCCTTGAAGCGGAACTGCGTGCGTGCGAGCCCGACGGCGGCGAGCGTGCCGAGAACGGTGGCGATCGCCGTCGCGGCCGGCGCGACGATGAAGCTGTTCTTCGCCGCGCGCATCCATTCGGCCGAGCCGAACAGGTTCTGGTACCACTTGAGCGACCAGCCCGGGATCGGGTAGACCAGGAACGAGCTGTCGCTGAAGGACAGCGGAATGACCACCAGGATCGGCAGCAGCAGAAAGCCGAGCACGCCGATGCAGGCCGCGCGCAGTGCCCACCAGCCGAGCTTGTCGAGCGGCGTGGCATAGGCCGGGAAGACGACGAGCGCGGGCCGACGCCGGCCGGGGTTCGGCTCCGTGTTCATGCCCGACCGAGGCTCCGCTCGATGTTCATGCCCGACCGAGGCTGAGCTCGGTGTTCGTGACGCGTCGGTAGATCGCGTACAGCACCAGTGTCGCGGCGAGCAGCACCGCACCGAGCGCGCAGGCCATGCCCCAGTTGACGTCGACGTTGATGTACTGGGCGATGTAGTAGCTGAGCATCTGGTCGTCGGCGCCGCCGAGCAGCGCCGGGGTCACGTAGTAGCCGATGCTGAGGATGAAGACCAGCAGCGCGCCGGCGCCGATGCCCGGATAGGTTTGCGGCACGTAGACGCGCAAGAACGCCGCCAGCGGCGGGCTGCCGAGCGACACGGCGGCGCGCAGATAGGTCGGCGGCACGCTCGTCATCACGCTGTACAGCGGCAGGATCATGAACGGCAGCAGGATGTGCACCATCGCGATGACGATGCCGGTGCGATTGAAGAGCAGCGCCAGCGGATGGTCGATCAGGTGCAGACCCATCAGCGCGCGGTTGACCAGGCCCTCGGACTGCAGGAGCACGATCCACGCCGCCACGCGCACCAGGATCGAGGTCCAGAACGGCACCAGCACCAGGATCATCAGGACGTTGGCCTTGCGCCGCGGCAGCGTGCTGAGCCAGTAGGCCAGCGGATAGGCCAGCGCCAGGCACCACAGCGTCACGGCCAGGCTGATCTCGAAGGTGCGCACGAGAATGCGGCCGAACGCGCGCTGGTCGGGTTCGACCCGCACCACCGCGCCCTTGGCGTTGCGCTTGAGGTCGACCGCGCTCAGCAGGTAGTCGGGGGTCCAGCGTGAGCGGTTCTTCGCGATCGCCTGCCAGTAGGGGGCCTCGCCCCAGCGCGGGTCGAGCGCCAGCAGCGCCGCCTTCACGTCGGCAGCCGGGCTGGCCGCGTTGATCTGCGGCAGCGGCAGCGCGCGATAGGTGCTCATGACCAGCGAGCGCGCTCCGGGCACCTCGCTGTTCAGGCGCCGCGCCAGCGCACCGGCATCGGAGATGTCGGGCAGGCCCGCCAGGTCGCGCGCCAGCGCCGCATAGGCCGCCGCCGGCGGCGTGCCTTCGCGATCCCAGTCACCGAGTTCGGCAGCGGTGCGCGGCAGCGCCGCGGCGACCTCGGGGTTCTCGATCGCGCGCTCCAGCAGCACGCCGATCGGCACCAGGAACGTCAGCGCCAGATAGATCAGCAGCGGCAAGGTCAGCGCGATGGCGCGCAGCTTCCTGCGCTGCTCGGCGCGCACCAGCGAGCGGCGCAGGCCGCGCGTGTCGGCGCCGCCGGGCAGTGCGGACGCGCGGGCCGGGCTCACGGCCGCACTCACGGTCGCGTCATTGCGCCGCCCACGAAGCGAAGCGCTTCTCGAGCTGCTCGCCCTGGTCGGCCCAGAACTTCAGGTCGAACTGCAGCGCGTCGACCGAGTTGGCCGGCGCCGTCGGCAGATTGGCGAGCACCTTCGCATCGAGGCGCGAAAGCGCGTTCTTGTTGGTCGGGCCGTAAGCGATGTTCTTCGCGTACTCGGCTTGCGCGGCGGGCGTGCTGGCGAACTGGATGAACCTGATCGCCGCGGCCTGGTTCGGCGTGCCCTTCGGAATGACCCAGTAGTCGAGGTCGTAGATGCCGCCGGTCCAGGTGATCTTCAGGTTCTTGCCTTCGCGGTTGGCGGCGTCGATGCGGCCGTTGTAGACCGTGCTGAGCACCACGTCGCCGGCG
>JAGWTJ010000111.1 GCA_028869005.1 Burkholderiales bacterium | reverse complement strand
TGGCGTCCACACCGCCGGTCAGCACCTTGCCGGAGCTGGGCACCACGTTGTTGTAGGCGCGGGCCAGGCGGGTGATGGAGTCCAGCAGGATCACCACGTCCTTTTTGAGTTCGACCAGACGCTTGGCGCGCTCGATCACCATCTCGGCCACATGCACATGGCGGGCGGCCGGTTCGTCGAAGGTGGAGGAGATGACCTCGCCGCGCACGCTGCGTTGCATCTCGGTCACTTCTTCGGGGCGCTCGTCCACCAGCAGCACCATCAGGTGCACATCGGGGTAGTTGGCGGTGATGGCGTGCGCGATGTGCTGCATCATCACCGTCTTGCCCGACTTGGGCTGGGCGACGATCAGCGCGCGCTGACCACGGCCAATGGGGGCAATGATGTCGATCACGCGGCTGGTGATGTTTTCCTCGCCCTTGATGTCCCGCTCCAGGCGCATCTGCTCCTTGGGGAACAGCGGCGTCAGGTTCTCGAACATCACCTTGTGCTTGTTGTTCTCGGGCAGGCCGTCGTTGACCTTGTCGAGCTTGGTCAGCGCGAAGTAGCGCTCGCCGTCCTTGGGGATGCGCACCTCGCCCTCGATCATGTCGCCGGTGTGCAGGTTGAAGCGGCGGATCTGGCTCGGGCTCAGGTAGATGTCGTCGGTCGACGCCATGTAGCTGGTGTCGATCGAGCGCAGGAAGCCGAAGCCGTCGGGCAGCACTTCGAGCACGCCGTCGCCGAACACCTGCTCGCCGCCCTTGGCGCGCTTCTTCATGATCGCGAACATCAGTTCCTGCTTGCGCAGGCGGCTGACGTTCTCGATCTCGAGCGCCTCGCCCATCTCGATGAGCTTGGCGATCTGCATGGTCTTGAGTTCGGACAGATGCATCGGGCGGGCACCTTCTAGCGGTCACCGGCCGCGGACCGACAGGCCCACGGAGGCGAGCCCGCCGGCACGGCGGACTGGAGTACGAAGCGGGGAGCTTGGGGCCCGGGCGGCGACCTCAAGCCGGGGTGGCCGGCGAGGGCGCGCGCGAAGGAATCCGGGCGGCAGACCGGGTACGGTGCGACTCAGTGCGTCGAGCCGTGCCCGGTTGAGGCGCGATTATAGATGACCGTCGAGGAACGCGGTGAGCTGCGCCTTGGGCATCGCGCCGACCTTGGTGGCGACGAGCTCGCCGCCCTTGAACAGCATCAGCGTCGGGATGCCGCGGATGCCGTACTTGGCCGGCACGTCGCGGTTCTCGTCGACGTTCATCTTGGCGATCTGCAGCCGCTCGCCGTACTGCGCCGCCGCCTCGTCGAGGATGGGCGCGATCATCTTGCACGGGCCGCACCACTCGGCCCAGTAGTCGACCAGCACGGGCTTGTCGGACTTGAGGACGTCGCCGTCGAAGGTGGCGTCGGTGACGTGCTTGATGAGATCGCTGGCCATGGGGTTCCTCCAAGGATGGCGTGCCGCGACCAACGAATCGCCGACATCGCCGAGAGCACAATCATTCTGACATATGGCCCGTTCCGTTAGGCGGCTGGGCCCCTGTGCCCGCATGCCGACAACGGAAACGATCCAGCTGCCGACCGACACCGACGTGCCCGCGCTGTGGGCCGAGGCGGCGGCGCGCGCGGCCGCCTGGCTGCAGGCGCGGGACCTGGCGGCACGCGAGGCCATCGTGCTGCTGCCTTTTGCCGCGCTGCTAGGTCCGGCGCGCGCCGCCTTTGCCGCCGCGAGCGGCTTCGGTGGCTGGCCGCCACGCATCGAGACGCCGCTGACGCTGGCGGCCGCGCTCGGTCCGCCGCCGCAGGCGCTGCCGGGGCACGTCAGCGGCGATGTGCTGGTCGACCGGCTTGCAGCCGGTGCGCGCGTGCGGCGTCTGCTCGGCGCCGCCGAGCCGGCGATGTCGCTGGGCGACCTCGAGCACTTGGCGACCTTGCTCGTCGATGCAGCGCACCGGGTGCGCGACGCTGCACTGGCGCGGCCGCCGGCGCAGCGCCCGGCCTTCCTGGCCGTCGTCGGCGCGCGTACGGCGGGTGGTTCGGCTGCTGGTTCGGCGGGCGGTGCGGCCGGCCCAGCGCAGCTCGAGGCACGGCTGCTGGGCGCCGCCGTGTCGTGGTGTGCCGAGGGCGTGAGCGCGGCCACCGACCGGTTGTTCGCGCATCGGCCGACGGCCTGGATCGCGGTCGAAATCGGCGGCTTCGACGCGCTCATCGACGGCGTGCTCGCCCAGGAGGGGAGCGACGACGTGACTGCCGCCCGTTCGGCCCATGACCCCGTTCCCGTGCTGCGGCTGGTGGCGGACGCACCACCCGACTCGCCGTTCGCCGGCGTGGCTCGCCCCGCGCTCGCCACGCGCTGGTTGTGCGACGACGCCGAGGACGAGGCGCGCGCCGCGGCCCTGGCCGTCATCGAGGCCCTCGACGCGGGACGCACGCCGGTCGCGCTGGTCGCGCTCGATCGCTCGCTGGTGCGCCGCGTGCGCGCCTTGCTCGAGCGCGCCGATGTGCCGCTGATCGACGAGACAGGCTGGCAGCTCAGCACCACGCGTGCCGCCGCCCGCCTGATGGCGCTGCTGCGCGCCGCGCAGGCCCCACCCGGCAGCGACGCCTGGCTCGACTGGCTGACCACCTGGCCATCGGCCGACGCGGCAGCGCTGCGCAGCCTGGAGGCCGCCTGGCGCGGCCGGCGCCGCGTCCCCGATCGTGCGGCCGGCGCGCGCCTGGAGCACGCCGCGGCGCAGCACCTCGTGCCGCTCGCGCAACCGGGGCGGCGCGGCCTGCACGACTGGCTGCAAGGGCTGGCCGCCTGTCTGCGCGCGGACGACAGCGCCGCGCAACTGGCGGCTGACGACGCCGGAACGCAGGTGCTGGCTGCCTTGCGTCTGGATGACGATGGCATGAGCTGGGGCGCCGAAGCCGACGCGCCGACGCTCGATCTCGCGGCCTTCGCTGCGTGGGTCGCGGCGGCGCTCGAGGTACGCAGCTACACGCCGCTGCCCGGCGCCGGCGCGGCTGTCGTCATCACGCCGCTGGCGCGCGCCACCCTACGTCCCTTCGCCCACGCGGTGGTGCCGGCGGCCGACCACCGGCACCTGGGCCAGGCGGCGCCGGCCGCGTCGTTGGTGGGTGAAGCGCTGGCGGCCGAATTCGGCCTCGGCACGCGCGCCGAAGCGCGCCAGCGCCAGCGCTTTGCACTCGCGCAACTGATGCGGGTGCCGGCGATCACGCTGCTGCGCCGCCGCCTGGACGAAGGAGAGGTCGTCGCCGACAGTCCCGACCTGCAGTGGCTGCTGCTCGAGGCCGCGCGCCGTGGCGCGCCGCCCTGGCCGCTGGACGCGGCACCGACACCGCGGCGCGAACTGGCAGCGACGCCGCTGGCGCCGCCGCATCCGGTGGCGGCCGGGGCCTTGCCGGCCGCGTTGAGCGCGACGCAGGTCGAGGCCTTGCGCGACTGCCCCTACCGCTTCTTCGCGCGCGCCGTGCTGCGGCTGGACGAGCCCGCAGAACTCGAGGCCGACGTCGCGAAGCGCGATTACGGCGAGTGGCTGCACCTCGTGCTGCAGCACTTTCACGCGGCGCGTGCGGCGCCGGGCGCGGCAGTGCTGGACGATGCGACGCGACTGCAGCAGGCGGCGGCCCAGGCCACGACCGAGCAGGGTCTCGACGAGGCCGGACTGCTGCCGTTTCGCGCCAGCTTCGAGGCGTTTGCGCCGGCCTATCTGCGCTGGGTCGTGCAGCGCGAGGCCACGGGCTGGCACTGGCAGGCCGGCGAGGTCGATGCCCATGCCGCACCCGCGGCGCTCGCACCGACGGTGCTGCGCGGGCGGCTCGACCGCGTCGACGCCGGCCCCGAAGGCACGCGCCAGGTCATCGACTACAAGACCGGCGATGCGGCGAAGCTGCGGCGCAAGGTGGCCGAGCCGCTGGAGGACACACAACTCGCCTTCTACGCGGCGCTGCTCGGCGATGCCACGCCGCTGCAAGCCTGCTATCTCGCGCTCGACGGCCGCGACGCTCCGCGCGAGATCGCCCACGCCGACGTGCAGCGCAGCGCCGCGGCGCTGGTCGCCGGACTGGCCGACGAGATGCGGCGCGTGCGCGACGGTGCCACGCTGGACGCGCTCGGCGAGGGCGAGGTCTGCGAGCACTGCGAGGCGCGCGGCCTGTGCCGGCGCGACCACTGGTGCACGCCGGCCGTGGACCCGGAGGCCGCGTGACGACCGAGGCGGCCTACGCCATCGACGGCGCGGGAGTCGGCCGCGCCGCCTTCTACGCCGCGGCCTGCGATCCGGCGCGCAGCGTCGTCGTCGAGGCCTGCGCCGGCGCCGGCAAGACCTGGATGCTGGTCTCGCGCATCGTGCGCGCGCTGCTTGCCGGCGCCGAGCCGGGCGAGATTCTCGCCATCACCTTCACGCGCAAGGCCGCCGGCGAAATGCGCGAGCGGCTCGACGCATGGCTTGCCGACTGGGCCGACGGCGCCGGCACGCAGGCCGAGCGTGTGCACGCGCTGACCCAGCGCGGCCTCACCGCGAGCGAGGCCGAAGCGCTCGCTCCCGCGCTAGCCGCGCTGCGCGAGCGCATGCTGCACGGCGGCCGCGGCGTCGAGGTGCGCACCTTTCACGCCTGGTTCGCGCAGTTGCTTGCGCATGCGCCGTTCGCCGTGCTGCGCACGCTCGGACTGCCCGCCGCGAACGAGCTGATCGAGGACACCGCGACGCTGCGCGCGCCGCTCTTCGCGCGCCTGCAGCGCGCCGTGCTGAAAGACGACGCGCTGCGCCAGGTCTACGTGGCGATGGTCGAACGCGTCGGCCGCTTCCGCTGGCAGCAGTGGCTCGAAGCGGCGTGGCAGCAGCGCGCCGTCATCGCGCGCGCCGACGATGCCGGCACGCTCGCCGACGCGGTGCCGGCGGCGTCGGTGCGGTGGCCCGAATGCGCCGCATTGACCGAGCCGGCCGAACTGCTGGTGGCGGACGCGGCGCTGCGCAGCCGTCTCGAGGCGCTGGCGCGCGCGCTCGGCCGCGGCAAGCGCACGGCACAGAAGGCGGCGGACGCACTGGCGCAGGCGCTGGCGGCGGCGGCGGCGGGCGACGCCAGCCAGGCGCTCGAGGGTGCCTGGGATGCGCTGGCCAACAAGGAAGGCGCCAAGCGTCAGCACCTGGGCGCCGACGACGAGGTCGATGCCGCCCTGGCCGCGCTCGCTCGCGTGCGGCAGATGCAAGCGCAGCACGACGCTCGCATCGACCATCTCGCGCTCGTGCAGTTCTCGCGCCTGCTGCGTCGCGAATACGGGGAGCTCAAGCGAGCGCGCGGACTCGTCGACATGGACGACCTGGACTTCGCTGCCGAGGCGCTGCTGGGCGACGGCGACGCGGCGGCCTGGGTGCAGCAGCGGCTGGACCAGCGCGTGCGCCATCTGCTGATCGACGAGTTCCAGGACACCAGTCCGTCGCAGTGGCGCGCGCTCGCCGGCTGGCTGGCCGCTTACGCCGGCGCCGGCGGCGGGGCGAGCGGCCAGCGGCCGCTGGCCGTCTTCATCGTCGGCGATCCCAAGCAGAGCATCTACCGCTTCCGCGGCGCCGAGCCGCGCCTGTTCGATGCCGCCAGCGACTTCGTGGTGCAGGCCCTGGGCGGCCGGCGACTGCAGTGCGACCACACGCGGCGCAGCGCGCCAGCGCTGATCGAGGCGCTGAACCGTGTGTTCGAGCCGCTGGCCGCGGCCGGCATGACGCCGTTTCGCCACCACACCACCGAATCGACAGCGGCCGGCGTCGTGCTCGCGTTGCCGCCGGTGCCGGCGCGACCGCGCGCGGCGGCGCGCGAGGCACCGAGCGCGATCTGGCGTGACTCGCTCACGGTGCCGCGGCACGAGGCCGAGCAGCAGCGCCGCGCCTTGGAGGCCCGGCGTGTCGCCGCGGCGGTCGCGCAACTCGTGCGCGGCGACGGTTTCGCGCCGGGCGAGGTCATGGTGCTGGCGCGCCGGCGCGTCGCGCTCGCTGCGGTGGCCGATGCGCTGGCGGCAGCCGGCGTGCCGCATGCGCTGGCCGAGAAGCTCGAACTGCACCGCGTGCCCGAGGTGCTGGACGTGGTCGCACTGCTCGACGTGCTGGCCTCACCGGGACACGACCTGTCGCTCGCGCGTGCGCTCAAGAGCCCGATCTTCGGCGCCGACGACGACGCGCTGGTGGAGCTCGCGCAGGCGGCTCAGGCGGACGGCGCGTGCTGGCTCGATGTGCTGTGCGGCGCTAGCGCGCCGACCGCGGCTGCGCTGCAGCGCGCGGCGCGGCTGCTGCGCGGCTGGCGCTCGCTCGCGCACCGGCTGCCGCCGCACGATCTGCTGGACCGCATCGTGCACGAAGGCGAGGTGCTCGAACGCATGGCGCTGTCCGTGCCCGCGGGCCGCCGGGCGGTCGCGCTGCAGGCGCTGCAGGCGCTGCTCGGCGCCGCGCTCGAACACAACGGAGGCCGCTTTGCCACGGCCTACGGCTTCGTGCGCGAGCTGCGCGCCGGCCGCGTGCTCGCGCACCGCAGCGCGCCCGCCGACGCCGTGCAATTGCTGACCGTGCACGGCGCCAAGGGACTCGAATCGCGCGCCGTGGTCCTGGTGGACAGCGACGCATCGCCGCGCCGCAACGGCGATCCCGAACTGCTGGTCGACTGGCCGCCGGCGGCGAGCGCGCCGCGCCGCGTCGCGTTCGTGCGCAAGGCGGCCGCCGTGCCGCCGTCGCTCGCCGACGACTGGCAGCAGCAGCGCTCGCGCGCCGAGGCCGAGGAGCTCAACGGCCTGTACGTGGCGATGACGCGCGCGCGCGAGCGCCTGCTCGTCAGTTGCACCGAGGCCGCGACGGCAGCGCCGACGCCCAGTTGGTGGGCGCGCCTCGCGGCGGTCGCTGCGCCCTGGCAGGCGGCGGACCTGACCGAGGCCGACGCCGCCGGCGCGGCGGGTGCGGCGGACTGCGCCGTCGCGATCGTGCCGACCTTGCCGACGCCGACCTGGCGGCCCGCACTGCCGAGCGCCGAGGCCGGCGCCGCCGCGTCCGAGCCCGAGGCAGCGCGTCTGGGTCAGGCGCTGCACCGCGTGCTGGAGTGGGTCGGCCACAGTGCGCGGCCGTTGCCGCCCGCACAGTGGCCCGCCGCCTGCCAGGCGGCGCTGGCCGAGTTCGCGTTGCCGGCGGCGCATGCCGCCGCGCTGCAGTGCTGGGTCGAAGCCGTGGTCGGCGGGCCCGACACTGCGCGCTTCTTCACCGGGCCGGAGCTGCGCTGGGCCGGCAGCGAAGTGACGCTGGCGCACGACGGACGCCTGCTGCGGCTCGATCGCCTCGTCGAACTGGCCGACGACGACGGCGGCACGGTCTGGTGGGTGCTCGATTTCAAGCTCGAGCGCGCGCCGCACGACGTGCCGGCCTACCGCGAGCAGATGGCATGCTACCGCGCGGCGCTCGTCGCGGCCAAGCCGGCCGCGCGCGTACGCGCGGCGTTCATCACCGCCGAGGGCGCGCTGATCGAGCTGTAGCGGTCGCGCGCCGCTGCCTGCCGGCCGATGCCGGAGGAAGGTCGACCGACCCGGAGGCAGCGGCCGTTCTGCGCCGCTTTGCCTGCCCTGTTCGACCGAACGCCCGTGGGGCCGCTGCGCTCCAATGCCACGAGCCATGCCTGCCCCGAACACGTCACGACACGCCGCCGACGGCGCTGGCGCCACCGATGCCGCCGGTGCGGCCGCTGCGGCCGTCCGCGTGTTCGGCCGCCTGCAACTGCTGCGACTGCTGGGCAAGAGCCGGCGCACGATGGCCTGGCTTGCGCTCGAACCCGACGGCGCCGAGCGCATGCTGGTGCTGCCGCGCCTGCAACCGGCCGAGCGTGCGGCGCTGGAAAGCTGGACGGCGGCCGTGCGCCGCGCTGCACGCCTCGAGCATCCGCAACTCGCGCCGGTGCTCGAGATCGGCATGCAGGGCGGCTGGCCGTTCGTGCTGCACGATCTTCGCGGCCGCGCGACGCTGGCCGACCGCATGCCGCGCGACGGCATGCCCGGCACCGAGGCCGCGGCGCTCGCGGCGCAGGCGCTGCGCGGCCTGGCTTACGCGCACGAGGCGGGCATCAGCCACGGCGACATCGAGCCGTGGCTGCTGCTGGTGAGCGACGCCGGACAACTGCAGTGCGCCGGCCTGGCCGCCGGCACGCCGGCGCACGAAGACGACCGCGAACTCGACACCATCGACACGCGCACGCTGCGCCAGCATCGGCGCGCCGCCGAGCGCGACGTGCTGGCGCTGGGCGTGGTGCTGCACCACCTGCTCGGCGGCGCACCCGCGCTCGATGAGCCCGACGTCGGCCGCGTCGTCGACCGGTTGCCGCCGCTCGGGCGCGACTTCGTGCGCCTGAGCTGGAGCGGCGCGCGCCGGGTCGCCGAGCCGCTGCGCGCCATCGTCAACCGCGCCACCGATCGCCAGGAGCGCCAGCGCTACCGCAATGCGCGCACGCTGCTCGGTGCGCTCGAGGGTTGGTTGAGCACCGAGTCGGCCGCCGGTGGCGGCGTGCTCGCGCTGCTCGGCGACCGGCTGCGCGCGGCCGGCGCGCTGCCCTCGGCGCCGGGCGCGCCGGTGCGCGCGGCGCGCATCGCGGGCGCAGCGGGCGAACGCACGAGCGACCTGGCCGAGGTCGTGCTCGAGGATGTCGCGCTCGCCTTCGAGTTGCTGCGCACCGTCAACAGCACGCAGGCGCGCGCTGCGGCCAGCGCCGGCCACGGCCCGGTGTTGACCGTGCGCCGCGCGATCGCGATGGTCGGCCTCGAAGGCGTGCGCCGAGCGGCGCTCGGCCTGCGGCCCTGGCCCGGACCGCTAGCCGACGCCGGCGCCGCCCAACTCGAGCAACTGCTGGCCCGTTGCAAGCGCGCCGGCCGTATCGCGCTCGCGCTGCGACCGGCCGGTTACGACGCCGAGGTGGTGTATCTGGTGACGCTGATGCAGGCGCTCGGACGACTCGTCGTGCAGTACCACTTCCCGGACGAGGCGCAACAGATCGCGCGCCTCGTGCAGCCCGGCCCGGCCGCGCGTGAGGGCGAGCCCGAGGAGCCCGGGATGAGCGACGAGAGCGCCGGCTGCGCCGTGCTCGGCGCCGGCGTCGAAGCCATCGGCATTGCGGTGGCGCGCGGCTGGGGCCTGGACGACACGGTGTGCATGCTGCTGCGTCGACTGCCGCTCGGCGCGCCGGTGCATGGCCCGGCCAACGATGACGAGGTGCTGCGCGCCGTCGCCAGTTGTGCGCACGAGACGGTGGATGCGCTCGCGCTGCCGGCGCCGCGCGTCGCGCCGGCGCTGCAGCGCGTGGTGCAGCGCTACGGTCGTGCGCTCGGCTTCGCCTGGCGCGATCTGCAGTCGGCCCTGCAGGGCGGCGCCGACGAGCCGATCTCGCAGCCGGGATTGACGATGCCCGCGCCGCTCGCCGATCCGGCGCCTGTCGCCGGGCGCAGCCGCAGCGCATCGAGGCTGGCTTCGTGAGCGTACCGGGCCGTTGTCGAGTGCCGGTCGCGCGGCGCGTAGCGCCGAGGGGCATCGCGTGAGCGCCGTCGCGGCCGCGTGCGGCGGCAGGCGCCTGGGCCGCTTCGAGCTCGTGCGCGAGCTCGGCCGCGGCGCGCAGGCGTCGGTCTGGTTGGCGCACGATGCGCGGCTCGAGCGCGAGGTGGCGCTCAAGCTGCTCGATCCCGGCGCCGACGCCGGCGACCTGAGCGAATGGCTGCACGAGGCGCGTGCGGTGAGCCGGCTGTCGCACGCGCACGTCGTGCCGGTGTTCGAGGCCGACGAAGCCGACGGCCAACCCTATCTGGTGTTCGAGTTCGTCGACGGTCCGACCCTCGCCGAGCAGCGCCGCGCGCGGCCCAAGTGGCCGGCGCGCGAGGCGGTGCAACTGCTGCTCGGCGTTCTCGACGCGCTGGCGGCGGCGCACGCACAAGGCATCGTGCATCGCGACCTGAAGCCGTCGAACATCCTGCTCGGCCGCGACGGTCGGGCGCGGGTGATGGACTTCGGTATCGCCGCGCGCGTGGCGCAGGGCAAGGCGCAGGGCGACGGGCGTGTCGTCGGCACGCCCGGCTACATGTCACCCGAGGCCGCGCGCGGCGAAGCACCACAGCCGGCGATGGACGTCTTCGCCGCCGGCATGCTGCTCGGCGAATTGCTGGCCGGTGCGCCGCTGATGCGCGAGCGCGATCCGTGGCGCTACGTCGAGCGCGTGCAGCTCGAAGACCTCGTGCTGCCGGGTGAGGTCGCCGTCGACGCCACGCTGCGCGGCATCGTGCAGCGCGCGCTGGCGCGCGACGTGGCGACGCGCTACGACGGCGCGCGCTCGATGCATGCGGCGCTCGCCGCCTGGCTCGCGCCGGCCGAGGCGCCGCCGCCCGCGGCCAGTCACGGCACGCTGGAGTTCCTGCTGCGGCGCATGCGCCACAAGAGCGACTTCCCGGCGCTGTCGGACTCGGTGCTGCGCATCCAGCGCGTGGCGTCGTCGGAAAGCGCCAATCTGGGCGCGCTCACCGAAGAGCTGCTGCGCGACGTGGCGCTCACCAACAAGCTGCTGCGCATGGTGAACTCGGTGCACTTCACGTCGGTCGCCGGCGGCGGCGTGCAGACCGTGTCGCGCGCGGTGTCGCTGGTGGGATTCGCCGGCATCCGCAACATGGCGCTGGCGGTGCTGCTGCTCGAGCACATGCAGGACAAGGCGCACGCCTCGCAACTTCGCGAGGAGTTCGTGCGCGCGCTGATGGCCGGAGCGCTGGCCGCCGAACTCGTGCCGTCGCAACGTGACAGCGAGGAAGCCTTTCTCGGCTCGATGTTTCAGAACCTCGGGCGGCTGCTCACCGAGTACTACTTCCCCGAGGAGGCGCAGCAGATCCGCAAGCAGCTGCCCGATGGGCAGGCGCCGCGCGCCGCGCGCGACGCGGCGGCGCTGCGCGTGCTCGGCATCGGCCTGGACGAGCTCGGCGCCGGCGTGGCCCGCGCCTGGGGTCTGCCCGAGAGCCTGCAGCTGGCGATGCGCGAGCCGCAGGGAGACCCTCCGGCGCGGCCGCTGCCGCGCGGGGTGGAGCGAGCGCGCTGGCTGGGGCGTGCGGCCAACAGCCTGACCGACGCCTTGCTGCAGCGTGGTGCCGGCGACGGCAGCGATGCGCTGGCGGCGGCGGCCGAGGCCTACGCCGGCGTGCTCGAGATGAGCGCAGCGCAGATCGCCAGCGCCGCGCAGACGGCGCGCGGGCGGCTGGCGCAACTGACCAGCGCGATGGGCCTGCACCTGCCGCGTGGCGCGCAGGCGCGCAAGCTGCTCGCGCCCGAGCCGGTGTCCCCCGCGCCGACGCCG
>JAGWTJ010000110.1 GCA_028869005.1 Burkholderiales bacterium | reverse complement strand
GCGCGCATCGGGTCGGTGACCTGGAAGTAGATGATGCCGTCGACCTGCAGCTGCGTGTTGTCCTTGGTGATGCAGACCTGGCTGGGCACGTCCAGCGGCACTTCCTTGAGCGAGTGCTTGTAGGCCACGCGCTCGACGAAGGGGATCACGAACTTCAGCCCCGGCGTCAGCGTGCGGTCGTACTTGCCCAGGCGCTCGACGACCCAGGCGTGCTGCTGCGGCACGATCTTGTAGGTCTGGACGACGAAGATGATGGCGATGACGACGAGGACGAGGGCGACTTCCATGACGGGCTTTCGTGGTCTGGCAGGGCGTTCGGATCTCTGCGATGACGTTCAGGTCGGCGCCGCCGGCACCGTCGAGGGCATCGGCTCGACGGCGAGCACGGTGCCTTGCACGGCGACGATGACGTGTTCGCCCGGCTGCGGCGTGCCGCCGCCGGCGTGGCGCACCGTCCACTGCGCACCTCGGTAGGCGACGCGCGCCGTGCCGTCGGCCAGCCAGCGCTCGACGCGCACGGTCTGGCCGATGTCGAGGTTGACGTCGCGATTGGCCTGCGCGGGCGCGCTGCGCGGATGGCGAAAGCGCTTGAAGTGCCACAGCGCCGTCGCGCCACCGCCGACGATGGCGGCGGTGGCCACCTGCACCGTCTCCGACAGGCCCAGATGCGCGGCCAGCGCGCCGGCGACGCAGCCGACGGCCAGCATCAGCAGGTAGAAGGTGCCGCTGGCGAGCTCGGCCGCCACCAGCACGCCGCCGGCGATCCACCAGTAGGTCGTCGCGTTCCAGTCCATGCCTTGAGCCTCGCTGTCTCGTCGGGCCGACGCCGGCCGCGCGGCCAGTGTAGCGACGCCGCCGCCGCCGGCGTGTGCCCCTACACTGTGCGGCCTTGCGCCGCCTGCGCCGCGGCCGGTCTACGGCGAGCGCCGCTTTCGGCGCCGCTGCCGCCGAGATCACCGCTGCGCACTTCCCACCCAGCCGCCTTCGCCCATGCTTCGCTTTCGCTTCCCGATCGTCATCATCGACGAGGACTTCCGCTCCGAGAATGCCTCGGGCCTGGGTATCCGCGCGCTCGCCGCGGCGATCGAGAAGGAAGGCTTCGAGGTGCTCGGCGCCACCAGCTACGGCGACCTGTCGCAGTTCGCGCAGCAGCAAAGCCGCGCCAGCGCCTTCATCCTGTCGATCGACGACGAGGAGTTCTCGCCCGGTCCCGAGCTCGACCCGGCGGTGCTGAACCTGCGCAAGTTCATCCAGGAGATCCGCTGGCGCAATGCCGACATCCCGATCTACCTGTACGGCGAGACGCGCACCAGCCAGCACATCCCGAACGACGTGCTGCGCGAGCTGCACGGCTTCATCCACATGTTCGAGGATACGCCCGAGTTCGTGGCGCGCCACATCATCCGCGAGGCCAGGAGCTACCTCGACGGCCTGGCGCCGCCCTTTTTCAAGGCGCTGATGGACTACGCGCAGGACGGCTCGTACTCGTGGCACTGCCCCGGGCACTCGGGCGGCGTGGCGTTCCTCAAGAGCCCGGTCGGGCAGATGTTCCACCAGTTCTTCGGCGAGAACATGCTGCGCGCCGACGTCTGCAACGCGGTCGAGGAACTCGGCCAGCTGCTCGACCACACCGGCCCGGTGGCGGCCAGCGAGCGCAACGCGGCGCGCATCTTCAATGCCGACCACTGCTTCTTCGTCACCAACGGCACCAGCACCAGCAACAAGATGGTCTGGCACCACACGGTGGCGCCAGGCGACGTGGTGGTGGTCGACCGCAACTGCCACAAGTCGATCCTGCACGCGATCGTGATGACCGGCGCGGTGCCGGTCTTCCTCACGCCGACGCGCAACCACCACGGCATCATCGGCCCGATCCGCCAGGCCGAGTTCTCGCCCGAGGCGATCCGCAAGAAGATCGCTGCCAATCCGCTGCTGGCCGGCGTCGATGCCGACAAGGTGCGCCCGCGCATCCTCACGCTCACGCAGAGCACCTACGACGGCGTGCTCTACAACACCGAGACGATCAAGCACGCGCTCGACGGCTACATCGACAACCTGCATTTCGACGAGGCCTGGCTGCCGCACGCCGCGTTCCACGACTTCTACGGCCAGTTTCACGCGATGGGCAAGAAGCGCCCGCGGCCGAAGACGCAGATGGTGTGGTCGACGCAGAGCACGCACAAGCTGCTGGCCGGCCTGAGCCAGGCCAGTCAGGTGCTGGTGCAGGACGCGCTCGAGTGCAAGCTCGACCGCCACCTCTTCAACGAGGCCTACCTGATGCACACCAGCACGTCGCCGCAGTACGCGATCATCGCCAGCTGCGACGTGGCCGCCTCGATGATGGAGGCGCCGGGCGGGCGCGCGTTGGTCGAGGAGAGCATCGCCGAATCGCTCGACTTCCGGCGCGCCATGCGCAAGGTCGACCAGGAGTTCGGGCGCGACTGGTGGTTCACGGTCTGGGGACCCGAGAAGCTGGCGCCCGAGGGCATCGGCCGCCAGGCCGACTGGATGCTCAAGGCCGGCGACAAGTGGCACGGCTTCGGCGCGCTCGCCGACGGCTTCAACATGCTCGACCCGATCAAGTGCACGATCGTCACGCCGGGCCTGGACCTTTCCGGCAAGTTCGCCAAGACCGGCATCCCGGCCGGCGTGGTCACCAAGTTCCTCGCCGAGCACGGCGTGGTGGTCGAGAAGACGGGCCTGTACTCGTTCTTCATCATGTTCACGATCGGCATCACCAAGGGCCGCTGGAACACGCTGCTCACCGCGCTGCAGCAGTTCAAGGACGACTTCGACCGCAATGCGCCGATGTGGCGCATCCTGCCCGAGTTCATCGCGGCGCATCCGCGCTACGAGCGCATGGGGCTGCGCGACCTGTGCCAGGGCATGCACGAGATGTACGCCAAGGGCGACATCGCGCGCCTGACCACCGAGATGTACCTGTCGGACCTGCAGCCCGTCATGAAGCCGAGCGACGCCTTCGGCCGCATCGCGCACCGCGAGACCGAGCGCGTGGGCATCGACGACCTCGAGGGGCGCGTCACGACCTCGCTGCTGACGCCTTATCCGCCGGGTATCCCGTTGCTGATTCCGGGCGAGCGCTTCAACCGCAGGATCATCGACTACCTGCGCTTCACGCGCGAGTTCAACACCGCGTTCCCCGGCTTCGAGACCGACGTGCACGGCCTCGTCGAGGACGAGAACGGCGGGCCGCGGCGCTACTTCGTCGACTGCGTCCGGCGCGCTTGAGGCGGCACTTGCCGACGTGCGGTGAATGCGTCCGGCCGGCCGGCGTGTCGATCGATCGCTAGCCCGTCGCACCCACGTCGGCCACGGCCTGGCTGAAGCCGGCGTCGACGTAGGTGATTTCGGCGGTGACGCCGCTGGCCAGGTCCGACAGCAGGAACGCGGCGACGTTGCCGACCTCGTCGATCGTGACGTTGCGCCCGAGCGGTGCGCTGGCCGCGGCGACGCCGAGCAGCCGTCCGAAATCCTTCACCCCCGAGGCCGCCAGCGTCCTGATCGGCCCGGCCGAGATGCCGTTGACGCGGATGCCGCGCCGGCCGAGTGCGGCGGCGAGGTAGCGCACGCTGGCTTCGAGCGAGGCCTTGGCCAGTCCCATCGTGTTGTAGTTGGGCACCGCACGCACCGCGCCGAGATAGGTCAGCGTGAGCAGCGCCGCCTGCGGGCGCAGGTAGGGCAGCGCCGCCTTGGCCATGCCGGGAAAGCTGTAGGCCGAGATGTCGTGCGCGACACGGAACGCCTCGCGCGACAAGCCCTCGAAGAAGTCGCCGCCGATCGACTCGCGAGGAGCGAAGCCGATCGAATGCACGAAGCCGTCGAACTGTCCCCAGCGCGCACCCAATTGCGCGAACAGATGCGCGATCTGCTCGTCGGAGCCGACATCGCAGTCGAAGACCAGGTCGGAGCCGAACTCGGCGGCGAACTCGGTGATGCGCTCCTTGAAGCGCTCGCCGACATAGCTGAACGCGAGTTCGGCGCCTTCGCGCCGGCAGGCGCGCGCGATGCCGTAGGCGATCGAACGGTTGGACAGCACTCCGGTGATCAGGAGCCGCTTGCCGGCAAGAAAACCCATCGCTACCCCCAGGCTGCAACGCTGACTGCGCGCGGTCCGCCGTCGACGGATTCGGACGGTGACCGGCGCCGGCGATTCTGGCATGCGCGCCGCTGTCCGCGCGGCACGGTTGCCCGCCTTCGGCGCGCGCGCTATAATTTGCCGTTTCCCGGATCGTGCTGCGTGGGCGGATTCTTCCAGCCCATTTTTTATGCCCGACTGCCCGGGGCGGATTGCCGGTCTTGGCCGACGCCGCCGCGACGGCAGCGTGGCAGGGGATCGCGGCTCGCCGGGAGCATACCGGACGACGAGCAAGCGGACCGAGCGGTTTGGGTAACGACAGGCAAGCATCGAAGGGCACACGTCCTGCGCGTGGGCGGCAGGGCGTTGCTGCGCGCGCGCTGGCGCCGACGCGCGCCGCAAGCCCTGCGCGCGAGACGCCGCGGCGCCCCGTTGCGGCCGCTGTGTCCTTCACCTCGGCCATCGACCCGCGGCGCTCGGTGGCCGCCACCGTCGAGGGCCTGGGCTACGAACTGGTCGACCTGGAGCGCGCGCCGCGCGGCCTCATGCGCGTGACGATCGACCGCCGGGCCGGCCACGCGTACGCCGAGCCCGGCGCCGCGGTCACCGTCGGCGACTGCGAGCAGGTCACGCGCCAGTTGCAGTACGCGCTCGAGGTCGACGGCGTCGACTACGCGCGCCTGGAAGTCTCGTCGCCCGGCCTCGATCGTCCGCTGCACCATGGCGCCGACTACGCCCGCTTCGTCGGTGCCAGGGTGCGCCTCACGCTGCGCGAGCCGCTGGCCGGGCGCAAGCATTTCGAAGGCATCCTCGGCGCCGGTACGGGCGGCGGCTGGCAGCTCGTGTTCGAGGACGGCAAGGCCGAGCAGGTGCTCGGCTTCACGCTCGACGAAGTGCGCGAGGCACGTCTGGTGCCGGTACTCGATTTCAAGGGCCGCCGGACGGTCGATGCCGGCCGCGCGGACGTGGCGACCGAAGAAGAAGCGGCCGCACCGCAGGTGCCGCTCGCCGCAGTGAATCAAGAGGTGAGTCGATGAATCGCGAAATGCTGATGCTGGTGGATGCCATCTCGCGCGAGAAGACGGTGGATCTCGAAGTCGTGTTCGACGCCGTCGAAGCCGCGCTCGCCTCGGCGACCAAGAAGCTGCACGGCGGCGAGGTCGACATCCGCGTGGCCGTCGACCGCGACACCGGGAACTACGAGACCTTCCGGCGTTGGCTGGTCGTGCCCGACAGCGCCGGGCTGCAGAACCCGGACGCCGAGGAACTGCTCTCCGAAGCCCGCGAGCGCATCGGCGACATCGAGGAGGGCGACTACATCGAGGAAGCCATCGACTCGGTGCCGATCGGCCGCATCGGCGCGCAGGCCGCCAAGCAGGTGATCCTGCAGAAGATCCGCGACGCCGAGCGCGAGCAGTTGCTGTCGGACTTCCTGGCGCGCGGCGAGAAGATCTTCGTGGGCACCGTCAAGCGCCTGGACAAGGGCGACATGATCGTCGAGAGCGGCCGCGTCGAGGGGCGCTTGAAGCGCAGCGAGATGATCCCCAAGGAGAACCTGCGCAGCGGCGACCGCGTGCGTGCCTTCATCCTCGGCGTCGACGCCACGCTGCGCGGCCCGCAGATCATGCTCAGCCGCTCGGCGCCGGGCTTCATGATCGAGCTGTTCGCCCAGGAAGTGCCCGAGATCGAGCAGGGCCTGCTCGAGATCAAGAGCTGCGCGCGCGACCCCGGCAGCCGCGCCAAGATCGCCGTCGTCAGCCACGACCGCCGCGTCGACCCGATCGGCACCTGCGTCGGCGTGCGCGGCTCGCGCGTCACGGCCGTCACCAACGAGCTCGCCGGCGAGCGCGTCGACATCGTGCTGTGGAGCGACGATCCGGCGCAGTTCGTGATCGGCGCGCTGGCGCCGGCCAACGTGCACAGCATCGTCGTCGACGAGGAGCGTCACGCGATGGACGTGGTGGTCGACGAGGAGAACCTGGCCATCGCCATCGGCCGCGGCGGCCAGAACGTGCGCCTGGCGAGCGAGCTCACCGGCTGGCGCATCAACATCATGACCGCCGAGGAGTCCGAGGCCAAGCAGGCCGTGGAGAGCGACTCGGTGCGCAAGACCTTCGTCGACAAGCTCGACGTCGACGAGGAGGTGGCCGACATCCTGATCGCCGAGGGCTTCACCAGTCTCGAGGAGGTGGCCTACGTGCCGCTGCAGGAGATGCTCGAGATCGAGTCCTTCGACGAGGACACGGTGCACGAGTTGCGTACGCGCGCCAAGGACGCCCTGCTGACGATGGAGATCGAGCAGGAGGACAAGGTGGCGCAGGTCTCGCAGGATCTGCGCGACCTCGAAGTCGACGGCAAGACGCTGCCGCCCGAGTTCATCGCCAAGCTGTCCGGCGGCGGCGTGCACACGCGCGACGACCTGGCCGATCTGGCGGTGGACGAACTGACCGAGATGACCGGTGTCGACGAGGAACGCGCCAAGGCCCTGATCATGAAGGCGCGCGAACACTGGTTCACCGCCTGAGGTCGCGCGCGCCCCGACGCCCCCGCCACCCCGCCTACGCCAAGCATCACTCGCAGGAAACAACGCCACATGGCCGTGACCACCGTCGCCCAGCTCGCCGCGCAGCTCAACCGCCCGACCGCGGCCCTGCTCGAGCAGCTTCAATCGGCCGGTGTGAGCAAGCAGTCGCCCGACGACGCGCTCACCGAGCCGGACAAGGAGCGCCTGCTCGAGTTCCTGCGCACCTCGCACGGCACCACCCCCGGCGCCGAGCGCAAGAAGATCACGCTCGTCAAGAAGAGCACCACCGAGATCAAGCAGGCCGACGCCAGTGGCCGCGCCCGCACCATCCAGGTCGAGGTGCGCAAGAAGCGCGTCTTCGTCAAGCGCGACGAGGCCGCGCCGCCCGAGGAGGCAGCCGGCCCGAGTGCCGAGGAGCTCGAACTCGCGCGGCGCGAGGAAGAGGCGCGTGCGCAGGCCGAGGAGATCCGTCGGCAGGAAGCCGAGCTTGCCGAGCAGGCCCGGCTGCGCGAGGAGGCCGAGCGCGAGGCGCGTGAGGCTGCCGAGAAGGCCGCCGCCGACGCCGCTGCGCGCGCCGCCGCCGAGGCGGCCGCCAAGGCCGCGGAGCTAGCCGCCAAGGGCCGCCAGAGTGCCGAGGCCGCGCCGGCCGGCGCCGAGGCTGCCGGCAAGGCCGACGGCAAGGCGGTCGACACGCCGGCCGACAAGAGCGGCGACAAGAGCGCCGAGAAGGCCGTCGAAGCGCCAACACCCAAGGCGCCCGAGGCTCCCAAGCCCACGCTGCGCGTCGTCAAGGCCGCCGACAAGGTGGCCGAGGAGGGCGCCCGCCAGGCCGATCTCGAGCGTCGCCGCAAGGCCGCCGAGGCCGAGGCCGCCGCCATCCGCGCGATGATGGCCGCGCCCAAGAAGACGCTGGTCGCCAAGAAGCCCGAGGAGCTCAAGCCCGCGGCCGCCAAGGAGGCGATCAAGGGCACCATCCACAAGCCCAAGACCGCCGGCGCGCCCGGTGCGGCGACGAGCGCCGCCAAGCCGGGCGACAAGAAGCAGGTCAAGAGCGAGAAGCTCAGCTCGAGCTGGGCCGACGATGCCGCCAAGAAGCGCGCCGGCCTCCGGACGCGCGGCGACAGCGGCGCCGGCCGTGCCGGCTGGCGCGCCCCGCGCAGCGGCGCGCGGCGCGGCGAACGCGGCGAGGGCGAGATGCACGCGGCCGCGACGCCCGAGCTGCAGGTGCAGGAAGTGCACGTGCCCGAGACCATCTCCGTGGCCGACCTGGCGCACAAGATGAGCGTCAAGGCCTCGGAGGTCATCAAGCGGCTGATGAAGCTCGGTCAGATGGTGACCATCAACCAGCAGCTCGACCAGGAGACCGCCATGATCCTGGTCGAGGAAATGGGCCACAAGGCGCTCGCCGCCAAGCTCGACGACCCCGAGGCCTTCACCGAGGAAGAGACGGCGGCGCAGGAAGCCGAGGCGCTGCCGCGCGCGCCGGTGGTCACCGTGATGGGCCACGTCGACCACGGCAAGACCTCGCTGCTCGACTACCTGCGGCGCAGCCGCGTCGCCGCCGGCGAGGCCGGCGGCATCACCCAGCACATCGGCGCCTACCACGTCGAGACGGCGCGCGGCAGCATCACCTTCCTCGACACGCCGGGCCACGAAGCCTTCACGGCGATGCGCGCGCGCGGCGCCAAGGCCACCGACATCGTGATCCTGGTGGTGGCCGCCGACGACGGCGTCATGCCGCAGACCAAGGAGGCCATTGCGCACGCCAAGGCCGCCGGCGTGCCGATCGTGGTGGCGATGAACAAGATCGACAAGCCCGAGGCCAACGTCGAGCGCGTCAAGGCCGAACTGGTGGCCGAGGGCGTGGTGCCCGAGGACTTCGGCGGCGACACGCCGTTCGTGCCGGTGTCGGCCAAGACCGGCCAGGGCATGGACGATCTGCTCGAACAGGTGCTGCTGCAGGCCGAGGTGCTCGAGCTCACCGCGCCGACCGCGGCCGCAGCCAAGGGCCTGGTCATCGAGGCGCGGCTGGACAAGGGGCGCGGCCCCGTCGCCACCGTGCTCGTGCAGAGCGGCACGCTGGCCAAGGGCGACGTCGTGCTCGCCGGCTCGAGCTACGGCCGCGTGCGTGCCATGCTCGACGAGGACGGCAACGCCTGCGACAGCGCCGGCCCGTCGATGCCGGTGGAGATCCAGGGCCTGACCGAGGTGCCCGCGGCGGGCGACGAGTTCATGGTCCTCAGCGACGAGCGCCGCGCGCGCGAGATTGCCACCTTCCGCCAGGGCAAGTACCGCGACGTCAAGCTGGCGCGCCAGCAGGCGGCCAAGCTCGAGACGATGTTCGACCAGATGGGCGAAGGCGCGCAGACGCTCTCGCTCATCGTCAAGGCCGACGTGCAGGGCTCGCAGGAGGCGTTGGCGCAAAGCCTGCTCAAGCTCAGCACGCCCGAGGTCAAGGTGCAGATCGTGCACGCCGCGGTGGGCGGCATCAGCGAGAGCGACATCAACCTGGCCATCGCCTCCAAGGCGATCGTCATCGGCTTCAACGTGCGCGCCGACGCCGGTGCGCGCAAGCTGGCCGAGACCAGCGGCGTCGACGTCAAGTACTACAACATCATCTACGACGCGGTCGACGAGATCAGGGCGGCGATGTCCGGCATGCTGGCGCCCGAGCAGAAGGAAGAGACGATCGGCACGGCCGAGATCCGCAGCGTGTTCGTGGCCAGCAAGATCGGCACCGTGGCCGGCTGCATGGTCACCGCCGGCCAGGTCACGCGCAATGCGCGCTTCCGCCTGCTGCGCGACAACGTCGTCATCTACACCGGCGAGCTCGAATCGCTCAAGCGCTTCAAGGACGACGTGCGCGAGGTCAAGGAAGGCTTCGAGTGCGGCATCAAGCTCAAGAACTACAACGACATCCGCGAAGGCGACCAGCTCGAGTTCTTCGAAGTCAAGGAAGTCGCCCGGACCCTCTGACGGAGCATTCCAGCCCACCCTGCGAAGGCCCCGTCACCCGGCGGGGCCTTCGCGCTTGGGCGCGGCGGCAAGCGCACCATGACACGCCACAAGAAGTCCCTCCCGAACCGCAGCTTCCGCGTCGCCGACCAGATCCAGCGCGATCTGGCCGAGCTGATCCGCGAGCTGAGCGACCCGCGCATCGGCATGGTCACGCTGAGCAGCGTCGAGGTCTCGCCCGACTACGCGCACGCCAAGGTCGGCTTCTCGGTGCTGGTCGGCAGCGCCGAGGCGAGCGAGGCGGCGCTGAACGAGGCTGCGGGCTGGCTGCGCAACGGCCTGTTCAAACGCCTGGCGCTGCACACCGTGCCGACGCTGCACTTCCACTTCGACCGCAGCACCGAACGCGCGGCCGACCTGACGGCGCTGATCGCCAAGGCCAATGCGACGAGGGCGAAGGAGGAGTGATGGGGCACGACTTGCCCTTGCCCTCACCCCAACCCTCCCCCGCAAGCGGGAGAGGGAGCGCTACTCCTCCCTCGCCCCCGCAGGGGGAGAGGGTTGGGGTGAGGGGGCGCGCCCCGCGCCGTCCCCTCCACGGCGTGCTGCTCATCGACAAGCCGCTCGGCTGGACCAGCCACGACGCGCTGGCCAAGGCCAAGGGCCTGCTGCGCGCCGCCAAGGGCGGCCACACCGGCACGCTCGATCCGCTGGCCACCGGACTGCTGCCGCTGGCCTTCGGCGCCGCCACCAAGTTCGCTCAGATCAACCTCGACGCCAACAAGCGCTACCGTGCCACGCTGCGTCTGGGCGAACGCACGAGCACCGGCGACGGCGAAGGCGAGGTCATCGAGCGGCGCGACGTCGCCTGCGACGCAGGCGACATCGCCGCCGTGCTGGCGCGCCTGACCGGCCGCATCGAGCAACTGCCGCCGATGCATTCGGCGCTCAAGCTCGGCGGCAGGGCGCTGTACGACTACGCACGCGCCGGCGTCGAGGTCGAACGCACGCCGCGCCAGGTCACGATCCACCGCATCGACCTCGTCGAGTGGCAGTCGCCGCAGCTCGTGCTCGACGTGCATTGCAGCAAGGGCACCTACCTGCGCGCGCTGGCCGAGGACATCGGCGCGGCACTCGGCTGCGGCGCCATGCTCGCCGCGCTGCGCCGCACGGCGAGCGGCCCGTTCGACATCGCGGGCGCCATCACCATTGACGCGCTGGCGGCGCTCGACGAGCCTGCGCGCGAGGCACGCCTGCTCGGCACCGACACGCTGCTCGCCGGCTGGCCCGCGGTGCGCCTGCCCGACGACGAGGCGGGCCGCTTCCTGACCGGCCTGCGCCGGCGCGTAGCGCTGGCCGACGCGGCCGCGGTGCGCGTCTACGCCACGACGCCGCACAGCGCGCACGCCGGCGCCTTTGACCCACGCGCCTTTCTCGGCAGCGCCCACATCCTGGCCGGCGAGCTGATCGCCGACCGCCTTCTCAGCCCTCTGGAGGTTCAGGCCGCGCGCGCCTGAACGCTTTGTCTCATGCATCCGATCCGCAACATCGCCATCATCGCCCACGTCGACCACGGCAAGACCACACTCGTCGACCAGCTGCTGCGCCAGAGCGGAACCTTCCGCGACAACCAGCAGGTGGCCGAGCGCGTGATGGACAGCAACGACATCGAGCGCGAGCGCGGCATCACCATCCTCGCCAAGAACTGCGCCGTCACCTGGCGCGGCACGCACATCAACATCGTCGACACCCCGGGCCACGCCGACTTCGGCGGCGAGGTCGAGCGCG
>JAGWTJ010000109.1 GCA_028869005.1 Burkholderiales bacterium | reverse complement strand
TCGAGCGACCGCCACACCGTCAAGCCCTGGTTCCAGGGCCGCATCGACTACGCGCCGACCGTCTTCGACCTGAAGGACGAGGGCTTCCCGCTGGTCGGAGGCCGCGTCGACCGCATCGACGGCCGTCCGACGGCGGTGCTTACCTACATGCGGCGGCTGCACGTCATCGACGTCTTCGTGCAGCCGGCCGAGCGCGCAGCCGCGCCGACGCACGAGCTGCGCCGCGGCTACCACGTCGTGCACTGGTCGGACAGCTCGATGCAGTACTGGATCGTCTCGGGCGTCGACTACCCGGAAATCGAGCGCTTCGTGCAGGCGTGGCGCGCGCGGCAGGCAGCGCCGTAGAGTGCGCACCGAATCCCCTACCGGCGGGCGCCGCAACGCTGCGGCGTATGCTGAGTCCAAGCTCGGCTGCCTGCGCAGGTGAACCCGATGAACAAGACGATCCCGGCCCACCATGTACGCATCAAGCGTGCTTACGAGAGCGCAGCGCGCGAAGACGGTGAGCGCATCCTGGTCGATCGCCTGTGGCCGCGCGGCCTCAGCAAGGACACGCTGGCGCTCGCCGCATGGGACAAGGATCTGTCGCCGAGCAGCGAGTTGCGCCAGTGGTTCAACCACGACAGCGCACGCTGGGATGAGTTCCGGCGTCGCTACGCGGCCGAGTTGCGCCCGCACGCCGAGCGCTTCGATGCGCTGCGCGAGCGTGCCCGCAAGGGCGTCGTCACGCTCGTGTATTCGTCGCGCGAGCCGCATATCAACAACGCGGTGGCACTGCGCGAGTTCCTGCTGAGTCCGCGCGGGCTGGACGCCGGGCCGTGAAGCGAGGCACGCCAGCGCGAACAGCGACGGCGACGCGGCTGCAGCGCCGCAGCGGCGCGCGCGGCTGACACCGGCGACAGCGCGTCGCATCACCCGAGTCGCCGGCCCGCGCTGCCGGTGCGCAACGCAAAGGAGAAGACCTCGATGGAAACCGCGATGTATCCGCAGGCCCATGGCGAGATCGCGCGCAAGCGCCGCGAGCTCGCACCCAAGCCGCTGGAGGCGTTCCGTGCCTTCAGCGCCGCGGTGTTCGCCGACGGCGCGCTGCCGGCGCGGACCAAGCAGCTGATCGCGGTGGCGGTGGCGCACGTGACGCAGTGTCCGTACTGCATCCGCGGCCACACCGAAGGCGCACTGAAGGCCGGCGCCAGCGAGGCCGAGATCATGGAGGCGATCTGGGTCGCCGCCGAGATGCGTGCCGGCGGCGCCTACGCGCATTCGGCGCTGGCCATCGACGAGATGGCCGCGCATGCGCAGGCGGCAGCGAACCGCACGACCTGATGTGCACGACCTGACGGCGCGTGGCTGCAATCGCGCCGCCGCGCACACGGGACGGCAGCGCGGCTACATTGGCGTCCGACAGCCCGATGGCAGCGGAGATCATCGATGAGCACCTCCCCCGTCCGTACGCAATGGGTCGAACTCGCACCGGGCTTCGGCGGCCTGCTGGCGCTGCCGCCGGCCGGCCGCGGGCCGGGGCTCGTGTTGTTCCAGGAGATCTTCGGCGTCAACGCGCACATCGGCGCCGTCGCCGAGCAGTACGCACTCGACGGCTTCGTCGTGCTGGCGCCCGACCTGTTCTGGCGCGCCAGGCCGCGCGTGCAACTCGGCTACGAAGGCGCCGAGCGCCAGCAGGCGATCGCGCTGATGCAGGGTTATGCGGCGGGCGAGGCGCTGGCCGACATCACCGACGCCGTGGCCGCGCTGCGCGCGCGGCCCGAGGTCACGGCCGACAAGGTGGGCGCGCTCGGCTACTGCATGGGCGGGCGGCTCGCCTATCTGGCCGCCGCCACCACCGACGTCGACGCGGCCGTCGCGTACTACGGCGGCGGCATCCACGGCCAGCTCGACCGCGCCGCCGCCGTCCGCTGCCCGATGCAGTTCCACTACGCCGGCCGCGACGAGCACATCCCGCCGGCCGCGGTGCAGCAGGTGCGCGAGGCGATGGCCGGCAAGACGGTCGAGGTGCACGTCTACGCGCAAGCGCAGCACGGCTTCAACTGCTGGGCACGCGCCGCGTACGACGCACCGAGCGCGGCGCTGGCGCACGGGCGCACGCTGGCCTTCCTGGCCGCGGCCCTGTTCTGAGCGCGGCCACCGCCTGCGCCCTGCCCGGCCCGGGCGCCCGTAGTTGCGCCCGCGCAAGCACGCGCTGCGCCATGCGATGCAAGCTGTTGCCCTCGACCGTCCGCCAGGAGACCGCCTTGATTCGTGCCTTCGCTCTCGCTGCCACGTTGGTGCTGACGCTCGCGCTCGGCGTCCAGGCCGCCCGCGCCGCCGAACCGGCGCCTATCGTGAGCTACGCGCGCCAGGCGAAGTTCGACGACGTGCGCGACGACCTGCGCGCCGCCATCGAGGCGCGCGGGCTGGTGATCGACTACCAGTCGCACGTCAACCGCATGCTCGAGCGCACCGGCAAGGACGTGGGCTCGGCGCAGCCGCTGTACGTCGACGCGCAGTCGTTCGTCTTCTGCAGCGCGCTGCTGTCGCGCCGGATGATGGAGGCCGATGCGGCCAACGTCGCGCTGTGCCCCTTTGTCCTCACCGTCTATGCCACCGTGCAGCAGCCCGACACCGTCGTCGTCGCCTACCGCCGCCCTTGGCGCCCCGACGGCTCGCCCGCTTCGCAGGCCGCGCTGAGCGAGGTCGACGCGCTGCTCGACGGCCTGGCGCGCGAGGCGCTGGGCATCAAGTAGCGCGGCAGTCGCCGCGTCGACGCAGCATCCCGCGCGGCGCACGCCGCGGCCGTGCGGCGCGGCGCCGCAGGTGAGCCGCCCCTCGGACTCCTAGAGAAACAGCTTGCGCGCGCCCGGCGGCTGTGCGCGTCGGTACTGCGGCGGCACGTGCACCTGCGCGCCGAGTGCGAGCGCGGCGGCCCAGGGCCAGTGCGGGTTGAACAGCAGCGCACGGCCGAGCGCGACGAGGTCGGCGCGGCCCTCGGCGACGATGGCCTCGGCCTGCGCAGGCTCGGTGATCTGGCCCACGGCGACGGTCGGTGCGGCGGTGGCGCGGCGGATGTGCTCGGCATAGGGCACGAGGCAGCCCGGGCCGTGCGGGCCCTTTTGCGCCTGCGCCAGGCCGCCGCCGGAGACGTGGATGTAGGCCGCACCGTGCGCGTGCAGTGCGCGCGCGAATTCGGTGCTTTCGTCCAGCGTCCAGCTCGGCACGCCGGCATGCTCCATGAAGTCGGAGGCCGAGATGCGCACGCCGAGCGGCAGCGCGGGCGGCAGCGCGGCGCGCACGGCGTCGAAGACCTCGAGCGGATAGCGCATGCGGTTGGCCAGCGTGCCGCCGTAGTGGTCGCTGCGCCGGTTGGCCAGCGGCGAGAGGAACTGGTGCAGCAGATAGCCGTGTGCGGCGTGCAACTCGACCGCCGCCAGGCCGAGCCGCTCGGCACGCTGCGCCGCGGCGACGAAGCCGGCGCGGATGCGCTCGAGCTGAAGCGCGTCGAGTGCCAGCGGCGCGGCGTCGCCGTCGGCATACGGCAGCGCCGACGGCGCCAGTGCAGGCCAGCCGCCGCGTGCCGTGTCGTCGGGCGCAATCTGTGCGCCGCCGCGCCAGGGCACCTCGCACGAGCCCTTGCGCCCGGCGTGCGCGAGCTGGATGGCGATCGGCATCGTCGAGTGCCTGCGCAGCGCTGCCAGCACGCGGCCGAGCGCCGTGGCGTGCGCGTCGCTCCACAGGCCGAGACAGCCCGGAGTGATGCGGCCCTCGCGCGTGACGGCGGTGGCCTCGATGACGAGCAGTCCGGCGCCGGACAGCGCGAGCGCACCCAGGTGCATGAGGTGCCAGTCGCCGGCCAGGCCCTCGTCGCACGAGTACTGGCACATCGGCGCGACGACGATGCGGTTGGCCAGTTCGAGCGCGCCGAGCGCGAACGGCGAGAACAGCGCGCTCATCGTGGCAACGTCCGATCGGAGCTCACCGCAGCGGCCTGGTCGCGGCCAGCACGTCGAGGTGGCCCTCGCCGCGCGCGATGGCCGCGTCGAGCACGGCCGCGAACGCCGGCGCGACGACCAGATCGTGGCCGCCGCGCTGCGCTTCCTCGATCATCAGCCGCAGGTCCTTGCGCGCCATCGCCAGCTCGAAGGTCGGCTGCGTGACGTCGGCCGACTCGATGCGCGCGGCGCGCGCAGCCAGCGTGGCGCCGGGGTTGAAGTGCTCGAACAGCCCGAACGCCTCGCCGGCCGGGATGCCGAGTGCGTGCGCGAGCCGGTTCACGTCGCCGAGCACGCCCAGCAGGCCGAGGATGGTGAGGTTGCCGAACAGCTTGAACGCGGCGGCGCGACCCGGCGCCTCGCCCAGATCGATCACCTTGCCCGTCATGCGCTGCAGCGCGGGCAGCAAGGCGTCGTACTGTGCCTTCGGGCCCGAGAACAACATGAGCCCGCTGCCTTCGGCGGCGTTGGCCGGCCCCATGAACACCGGCGCGTGCACGTAGGTGCGGCCGCGTGCCGCCCAGCGCCCGATGCGCTCGACCGTCGGGTGCATGGCGGTCGTGGTGTGGTCGACGATCCAGGTGCCGGCGGCGATGACGCCGGACAATGGCTCGAGCACCGCGTCGACCGAAGCGTCGTCGCCGAGCGACAGGTGGATGCGCGCGACGCCGGCGAGCGCCGCGGCTGCGTCGTCGAAGGCGCGTGCGCCTTCCGCCTGTAGCCGGCGCGCCTTGTCGGCGCTGCGGTTCCACACGTTGACCTCGTGGCCCTCGGCCAGCAGGCGGCGCACGAAGCCGCTGCCCATCAGTCCTGTGCCGTAGAAGGCGATCTTCATCGTCGGGTCCTCGTCGAAGGGGTGACACGTCGGTGCGACGCGCCGACGAGACGCGCCACGATACGCGCCTGGTGGCGGCGCCGTCGGCGGTCAGGCTCTCAGCGCGACGCGGCGTGGGCAGCCGAGGCGGGCACGATGACGTCGACCTTGCCGCCGACGCAGCCGCTGGTCTGGCCCGCGGCGCAGGCATGTGCAGCCTGCGCGGTCGTGCGCTTGCGCTGCGCGCCGGGCTCGAGCAGCAGCCAGCTCAGCGTCGCAGCCGTCGCCACCGCCAGCAACAGGGCGAACAGCCGGCGCCTGCGGCCGAGCGGTCGGTAGCGCGCCACGTCGAGCGCGGGCGGCGGGCGCGACGACGCTCGCTCAGCCATGTGCAGGCGCCACCGCTCCGCGCGCGCGCAGTTGGCGGGCGAGCGCCGCCGTGAGCGCCAGTCCGGCGAGCGAGCAGGCGCCGGTGGCGGCCCATGTGTACTGCCAGCCGCCCACCTGGCTGGCCACGGCCGCCACCAGCGGCGGGCCGCCGAACTGCCCGAACGCCGACCACTGCTGCACCCAGCCCACCGTGCTGCCGAGCATGGCCTCGCCCGGCGCCAGGCGCACGGCCAGCGTGAACAGCGTGGCCGGGATCAGGCCGCCCACCGCCGAAAACAGCAGCACCGCCGCGTAGCGCACGACGGCCGGCAGCAGCGGCCCGGCGGCGGTGGCGGCGAAGGCGGCGGTCGCGGCCAGCGCCATCGTCGTGAAGCCGATCGCCAGCAGCCGCGGCGCGCGCCAGCCGCGATACAGCAGCCGGCCGGCACCGATGTTGCCCGACATGTTGACCGCGGCGACGAGTGCCGTCAGCGCCCCGCTGGCCGCGGCGCCGAAGCCGGCGGCGGCATAGACCACCGGCAGGAAGCCCACCACCGCCAGCCACTGCCCCGAGTACATGGCGAAGGTGATGGCGACGAGCCAGGGGCCGGGCGCGGCCAGCGTGCGCACGAGCCGCGTCGACCAGGTCAGTGCGAAGTCGGCCGTCGCCGCCGGCACCGGCGCCGACCGCGGCGGTGATGCGGGGGCCTGCGCAGCGGGCGGCACGACGGGCAGCGCGGCAGGTGGCATGACAGGCGTCACTTCGGCGGACGGGTCGCGCGACGTGTCCGACGGCAGCGTGCGCGCGAGCCACAGCGCCATCGCCGCCGACAGCGCCGCCAGCGTCCACCACCAGGCGCGCCAGCCGAGCGCGACGATGACGAGCGGGCCGAGCAGCAGAGCCAGCGTCGTCGCCAGCGGCATGTAGGCGCCCCACAGACCGAGGACGAGGTTGACTCGCCCGGCCGGCACGAGCCGGCGCAGCAGGGCCGGTGCCGGCAGCACGACGAGCAGGAAGCCCAGACCCTCGCAGGCGCGCAGCAGCATCAGCGTCGCCACGCCGGTGGCCGCGCCGCCGGCCGCGCTCACCAGCGCCAGCAGCGCGAGACCGGTGATCATGCTGCGCCTGAGTCCGAAGCCGTCGGCCAGCACGCCGAAGGCGACGCCGGCAGACATGCCGGCCAGTTGCACCAGCGACAGCAGAAAGCCGGCCTGCACCAGCGTGAGGCCGAGGGCGTGCTGCAGCGCCGTGATCGCCGGCGGCAGCTTGCCGATGTGCAGCCCTGCGCACACGCCGGCGATGATGACGACGAGTGCGGGGTTCAGGCGCGAAGAGGCGGGTGACGGCTCGGCGACCGCGGCGGCGGGCATGGGCGCGCAGTATCGCCGCTGGCCGCAGCGCCACGCGCCTCGCTGCGCCGCGCCGCGCCTCGCATGGGCGGGTCCGGCACGGCCTGGGCGCCGTTCGTCGGCGACGCGGGCACTTCGTCGGCCCCTCACTGCCGACCGTCGCAAGGCGCTCGCAAGCGCGGCCCGCACGGGCCACAGTGCCGCCATCGACGAACCCCGCACGACACACGAAGGATTCACCATGAAGACCACGCACCGCATGCTTTCCCTCGCGCTGGCCGCGCTGCTGACGCTCGGCGTGCTGTCGGGCATCGACCACCTGGCGCAATTCGACGCCGCACCGTCGGCGCTGGCACAGGCGTCGCAGCCCAGGGCGTGATGGGGCTTCGCCGCTGTGCCTGACCCGTGGCGACGGCGATGACGACGCGGCTTGCAGGGGCGATCAGCGCGCGAGCGGCCAGCGCTGCAACTGGCGATAGCCGCGCTCGGAACGCACGAGCGCGAAGTGGTCGACCGTCCAGCGCAGCGCCAGAACCTCGGTCGGCGCGTGCGCTTCGGCGGCGCGCCGCGCCAGCGTGATGTGCGGCCGCAGCGGGCGCGCCTCGACCGGCAGTGCCAGCCCGCGCAGCGCCGCGGCGAGCGCGGCATGCAGTTGCAGCAGCGGCGTCGGCGGCGCCCCGGTGCCGAGCACGACGAGCCCGCGCGGCCAGCGCTCGATGCGGTCGAACACCAGATCGAACGGGCCCACGCCGGCGGCCGCAGCGGGCAGCGCCAGGTACAGCGCGACTAGCCTGGCGAGCGGCACCTGACCGAGGAAGTGCAGTGTGAGGTGCGCGCGTTCGGCGCTCACCACGGCGGCGCCGGCGGGCCAGATCCACTGCCGCAGCCAGCCCTGCAGCGCGTTGCGCGTGCCCATCGGCGGCCACACACCGATGAACAGGCGAGCCGTAGCGGCTGCGGCGGGCGCCGCGGCGGCGCGCATCGGCTCAACGCCGCTGAAGTCTTGGCCGGCGGACGCGCATCACGTCTTTGCCGATACTCAGCCGCGCTGCGCGGCCTTGTGGCGCTCGGCACGCTCGCGCCGGGCCAGTTCGATCTGGGTCTCGAATTCGTCGAGCTTCAACCCCTTGAGAGCGCAGAAGCTGGCCGGCGCGAACGGTGAATTCTCGAAGGCCTGCAGCAGCAGCGCGCGCTCGCGGCGAGCGGGGTCGTCGGGAAACGGCGCGGCGCGCCCGGCGGCGTCGTTGCGGTCGGCGTCACCCTGGCGCCCGTGGGCGGCGTTCGGCTGCCACGGGGCGCGCTGCGGCTGACGCGATTGCGACGGTGGTGACGGGCGCGCGGCAGGGCGCGCGGGAGGGCGCGCGGGAGGATGGGCGCGCGCCGGTCCCGCCGCGCTCGACCGGCCGTCCTGCGCGCCCCGCGGGTGGCCCCGACGAGCGTCGTCGTCGCCGCGCCTGCCACGCGGTGCGTCCGCGTGTCTGGGGCCTGGGTCGTGGCGAGCGGGTCGAGCCGTCGACGAGGGTCCCGCGCCGCTTGTGGCTGTTGCGGCCGGGGCGGCCGTTGTGGTCGTTGCCGCCATGGCCGTCGCGCCCTCTGCGACGCCGGTCGTCGCTGCAGCCACCGTAGTGGCCGGCGTGCCATCGGCTGCTGCCCTCGGCGCATCGGTCGTCGCGCCATCCGCCGTGGCCCAGGTCGCGCCGCCCCGTGCGCCATCGCCGCTGCCTGGCGGCGCGCGCCGCGGCTCGCGCTGCGTGTGGCGACGTGCCGCGCGCTCGCCGGCGCGGCGCTGCAGGGCGATCTGCCGGCGTCGCTCGACCTCTGCCGCCGCGGCCTCGCGGTGTTCGGCCGCCACGACGCCTGCCGGCGCGCCATCCAGGTCGAAGCGCTCGGTGCTGGCGGCGAGCGCGCGCAGGTAGGCCGTGCTCGTCGTGTGCCGGTGCAGGAAGAGCGCGAGCTGCTTGCGCGTGAACCGACCCGGCGCGCGTCGCTGGATGTCGGCGTGGATGCGCAGCTTGATCGGCCTCGGCGCGCCGGGTGAGAAGAGCGCCGGAAAGTGCGCGGCCAGCGCGGCAGCGGTCTGCGCCAGGGTCGGCTCGACGGGCGCTGCGACCCCCGGCGCTGCAGCGGCGACCCCGCCCGCACGGTCCGCACCTTCCGCGCTGTCGGTGCCGCCTGCGCCGGTCTGGCCGCCCGCATCGGCCAGACCACCCGCGTCGACCATGCCGGCGTCGGCCGGCGTGCCGGACGATGGGTCCGGCACGCCCGGCGACGGCTCATCGACGACGAGGACATCGGGTCGCGGATGGGCAGGCGCGCCGGAACCGTCCGGGCGCGTCCGGGGCCCCTGCCGCGCGCGCTGCTTGATCTCGGGTTCGGCGATCGAGCCGTCGGCGATCACCACGCTCAGCGGGTGCGCACGGCCCGCCAGGTGGTCGTCGATGCAGCGCATGACGAGCGGGCTGCGGTGGCGCGCACGCTCGGCGCGGATTTCGTCGGCCGTCAGCCACAGCGTGCGCACGATGCCGCGGTCGAGCGCACGGCCTTCGAGCGCTGCGCCGACGCGGCCGCGGTAGGCCAGGCGCAGATAGCTCACGTCCTCGCCCGTGGCCGGGCGCACGAAGCGCGACAGGTACACGCCGACCAGCGCCTCGGGCACGAAGTGGCGCGCCGTCTCCTCGAGCGCCTCGCGCGCCACGCCCTGCTCGGGCGTCTCGCCCGGCTCGAGATGGCCCGCGGGGTTGTTCAGGCGCAGACCCTCGGGCGTTTGTTCTTCGACAAGGAGGAAGCGTCCGTCCTCCTCGATGATCGCGGCCACCGTGACACGGGGGCCGCGGCGGCGCACGGCGTTGAGCATGACCCGGATGGTAGCGGCGCGCCGCGGCGACTGTGGTAGCTTCGCCGGTTGGCTGCAGCCGCGCTGCAGCGGGCCACGGCAAACGCAACAGACACCTGAGGAGACGAGTTCATGGCTTCGAGGATCGGCGTTCCGAAGGAAACCGCTGAGGGCGAAAAGCGCGTCGCCACCGTGCCCGACGTGGTGGCCAAGCTCATCAAGCTGGGCTTCACGGTGGCGGTGCAAAGCGGCGCCGGCGACGCGGCCAACTTCGCCGACGACACCTACCGCGCCGTCGGCGCCGAGATCGTCGCCACGGCGGCCGAGCTGTGGGCCGGCTCCGACATCGTCTTCAAGGTCCGTCCGCCGAGCGCCGGCGAAGTGGCGCTGATGCGCGAAGGCGGCATGCTGGTCGGCTTCGTGTGGCCGGCGCAGAACCCCGAGCTGATGCAGCAGCTCGCGGCCAAGAAGGCCACCGTGCTGGCCATCGACTCGCTGCCGCGGCAGCTGTCGCGCGCGCAGAAGATGGACGCGCTGACCTCGATGGCCGGCATCAGCGGCTACCGCGCCGTGATCGAGGCGGCCAACGCCTTCGGCCGCTTCTTCAACGGTCAGGTCACGGCGGCGGGCAAGATCCCGCCGGCCAAGGTCTTCATCGCCGGCGCCGGCGTCGCCGGCCTGGCGGCGATCGGCACCGCGGCCAATCTGGGCGCCATCGTGCGTGCCAACGACACGCGCGCCGAGGTCGCCGATCAGGTGGTGTCGCTGGGCGGCGAGTTCGTCAAGGTCGACTACGAGGAAGAGGGCTCGGGCGGCGGCGGCTACGCCAAGGTCATGAGCGAGGGCTTCCAGCAGGCCCAGCGCGCGATGTACGCCCAGCAGGCGGCCGACGCCGACATCATCATCACCACCGCGCTGATCCCCGGCAAGCCCGCGCCCAAGCTCATCACCGCCGAGATGGTGCGGAGCATGAAGCCGGGCAGCGTGATCGTCGACATGGCCGCCGAGCAGGGCGGCAACTGCGAGCTCACGGTGCCGGGGCAGGCAGTGGTGCGCGAGGGCGTCACCATCGTCGGCTACACCGACCTGGCCAGCCGCCTGGCCAAGCAGTCGTCGACGCTGTACTCGACCAACCTGCTGCGCGTGGTCGAGGAGATGTGCAAAGCCAAGGACGGCGTGGCGCGCGTCGACATGGAAGACGACGCCATCCGCGGCCTGACCGTCGTCAAGGACGGCGCCGTCACCTGGCCGCCGCCGCCGCCCAAGCTGCCGGCCGTCGCGCCCAAGGCCAAGCCGGCGGCCATGCCGGCCGCGCCCAAGGCGCACGGCCACGGCGCCGGCGCGCCGATGGCGGCCGGCACGCTGGCCATCGTCTTTGCCGTCGGCGCCATCGCCTTCGCGCTCGTCGGCCTCTATGCGCCGGCGTCGTTCCTCGCGCATTTCACGGTCTTCGTGCTGGCCTGCTTCGTCGGCTACATGGTGGTGTGGAACGTGACGCCCGCGCTGCACACGCCGCTGATGAGCGTGACCAACGCGATCTCGTCGATCATCGCCATCGGCGCGCTGATCCAGATCGCGCCGCCGCTGGACGCTGGCGTCGCGGCCGACCGGCCCGCTGCGCTGATCGTCGGCCTCGCGGTCTTCGCGCTGGCGCTGACCGGCATCAACATGATCGGCGGCTTTGCGGTCACGCAGCGCATGCTGGCGATGTTCCGCAAGTGAGGGAGAGGGCGCAATGACCGCAAGCCTGGCCACCGTCGCCTACATCGGCGCCACCATTCTGTTTATCCTCAGCCTGGGCGGACTGTCCAGCCCGGAGAGCGCACGCCGCGGCAACCTGTTCGGCATCATCGGCATGACGATCGCGGTGCTCGCCACCGTGTTCGGGCCGCGCGTCACTCCCGGCGGCTACGCGTGGATCGTCGGCGCGCTCGTCGTCGGCGGCGCCATCGGCCTCTTCGCCGCACAGAAGGTGAAGATGACGCAGATGCCCGAGCTGGTCGCGGCGATGCACAGCCTGGTCGGCCTGGCCGCCTGCCTGGTGGGCT
>JAGWTJ010000108.1 GCA_028869005.1 Burkholderiales bacterium | reverse complement strand
GTCTGCTCGGCCGAGCCGAACAGGCCGTTGCCGCGCTTGAGCAGCTCGCGCAGGTCGAGCTGCAGCCGGCAGCACATGCTGCGCACCATGTGCGGCTCGAGGTCGGAGTTGACGAAGTTCTGGAAGTACGGCAGGCCGTAGCGTGCCGTCATCTCGAACAGCGCGCGCGCATTGGGCGTCGTCCAGTCGAAGTCCTTGGTGATGTTGTAGGTCGGGATCGGGAACGTGAAGACGCGGCCCTTGGCGTCGCCCGCCGACATCACCTCGATGTAGGCGCGGTTGACGAGGTCCATCTCGGGTTGCAGTTCGCCGTAGCTGAACGGCATCTCCTCGCCGCCGATCACCGGCACCTGCTCGCGCAGGTCCTCGGGGCAGGTCCAGTCGAAGGTGAGGTTGGTGAACGGCGTCTGCGTGCCCCAGCGCGAGGGCACGTTGAGGTTGTAGATCAGCTCCTGGATGCACTGGCGCACCTGCTCGTAGCTCAGCGCATCCTTGCGCACGAAGGGCGCGAGGTAGGTGTCGAAGCTGCTGAAGGCCTGCGCACCGGCCCACTCGTTTTGCAGGGTGCCGAGGAAGTTGACGATCTGCCCGACCGCGCTCGACAGGCGCTTCGGCGGCCCGGCCTCGACCTTGCCCGGCACGCCGTTGAGGCCCTCGTGCAGCAGCGTGCGCAGCGACCAGCCGGCGCAGTAGCCCGAGAGCATGTCCAGATCGTGGATGTGCACGTCGGCCTCGCGGTGCGCGCGGCCGACCTCGGGCGGGTAGACCTGGTCGAGCCAGTAGTTGGCCACCACCTTGCCCGAGACGTTGAGGATGAGACCGCCCAGGCTCCAGCCCTGGTTGGCGTTGGCGGCGATGCGCCAGTCACGCTGCTCGAGGTACTCGTCCATCGCCGCCTGCACGTCGACCAGCGTGCGGCGCGTGTCGCGCAGCGCGCGGTGCTGCTCGCGGTAGACGATGTAGGCGCGCAGCGTGCGGCGGTGGCCGGCGTCGTACAGCGTGGCCTCGACGGCGTCCTGGATCTGCTCGATGTGAGGCGGCTCGGCCGCCGCCTGGCGCAGGCGCGGCAGCACGCCGTCGCGCGTGAGGCGCTCGGCCTCGGCGGCGTCGAACTGACCCGTGGCGCGGCCGGCACGCGCCAGCGCGTCGGCAATCTTGGCGCCGTCGAAGGCGACGAGGCGGCCGTCGCGCTTGAGGACGTGGCTGGCTTGCGCCGGCAGGTGCAGCATGCGGGGTCTCCTCCGTCACACTATAGGTAGTGTGTCGGCGCGAGACTAACCACTATATGTAGTGCTGGCAAGGCCGCCCGGCGGCTCCTTCGGCGTCGATCCTGGAATTCTTGACCCGGTTCAAGAACGGCACTCAGCGTTTCTCCGCACTGCCCAGCCCGACCAGCAGTGCCACTCCCGTGACGCCGACCAGGCCATGCACCAGCACCACGGCGGGCGCGGCGGCGCGCCCCGCGGCGCTCAGGCCGAGCAGCGTCTGCAGCACGACGACGACGACCAGCGCCGCGCCTTCGCGACGCCGGCTGGTGCGCAATGCCGAGAGCCCGATCGCGCCCGCCCACATCAGCGCCGGCAGCGCCAGCGACAGGTGCAGCAGCGGCATCGGCAGGCGCGGACGCAGTTCCGCCGGCGCGCCCGACAGCACGCCCAGGCTCGCCTGCAGCGCCCACGCTGCGGCGCCGGCGAGCGCCCAGCGCGCCGTCGGCCTGGGCAAGGCCGCGCCGCTGCGCAGGAGGCACAGCGCCGACCAGGCCAGCGCCAGCAGCGCGACACCGCCGAGGAAGTTGCCCAGCATCACCGCCGCCGAGCGACTGCCCGGCGTGACGATGCCCAGCGCCGCCAGGGCGAGCGCGATGACCCCCATGCCCAGCGCCCGCTCGAGCAGCCCGCGCAGGCGTGCGCGCCAGGCCAGCACGGCCAGCGCCAACACCGTGGGCAGCATCAGCGAGGCCGCCAGCCGATGCGCACCGCGCAGGCGTGCCAGCAAGGAGGCGGCCGACATGGCGCCGGCGCCCGCGACCACGTCGCCCGGGCCGCCGCTCGAATCCGGAGCCGCAGCCGCCACGGAAGCACTCCGGCATCCCGGCCAGTCCGCGCAGGCCACGCGCGGCGCCGCCAGCCGCAGCCAAGCGCTCGTGACGACGACGACGATCATCAGCGCGAGCGACAGCCGTGCCGACCACAGCAACCAGCGCCCCGAAACGGCCACGGGAGCGAAAACGGTATTCATGGTCATGCGCGCTTGGTGCTCATCGGGCCCGATGTTGCCCTGTCGCGTCGCCGAGCGCGAGTGCGCGGTCAAACGACTGAATGATCAAACGACCGGGCAGCCAGGCGGCCGGATGACCCGCGTCAGGCGCAATCAGGCAAAACCCGCGCCGCCGCGCTGGCGCGTGCGGACCACAAGCCTTCAATCCTTGACTTGAGTCATACCGGCGCGCAGAGCGTGACCCAGACAATGGCCCGCCGAACTCGTTTCGCGTCGCCACCTGCGTCATGCGCCGGTGGCTGCGCGTCGAGCCCGATCCACCCGAGGAGATGCCATGAGCCATCCGCAGTACGACGATGAACACGATCCGATCCCGTGGATGCAGGAACTGCTGGACAGCCCGTTCATCCTGCTGTTCCTGGGGGTCCTGGTCCCGATGATGGTCTACAACCTCTGGGGCGTGGTCGAGATCTTCATGCTGCCGGTCACCAAGTAGGACAACGAGGAGGAAACCAACGTGAGCGCCATCCTTCCACCGAGCGAACGCCTCTGGTACAAGCATCCCATCGACCGCGTCGAGGGCACCTGGATCGTGCTCGCGCTGACCTGGTGCCTCATCATGTTCTTCATGATGGTCGGCTGGCACGTGTGGGGCAAGCAGAACCTGTCGACCGAGACCTACCGCACCACGCCCGAGCAGTTCATGCCCAAGCTGCAGGCCATGGTCGACAAGTACACGGTGCGCACCGAGACCGACGAGAAGATCCCGGTCGTCGCGCCGCCGCCGGGCAGCGACATCTACCAGCTCGGACGGCTGTGGGCCTGGTACCCGATCCTCCAGTTGGAGAAGGGCAAGACCTATCGCCTGCACATGACGTCGATGGACTACAACCACGGCTTCTCGCTGCAGCCCATCAACATGAACATCCAGGTCGTGCCCGGCTTCGAGCACGTGATCACCATCACGCCGAACCAGTCGGGCCAGTATTCGATCGTCTGCAACGAGTTCTGCGGTATCGGCCATCACAAGATGGTCGGCCGCCTGTACGTGAAGTGAGGGGGGAGTCATGAGCGTAGCAACCACCTATCGCACCTGCCCCCGCTCGGGGCTGCAGTTCGAATCGCAGGCCGAGAAGCTGATGACCGCCCACGCCGTCGTGGGGGTGGTGTGGCTGCTCGTGGGCGGCCTGCTGGCTATCGGCGTCGTGCTGACGCGCTGGCCCGCCGTCCACTGGCTCGAAGCCGACACCTTCTATCAGGTGCTCACGGCGCACGGCATCGACATGCTGATCTTCTGGCTGATCTTCTTCGAGATCGCCATCCTGTACTTCTGCTCGTCGACGCTGCTGCGCTGCCGCCTCGCGACGCCCAAGCTCGCCTGGCTCGCATTCGCGCTGATGATCATCGGCTCGGTGGTGAACAACATCGCCATCTACCGCGGCGCGTCGAGCGTCATGATGACCAGCTACGTGCCGATGATGGCCGAGCCGAACTTCTACCTCGGCCTGATCCTGTTCGCCGTCGGCGCGCTGATCGGCTGCTGCGTCTTCTTCGGCACACTGGTCGTCGCCAAGCGCGAGAAAACCTACGACGGCTCGATGCCACTGGTCACGATGGGCGCGCTCACGGCGGCGATCATCGCGGTGTTCACGCTGCTGTCGGGCGCCATCATCCTGGTCCCGACCTGGCTGATGTCGCTCGGGGTGCCGATCAACGTCGACCCGCTGGCCTATCGCACCGTGTGGTGGGCGCTCGGGCACTCGTCGCAGCAGATCAACGTCGCGGCCCACATCTCGGTGTGGTATCTCGTGGCGGCCGTGGTTTTCGGCGCCAAGCCGATGAGCGAGCGCGTCAGCCGCACGGCCTTCCTGCTCTACATCCTGTTCCTGCAGCTGGCCAGCGCCCACCACCTGCTGGCCGACCCGGGCCTGTCCACCAGCTGGAAGATCGTCAACACCAGCTACTTCATGTACTTCGCGGTGCTGGCGTCGATGCTGCACGGCCTGACGGTGCCCGGCGCGATGGAAGTCGCGCAACGCAAGAAGGGCTTCACCAAGGGCCTGTTCGAGTGGCTGCGCAAGGCGCCCTGGGGCAACCCGACGTTCGCCGGCGTGTTCATCTCGATCATCGGCTTCGGCTTCCTGGGCGGCATCTCGGGCGTCATGATGGGCACCGAGCAGCTCAACATGATCATCCACAACACGATCTACGTGCCGGGGCACTTCCATGCCACGGTGGTGGTGGGCACCACGCTGACCTTCATGGCGCTCACCTACTACCTGATCCCGGTGCTGTTCAAGCGCGAGATGATCGCGCCGACGCTGGCCAAGTGGCAGCCGTACCTGTTCGGCCTGTCGATGTACTTCTTCTGCCTGGTGATGATGGGTGCCGGCACGCTGGGCGTCTCGCGCCGCCACTGGGACATGGCGTTCCAGGGCGCGGCGCTGGCCTACGAGTGGCCGGGCGCCGCCTATCTGATGATGGGTCTGGTCGGCATCGGCGGCATCGCGGCCATCACCGGCGGCGCGATCTACATCTACGTCACGGTCGGTTCGCTGCTGTGGGGCCGCAAGCTCGACAGCGGCGCCACCAGCCCGAAGTTCACGCCGGTCGGGCGCGCGCCCGCGCCTGCGGTCGCCGCGCAGAGCTACGGCTCGGCGGGCTTCGCCGCCCCCGGCACCTTCGTGCTGGCGATGGTGTTCCTGATCGCCTTCGTGCTGTATTACTTCATCAACTGGAAGTACCTGTCGACGCTCTGGGGTCTTAGCTGATCTCTAAAGTGCCGGGGGCGCCAAGGCGCCCCCGGCCTGTCTTGAACGTGTGAGGAGGAACGACGCGATGAGCCGAAGCGCACTGCGCCAGGCCCCCGGGCTGGCCGCGGCCGAGCCGGCCGCAGAAGCACGCGTCGATGGCACAGTCTCCTCGGGACGCGCTGCTCGTCGCGGCCACGTCGGTAGCGTCGGCAACGTCACCTGGCGCACCGTGCTCGGCGTTTTCAAGCTGCGCATCGGCGTGCTGATCATGGTGAGCGCGCTGGCCGGCATGGCCATCGTTCCCGCCAGCGGCACGGATGGCGCCAGCGCGCTGCAGGTGCTGGTGCTGGCCCTGTCGGTGCTGCTCGCGTCGGCCGCCGCCGGCGCCTTCAATCAATACGCCGAGGCCGACAGCGACCGGCTGATGGCACGTACCCGCCAGCGTGCGTTCGCCAGTGGCGCGCTGCCACGCAACGGCGCCTGGCTGTGCGGCATCGTCGCGCTGTTCGCGGGGGCCGTCGCTGCGGCGGCCTGGTGGGTCAATGGGCTCGCCGCCGCCTTCGTCGCTGCCGGCGCCCTCACCTACGCCGTGGTCTACACGCTGGGCCTCAAGCGTCGCACGCCGTGGAACATCGTCATCGGCGGTGCCGCCGGCAGCTTTGCCGTGCTGGCCGGCGCCGCCGCCGCCGACCCGCACATCGGCCCGCTGGCCTGGGGACTGGCGTTGGTGCTGCTGCTGTGGACGCCGCCGCATTTCTGGAGCCTGGCCATCGCCAACGAGGAGCAGTACCGCGCCGCCGGCGTGCCGATGCTGCCGGTGGTGGTCGGCGCGCAGCGCACGGCACGCATCGTGCACGCGCATGCGCTGGCGCTGGTGGCGGTGTCGCTGGCGCTGGTGCCGCTGGGCGCGGGCTGGTCGGTGCTTGTCGCTGCGCTGCTCGGAGGCGCGCATTTCCTGCGCAAGACGCGCGCGCTGGTGCGCAGGCCCGAGCGCCGCACGGCGATGGCCGCGTTCTTCGCGTCGATGGTCCAGCTTGCAGTGCTGCTGGGCGGGGTGGTGCTCGATGCCGCGACGCGTTGAGGGCCGTGACGCAGCCTGCCAGCCCCGTCACCGGGCGGACTCGAGCGGCGGCGGTTGCGCACTTCGCCTGCGGCTTTGCCGCCGCCTCTGGCCGGCGTTGCTGAGCGCTCTCGTCGGCGCCGTCCCTGCGGCCGGCGCCGTCGCGGCCGAGGTCACGCGCAGCGCGCCGGCGACGCACATCGCGCAGGTGGTGCCTTCCATGTCTTCCACGCCTTCCACGCCTTCCACGCCGTCCGTGCGCGACGTCGGCGGCGTGCCGAGCGCATCGGACGTCCACGAAGCGAACCCGCCCGCCACCGCTATCGCGCCGCGCGAGCCCGGCGAAGTGCCGCACCTGATCGAGGCCGATGCGCTGCGACTCGGCCAGGCCGCCATCGGCCGCGCGGTACCCGATTTCGTGCTGCTCGACCGCCAGGGCCGCCCCGTGCGCCTGACCGACTACCGCGGCAAGCCGCTGCTCGTGAGCTTCATCTACACCGGCTGCTTCCAGATCTGCCCGACGCAGACCAAGGCGCTGCTGGACGCCGTCAAGGGCCTCGAGACGCTGCTCGGCAGCGACCAGTTCAACGTCGTCAGCATCGGCTTCAACCAGCCCTTCGACGACCCGCAGGCGATGCGCGCGTTCGCCGCACAGCAGCGCATCGGTGCGTCGAACTGGGAGTTCCTCAGCCCGCCGACTCAGGTGGTGGAGCCGCTCACGCGCGCCTTCGGCTTCAGCTACGTGGCCACGCCGGCCGGCTTCGACCACCTGCTCGGTGTCACCGTGGTCGACGCGCGCGGCCGCATCCACGCCCAGGTCTACGGCGACCGCCTGCGCAGCGACCAGCTCGGCCGGCCGCTGCGCGATCTGCTGCTGGCCGAGCCGCCGGGAGCACAGTCGACGCTGGCCGTGATGTTCGAGCGCGTGCGCATCCTGTGCACCAAGTACGACGCCGACACCGGCGAGTACCGCTACGACTACAAGCTCATCGTCGAACTCGTCGGCGGGCTGCTGTTCTTCGGCACCATGGCCGTCTATTTCCTGCTCGAGTGGCGCGACCAGCGCCGCGCGCGCAAGCCTTCATGCGCGATCTCGTCGGCCTCCGGCAGCGCGGCCTGAACGGTTGGCGCGCCGCGGAAAGGCTGTTCGACGCGGCCTTCGGATCCGGCCTCAACCCGCTGCGCCACCTGGGCGCCATCGGCTTTCTCGCGTTCTGGCTGCTGGCGGCCAGCGGCATCGTGCTGTATGCGCTGTTCGACACCTCGGCCAGCGGCGCTTGGCGCTCGATCGACGCACTGCGCGAGGTGCCGCTCGGGCTGGGGCTGCTGCTGCGCGGAGTGCACCGCTACAGCGCCGACCTGCTGGTGCTGGCGATGGGCCTGCACGTCGTGCGCGAATGGCTGCACGGCCACGCGTGGGGCTTTCGGCGTTTCAGCTGGCTCACCGGCGTGCCGCTCATCGTCTTTGCCTTCGTCGCCGCCGTCATCGGCTTCTGGCTCAATTGGGATCAGCTCGGACAGTTCTCGGCCATCGCCAGCGCCGAGTGGATCGACGCCCTGCCCCTGCTGCCGACGCCGATGGCGCGCAACTTCCTGGGCAGCGCCGCGGTCAGCGATCGCCTGTTCTCGCTCTTCATCTTCGTGCACCTCGGCGTGCCGCTCTTGATGCTGTTCGGCCTGTGGTTCCACATCCAGCGCATCACGCGTGCCGCGGTGTGGCCGCCGCGCGCGCTGCTGCTGGGCACGCTGGGCGTGCTGGCCCTGCTCGCGCTGGCGGTGCCGGTGGTCAGCCACGATCCGGCCTCGCTCGCTCGCGTGCCCGCCGAGCTGCGCCTGGACTGGCTGCTGCTGTTCGTGCATCCGCTCACCGACGCCACGTCGCCGGCCTTCGTGTGGGCGCTGGTGGCGCTCACGCTGCTCACCTTGTTCGCGCTGCCGTGGCTGCCCAGGCGCACCCAGCGCGCTGCGGTGGCGGTGGTCGACCCGGGCAACTGCAGCGGCTGCCAGCGCTGCTTCGCCGACTGCCCCTACGCGGCGATCACGATGGTGCCGCACCCCAACCAGCGTGTCGGACGCCTGCTCGCCAACGTCGACGGCGATCTGTGCGCCGGCTGCGGCATCTGCGCCGGCGCCTGCCCGTCGTCGACACCGTTTCGCCACCGCGCCCATCTGGTCACCGGCATCGACATGCCGCAGTGGCCGGTGAACGCGCTGCGCGCGCGGCTGCGCGCGCAGCTCGAGGCGCTGCACAGCGTCGGCGTCGCGCGCCCGCTGATCGTCTTCGGCTGCGACCATGGCGCCGCCAGCGCGCGCGCTGCCGACGGCGCCGCCGATGCAAGCGCCTTCAGCCTGCTGTGCGCGGGCCAGTTGCCGCCCTCGTTCGTCGAATACGCGTTGCGCGACGGCGCCGCCGGCGTGCTGGTGGCCGCATGCCGCGAAGGCGGCTGCGAGTTCCGCCTCGGCGAGCGCTGGACCGTCGAGCGCCTGCAAGGTCTGCGCGAGCCGCATCTGCGCGCGCGCGTGCCTGCCGAGCGCGTCGAGCTGGTGCACGCCGGTCCGGGCGACGATGCGCTCGTCGCCGCCGCCTTGGCGCGCCTGCGCGTGCGCGTGGGCGCACTCACTGCCTCCGAATCCGATGCCTCACACGCCTGGGCACTGGCCCGCGCACCCGTCCATGGCTGAACACACCGCCTCCCCGTCGCGCTCCGCGCCGCCCAAGGGCCCGCTGGCCTGGATCGGCCAGGTGCTGCTGTACGCGCTCTTTGCCGTCGCCATCGGCGTGTTCTCGCACTGGCCGCGCTATCACCCGCTGGCCCCCGGCGAGGCGGTGATCAAGGTCAGTTTCATCCACACCGGCAAGCCGGTCGGCGACTGTCGTCCGCTGACCAAGGAGGAACTCGCCCGCCTGCCGCCCAACATGCGCACGCCGACCATCTGCCCGCGCGAGCGCTCGCCGGTGACGCTGCAACTCGTGCTCGATGGGCGCACGGTGCTCGAGCGCAGTGCGCTGCCTTCGGGTCTGCACAAGGACGGCGCTTCGGCGATGTACACACGGCTGGTGGTGCCGGCCGGCGAGCAGCGCATCGGTGTGCGCGTCTCCGACGACGTGCGCGCCAAGGGCCCGACCTACGAGCGCGAAGCTCGCGTCAACCTGGTGCCGGGCCAGGTGCTGGTGATCGACTTCGATCCGACGCAAGGCGGTGTGACGCTGCAATGAACCCGCCGCTGCCATGAACACACTCACATCCCGTCTCGCGTCCGCGCCGAGCGCCGAGGCACCGCTCACCGCCTCGACACCGGCCGCCTACACCCTGCCCGCGGTCGCCGCCGGCCAGCGGCGGCTGGCCCGCGCCTGGCTCGCACTGGCGCTGGCCGCGCTGGTCGGCTCCGGCCTCTTTTCGGTGCTGCTGGTGCTGGCACGCACACCGGGCATCAACGCCTGGCTGCCGGCGGGAGACTTCTTTCGCGTCGCGCTGGTGGTCCACGTCGACCTGTCGGTGCTGGTGTGGTTCGTCGCCATTGCCGGAGTGCTGTGGACCCTGAACCAGCGTGCCGCACGCAGCGCCGCAACCACAGGCATCGCCTGGGCCGCGCTCGCGCTGGCGGCGCTCGGCGCGCTGGGCATGGCACTGGCCGCCTTCGTCGGGCCGGCGGCCCCGGTGATGGCCAACTACATCCCGGTGCTCGAAGGCACGGCCTTCCGCGCCGCGCTCGCCGTGTTCGGCCTGGGCGCCGTGCTGCTGGTGCTGCAGGGCCTGGCGCGGCCGATGCCGCTCGGCCCGGCGCTGGACGGCACCGGTGCCCTGCGCTTCGGCCTCAACGGCAGCGTGGTTGCCGCGGCGGTCGCGCTGCTCGCCTTCGGCTGGTCGCTCGCCGTCGTGCCGACCGAACTGCCGGCCAAGGCCTACTACGAGATCCTGTTCTGGGGCGGCGGCCACGCGCTGCAGTTCACCTGGACGCTGATGATGCTCGTCGCCTGGCTCGCCCTGGCGCAGGCCTGCGGCGCGCAGCTGCCGCTTAGCCCGCGCGTCGTGCTGCTGATGTTCGCTGTCGCGCTGGCCGGCGTGTTCGTCACGCCGCTGGCCTACCTCGCGTACGACGCGACCACCGTCGAGCACCGCGATCTGCACACCTGGGGCATGCGCATCGGCGGCGGCCTGGCGATCGCGCCGCTGGCGCTTGCGGTGCTGCTGGCGCTGTTGCGCCGGCGCGGTACGGGATCGACGTCAGAGCAGGGCTCGCTGCGCGTCGCACTGACGCCAGAGCAGCGCCCGCTGCGCGCTGCGCTGCTGGCGTCGATGCTGCTCTTCGTCGCCGGCGGCCTGATCGGCCTCACGATCCAGGGCAGCAACGTCAAGATCCCGGCGCACTACCACGGCTGCATCGTCGGCGTCACGCTGGCGCTGATGGGTCTCGTGTACCACCTGCTGCCGCAGTTCGGCTGGCGCGCGCCGGCCGGCCGGCTCGCGCTGGCGCAACCGTGGCTGTACGGCATCGGGCAGCTGATGCACATCGTCGGCCTGGTGTGGTCGGGTGGCTACGGCGTGCAGCGCAAGGTGGCAGGCAGCGAACAGGTGCTGCGCAGCAGCGGCGAGGTCGCCGGCATGGGCCTGATGGGACTGGGCGGACTGCTGGCGATTGCCGGCGGGCTGCTGTTCGTGGTCGTGGTGTGGCGCGCGACGCGCGCGCGGAGTTGAGCGGCATCCGATGATCAAGCTGATCCAGCGCGTGCTGCGCGCCGTCTTCATGGGCGCCGAGGCGGTGTTCAACCGCGCCTTCGGCGACCGCATGAACCCGCTCTATCACCTGGGCGCGATCGCCTTCATGCTGTTCTGGGTGGTGGGTGCCACCGGCCTCGTGCTGTTCGCCTTCTTCGACACCAGCGTCACCGGCGCCTACCGTTCGGTGCAGGCCATCGAGCACGCCGTCTTCGGCCTGGGCGGCGTGCTGCGCGCGGTGCACCGCTACGCGTCCGACGCCATGATGCTGACGATGGTGGTGCACCTGCTGCGCCACTTCGCGTTCGACCGCCTGCGCGGCTACCGCTGGTTCTCGTGGGTGACCGGCGTGGCGCTGCTGTGGCTGGTCTACGTGGCCGGCGTCAACGGCTACATGCTGCCGTGGGACCGCGTCGCGCAGTTCGTGACCCAGGCCAGCTTCGAGTGGCTGGACTGGCTGCCCGGCTTCGGCGGCACGCTCAGCCGCAACTTCATCGTCGACGCGCACGTCAGCAACCGGCTCTTCTCGCTGTTCGTCTTCATCCACATCGGCGTGCCGCTGCTGACGCTGCTGCTGATGTGGATCCACGTGCAGCGCGTGCCCAAGGCATCGACCAACCCGCCGCGGCCGATCGCGTTGGCGATGCTG
>JAGWTJ010000366.1 GCA_028869005.1 Burkholderiales bacterium | reverse complement strand
CGCGCCAGGTGGCGGTGATCCGCGGCACGGCGCTCGTCGTCAACCTGCCGGGGCAGCCCAAGTCGATCGCCGAGACGCTCGAAGGGCTGCCGCAGCGCGCGCCGCCGCTGCCGGGCATCTTCGCGGCGGTGCCGTATTGCATCGACCTCATCGGCGGGCCCTACCTCGAGACGCACGACGAGGTGTGCAAGGCCTTCCGGCCGAAGTCGGCGCTGCGCGCGTCGCGCGGCTGAGGCGCGCCGACGCGCGAACCTTCAATCCATCGGCAGGCCGACGTAGTTCTCGGCCAGCGCGCGCATCGCCGCCTCGCTGCGGACCAGGTACTCGAGCTCGGCGTGCTGCATGCGCCGGTCGAAGCTGCCGCCCTCGGGGAAGCGGTGCATGAGCGAGGTCATCCACCACGAGAAGCGCTCGGCTTTCCAGATGCGCGCGAGCGCGCGCTGCGAGTAGGCATCGAGCGCGGCGTCGCTGCCGCGGTAGTGCTCGACCAGTCCCTCGAACAGGTAGCCGACGTCGGTGGCCGCCAGGTTCAGGCCCTTGGCGCCGGTCGGCGGCACGATGTGGCCGGCGTCGCCGGCGAGGAACAGGCGCCCGAAGCGCAGCGGCTCGGCGACGAAGCTGCGCAGCGGCGCGATGCTCTTCTCGATCGACGCGCCGGTGACGAGCGCAGCCGCCGCGTCGGCCGGCAACCGGCGCTTCAACTCGGCCCAGAACATGTCGTCGCTCCAGTCGGCCACGTGCTCGTCGGTGCGGCACTGCACGTAATAGCGGCTGCGCGTCATGCTGCGCATGCTGGCCAGCGCGAAGCCGCGCTCGTGGTTGACGTAGATGAGCTCCGGCGAGACCGGCGGCGTGTCCGACAGCAGCCCGAGCCAGCCGAACGGATAGACCTTCTCGTGCAGCTCGATGGCGCGCTCGGGCACGCTGGCGCGGCACACGCCGTGAAAGCCGTCGCAGCCGGCGATGAAATCGCATTGCAGCGTCTGGCGCCTGCCGCCTTGCGTCCACTCGACGCTCGGGCTCGTGCCGTCGAAGCCGTGCACGGCGACGTTCTCGGCCTCGTAGACGCTGACGGCGCCGCTCGCGCGGCGCGCGTCCATCAGGTCGCGCGTGACCTCGGTCTGGCCGTACACCATCACCCGCTTGCCGGTCAGACGATGCAGGTCGATGCGGTGGCGCGCGCCGTCGAAGGCCAGGTCGAAGCCGTCGTGCGGCAGGCCTTCGGCGTGCAGGCGCGCGCCGATGCCGGCGCGATCGAGCAGGTCGACCGCCACCTGCTCGAGCACGCCGGCGCGGATGCGGCCGAGCACGTAGTCGCCGCTGCGCTGCTCGACGATGACGTTGTCGATGCCGGCGCGTTGCAGCAACTGGCCGAGCAGCAGGCCCGAGGGGCCGGCACCGATGATGGCAACCTGGGTACGCATGCGCTGTCTCCTCCTGCGCGCCGCCCGCACGCGCCGCGCGTTCAGAGCTGCACGCGCGTGCCGAGTTCGACCACCGCATTGTCGGGCAGCCGGAAGAAGCCGGCCACTCCGCTCGCGGCCTGGTTCATCGCCGCGAACAGGCGCTGGCGCCAGCGCGCCAGGCCGACATCGGCCACCGGCACCACGGTCTCGCGGCTCAGGAAATAACTCGTCTCGAACGGCTGCAGATGCAGCCCCTGCGCCGCCGCGGCGGCCAGCCCCGCCGGCACGTCCGGCGTCTCCATGAAGCCGTAGTGCAGCGTGACGCGCCAGAAGCCCTTGCCGAGCGATTCGGCATGCACGCGCGCCGCGGCATCGACCCAGGGCACGGTTTCGAACACCACGGTGAGCACGACGTTCTGCTCGTGCAGCACCTGGTTGTGCTTGAGGTTGTGCAGCAGCGCCTGCGGCACCGTGTTGCAGTCGGCCACCGGGTAGACGGCGCTGCGCTGCGCGCGCTGCATCTCGGCGGCGTCCAAACTGTCGACGAAGGCTCGCAGCTCGAGGCCTTCGCGGCGGATGCTGGCCAGCAGCAGCGTGCGCCCGGCGGCCCAGGTGCTCATGACGACGAAGATCGCGCTGCCCAGCAGCAGCGGGAACCAGCCGCCGTCGAAGAACTTGATCGAGCAGCCGCTCACCAGCAGCGCGTCGAGCGCGAAGAAGCCGCCGGTGGCCAGCACGGCCAGCGGCGCCGGCAGCCGCCAGCCGTAGCGCACGACGAAGAAGGTGAGCAGCGTCGTCACCATCATCGTCAGCGTCACCGCGATGCCGTAGGCGCCGGCCAGCG
>JAGWTJ010000107.1 GCA_028869005.1 Burkholderiales bacterium | reverse complement strand
GCTCGATGCACGGGATCTGCACCAGGCCGCCCACCGGGTCGCAGGTCAGGCCCAGGTGGTGCTCCATGCCGATCTCGGCGGCGTTCTCGGCCTGCTCGGGCGTGCCGCCCATCACCGCGCACAGCGCGCCGGCGGCCATCGAGCAGGCCACGCCGACCTCGCCCTGGCAGCCGACCTCGGCGCCCGACAGGCTGGCGTTCTCCTTGTACAGCAGCGCGATGGCGCCGGCGGTGAGCAGGAAGTCGGCGACGCCGCGCTCGCTGGCGCCGGGCACGAAGCGCGTGTAGTAGTGCAGCACCGCCGGCACGATGCCCGCGGCGCCGTTGGTGGGCGCGGTGACGACGCGGCCGCCGGCGGCGTTCTCCTCGTTCACGGCGAGCGCGTACAGGTTGATCCAGTCGAGCACCTGCAGCGGATCGCGCAGCGCCTCCTCCGGCCGCGCGGTGAGGGCTTCGCGCAGCGCCTTGGCGCGCCGTTTGACCTTGAAGCCGCCGGGCAGCAGGCCGCCGGTGCGACAGCCGCGCTCGACGCACTGCTGCATCACGCCCCAGATGCGCAGCAGAGCGGCGTCGATCTCGGCGTCGCTGCGCGCGCCGAGCGCGCGCTCGTTGGCGCGCATCACGTCGGCGATGCGGCCGCCGAGGACGCGCGTGCGTGCTAGCAGTTCTTCGCCGCTGGCGAACGGATGCGGCAGCACGGTGCGGTCGGGCGTGATCGTGCGCTGGCGGCTGCCGTCGGGCTGCACCTCGTCGCCGACGACGAAGCCGCCGCCCACCGAGTAGTAGCAGCGGTTGGCGAGCTCGGCGCCGGCGGCGTCGAAGGCGATGCAGCGCATGCCGTTGGCGTGCAACGGCAGCGTCTCGCGGCGCCGGAACTCGAGGTCGCTCTTCTCGGCGAAGCCGATCTCGTGGCGGCCGAGCAGCGCGAGCCGCCCGCTCGCGCGGATCGCGGCCAGCAGCGCCGGCACGGCTTCCACGTCGACGCTGTCGGGCTGGTGGCCGGCCAGGCCGAGCAGCACGGCCTTGTCGCTGCCGTGTCCCTTGCCGGTGGCGCCGAGCGAGCCGTACAGCGATACCCGCACGCGCACCGTGCGCTCGAGCAGGCCATCGTCGGCCAGGCGCTGCGCGAACAGGCGCGCGGCGCGCATCGGGCCCACGGTGTGACTGCTGCTCGGGCCGATGCCGATCTTGAACAGGTCGAAGACGCTGACGGCCATGGGCGCGGATGCTACGCGCCGGGGGAGCGGCAGGACGTGGCAGGGCGCGGCAGGCCGCGGCAGGAGGCAGCGCGCGGCGGCGCTACCCTAGCCTCGGACTCCTGCAGGTTCAGCCGCGCGCGCGCAGCCACTGACGCAGGCGCGGCCAGAGCACGTTGAGGCCGAGTCCGGCCATCACCAGCGCCGACGCGGCGAGCTTCCACGCCGGCATCGGCTCGCCCAGCAGCAGCGCCGAGCTCGCCATGCCGATGACGGGCACGCCGAGCGACCACGGCGCGACGGTGGCCGCCGGGTGGCGCGCCAGCAGCCAGCCCCACACCGCATAGCCGAACAGCGTGTTGGCGAACGCCTGCCAGGCCACTGCCAGCCAGGTCACGGGCCCGGCCTGCGCGATGCCCTGGGCGATCGCCGCCGGACCCTCGAAGACGAGCGCCAGCAGGATCAGCGGCGGTACCGCGAACGCGCTCGACCAGACGACGTAGCCGAGCATGTCGACGCGCCCGGCGCGCCGCCCCACCAGGTTGCCGCCGGCCCAGCCGAGCGCGGCGCCCAGCACCATCACGATGCCCGCCGGCGTGCCGCCCGCGACCCGGCTGCGCAGCGCGATCATCGCCAGGCCCGCCACCGCCAGCGCCAGCGCGACGAACTGGAAGCGCTGCACGCGTTCGCGCTCGACGAGCATCGCCAGGCCGATCGTGAAGAACACCTGCGTCTGCACGACGAGCGAGGCCAGGCCGGGCGAGATCGCGCTGCGCATGGCGATGTAGAGCAGCCCGAACTGCGCCACGCCGATCAGCATCGCGTAGGCGGCGAGCTGGCCGAGCGGCACGCGCGGCCGCGCGATCCACAGCGCCGGCACGAAGGCGAGCGTGAAGCGCAGCGCCGCCATCGTCAGCGGCGGCAGCGTGTCGAGCGCGTAGCGAATGACGACGAAATTGCTGCCCCACACCGCCACCACGGCGAGTGCGAGCAGCGTGTGCGACCAGGGCAGGGTGCGAGGCATCACCGGGCGGCGGCTGAGCGCCGTCGTTCGGCGCTCGCATGCACGATGGCGGAGAGAGCGGGCGGCAGAGGCGTCAGTCGGCGTCGGCGCTCACCGGCACGCAGCTGCAGAACAGGTGGCGGTCGCCCCAGACGTTGTCCACGCGCCCGACCGGCGTCCAGTACTTGCGCTCTCTCAGGCCGGCCACCGGATAGGCCGCCTGCTCGCGCGTGTACGGATGCGTCCAGTCGGCGACGAGCAGCGACGCGGCCGTGTGCGGCGCGTTCTTCAGCGGGTTGTCGTCCTGCGGCCAGCCGCCACCCTCGCTCCCGCGCTCGACGCGCGCGATCTCCTCGCGAATGGCGATCATCGCGTCGCAGAAGCGGTCCAGCTCGACCAGCGGCTCGCTCTCGGTGGGCTCGACCATCAAGGTGCCGGCGACCGGGAACGACAGCGTCGGCGCGTGGAAACCGTAGTCGACGAGGCGCTTGGCCACGTCCTCGGCGCTGACGCCGCTGGTCTTCTGCAGCGGACGCAGGTCGAGGATGCACTCGTGCGCGACGCCGCCGCCGCGCACGCCCTCGATGCCGCCGCTGAAGTGGATGTCGTAGTGCGGCGCCAGCCGCGCCGCGATGTAGTTGGCGCCGACGATGGCGGCCTCGGTCGCCGCGCGCAGGCCGTCGGCGCCCATCATGCGCAGGTACATCCAGCTGATCGGCAGCACCGCCGCGTTGCCCAGCGGCGCTGCCGACACCGCGCCCACCGGTGCGTCGCTGCCGTCGCCGACCGGAGCGTCGCTGCCGCTGCCGGGCCGGCCCGGCAGGAACGGCACGAGGTCGGCCACCACGCACACCGGACCCACGCCGGGGCCGCCGCCGCCGTGCGGGATGCAGAAGGTCTTGTGCAGGTTGAGGTGGCTCACGTCGCCGCCGAACTCGCCCGGCGCGGCCAGCCCGACCAGCGCGTTCATGTTGGCGCCGTCGACGTAGACGCGGCCGCCGAACTCGTGCACCGTCGCGCACAGCTGCTTCACGCCGGCCTCGAACAGGCCGTAGGTGGACGGGTAGGTGACCATCACCGCGGCCAGCCGCTCGCGGTGCTGCTCGCAGCGCGCGCGCAGGTCGGCCAGGTCGACGTTGCCTAAAGCGTCGCACTTGACCACCACCACCTGCATGCCGGCCATCTGCGCGCTCGCCGGGTTGGTGCCGTGCGCCGATTCGGGGATCAGGCAGACGTCGCGCCGGCCCTCGCCGCGGCTGGCGTGCCAGGCGCGGATCGCCAGCAGCCCGGCGTACTCGCCCTGGCTGCCGGCGTTGGGCTGCAGGCTGACGCCGGCGTAGCCGGTGGCTTCGGCCAGCCAGGCACACAGCTGCGCGTCGAGCGCGGCGTAGCCGGCCAGCTGGTCGCGCGGCGCAAACGGGTGCACGTCGGCGAACTCGGGCCAGGTGATGGGGATCATCTCGCTCGTCGCGTTCAGCTTCATCGTGCACGAGCCGAGCGGGATCATGGTGCGGTCGAGCGCGAGATCCTTGTCGGCGAGCGAGCGGATGTAGCGCAGCATCTCGGTCTCGCTGTGGTGCGTGTTGAAGACCGGGTGCGTGAGGAAGGGGCTGGTGCGTCGCAGCGCGGCCGGGATCAGGTCGGCGCTCGCCGCCAGCGCGTCGACGCTGGGCAGCGTCCGGCCGTCGGCGGCGAAGATGCGCCACAGCAGCTCGAGGTCGGCGCGCGTCGTCGTCTCGTCGAGCGTGATGCACAGGTAGTCGCCCCAGGCGCGGCGCAGGTTGGCGCCCAGGCTCACGGCGCGCGCCATCAGCCGCTCGGTGTCGGCGCCGGTGCGCAGGCAGATCGTGTCGAAGGCGCCGCGCTCGAGGTGGTGCGTGGCGCCCTCCAGATCGACGCCGAGCTCGCGCAAGCCCGCGCACAGGATGCCGAGGTAGCGCGCGATGCGTCCGGCGATGCGCGTGAGGCCTTCGGGCCCGTGATAGACCGCGTACATCGAGGCCACCACCGCCGGCAGCACCTGCGCCGTACAGATGTTGGAGGTGGCCTTCTCGCGGCGGATGTGCTGCTCGCGCGTCTGCAGCGCGAGGCGATACGCCGGCGCGCCGTGCACGTCGACGCTGACGCCCACCAGCCGGCCCGGCAGCGAGCGCTTGTAGTCGTCGCGCGTCGCCATGTAGGCGGCGTGCGGGCCGCCGGCGCCCATCGGCATGCCCAGACGCTGCGTGGTGCCGACGACGATGTCGGCCCCCATCTCGCCGGGCGGCTTGAGCAGCGTGAGTGCGAGCAGGTCGGCGGCGACGATGAAGGCGGCCTGCTTGCCGTGCACGATGGCCGCGTCGGCGCTCCAGTCGTGCAGCCAGCCGCTGCTGCAGGGGTACTGCACGAGCGCGGCGAAATAGTCGTCGGCGGCGATCGCGGCCTGCCACGACTCGGCCGAGTCGGCCACGCGCAGGGCCAGGCCGAGCGGCGCGGCGCGCGTGCGCAGCACGTCGAGGATCTGCGGGTGGATGTCGCCCGCCACCACCAGCACCGAGCCGTTGGCGCGCACGCTGCGCCGCGCCAGCGTCATCGCCTCGGCGCAGGCGGTGGCCTCGTCGAGCATGCTGGCGTTGGCGATGGCCATGCCGGTGAGGTCGCACACCGTGGTCTGGAAGTTCACCAGCGCTTCCATGCGGCCCTGTGAGATCTCGGCCTGGTACGGCGTGTAGGCGGTGTACCAGGCCGGGTTCTCGAGGATGTTGCGCAGGATGACGCCGGGCGTGTGCGTGCCGTGGTAGCCCTGGCCGATGAAACTCCGCAGCCGCCGGTTGTTGGCCGCCAGCGTCTTCAACTCGGCCAGCGCCTGCGCTTCGCTCACCGCCGGCGGCAGCGCCATCGGCTGGCGACGCGCGATGCTGGCCGGCACCAGCGCTTCGACCAACGCGCGACGCGACGCGACGCCGATCGCCGACAGCATGCGGCGCTCTTCGGCAGCGTCGGGTCCGATGTGGCGGGCGACGAACTCGGTGGCGTTCTCGAGTTCGGGCAGGGGTCGTTGGGCAGGCGTCGACATGGCGGAGTCCCGGCGCGCCGTTCGGGCGCGCGGCATGGAGAGGGGGAAAGCGGATCGGCGAAAGAAGTGCGCAAGCCGCGCGGCGCGGCGTGGCGCGCCGGCTCAGGCGGCGCTCACAGCGTCTTGAGCAGCGCGTCGTAGCCCGGCGGGTCCATCAGCGCCTCGAACTGCGCCATGTCGGTGACGCGCACCTTGAAGAACCAGCCGTAGCCCATCGGATCCTTGTTGACCAGCGCCGGCTCGTCCACGAGCTTGTCGTTGACCTCGACGATCTCGCCATCCACCGGCATGTACAGATCGGCCGCCGCCTTCACGCTCTCGACGACGCCGGCGACCTCGCCCTTCTTGTAGCTGCGCCCGACCTCGGGCAATTCGACGAACACCACGTCGCCCAGGGCGTCCTGCGCGTGGTGCGTGATGCCGACGACAGCGGCTTCGTGGTCTTCGATGTTGATCCACTCGTGGTCGGGCGTGTACATCGTGGTCATGCGTTCGTTCCTCAGGGTCGGATGCTGATCGGAGGCTGGTCGGATGCGGGTCGTTGCGGCGATGGCGGCCGGGCGCTGGCGCCTCAGCCGCGGTGATAGCGGTGCGGGACGAAGGGCATCGTCGTGACGCGCATCGGCACCCGCCTGCCGCGCACCTCGGCGTACACCTCGTGCTGCGGCTTGGCGTGGTCGTGCGGCACGTAGCCCATCGCGATCGGGCGATCCAGGGTCGGCGAGACGGTGCCGCTGGTGACGCGGCCGATCTTGTGGCCGCGCGCATCGACCAGCGTCGAGCCCTCGCGCACCGGCACCCGTTCGAGACCGACCAGGCCGACCCGGCTGCCCGGCGTGCCGCCGGCCAGATAGCGCTCGATGGCCGCCGCGCCCGGGTAGCCGCCGGCGCGTGCGCCGCCGCTGCGCCGCACCTTCTGGATGGCCCAGGTGAGGCCGGCCGCGACCGGCGTCGTGTTCTCGTCGATGTCGTGGCCGTATAGGCAGAGGCCCGCTTCGAGCCGCAGCGTGTCGCGCGCGCCCAAGCCGGCCGGCGCCACGCCGGGCAGCGCCAGCAGCGCCTTGGCCAGCTTGACGGCGCCGTCGGCGGCCACCGAGATCTCGAAGCCGTCCTCCCCGGTGTAGCCCGAGCGCGTGACGAAGCAGCGCTGGCCGGCCAGCTCGCAGACCGTGCCCGACATGAAGACGAGCGCATTCACCGCCGGATTCAGCGCCCCGAGCGCGGCCGCCGCCTTCGGCCCCTGCAGCGCCAGCAGCGCGCGTTCGGGCATCGGCACCACATGGCCGCGGTGCCCCAGGTGCGTGCGCAGATGCGCCGTGTCGGCGTCCTTGCGCGAGGCGTTGACGACGAGGTACAGGTCGCCGAAGCCCAGTGCGGCATCGGCCGGCGTCGGCCGCGTCACCATCAGGTCGTCGAGGATGCCGCCGTTGGCGTTGGTGAAGAACGCGTAGCGCTGGCGGCCGGGCGCGAGGTCGACGAGGTCCACCGGCACCAGCGCCTCGAGCGCGGCTGCGGCCTCGGCGCCGACGATGCGCAACTGCCCCATGTGGCTCACGTCGAACAGCGCCGCCGCCGCGCGGCAATGCTTGTGCTCGGCGATCACCCCGTCGGCGTACTGCACCGGCATCTCGTAGCCGGCAAAGACCACCATCTTCGCGCCCAGCGACAGGTGCAGCTCGTGCAAAGGGGTCTGGAGCACTTCGGACATTTCGCTTCCTTCGCGTCACGGAGAACCCCGTCACCACCGCCGTGGGCTAGGGGCCCCCGCTGTCCGCTTTACCTGAGAGATTCGGCCGCGACGCGCCGGCTGCCAGCCGACCGTCGGGCCTTGCCCCTTCGGTGGACGGCCATCGGGTCGCCCCGGGGCCGCCTCTCTCCAGTGAGGAAGAAAGTCAGTCCTCTTTGCCTGAGCGTTCGGAAGCCATCCCTGCGCCTTCGGCGGCCCCGCGTGCGGGGCGCTCTCCTGACGCGGCGGAGTTTAGCAGCGGGCGGCTGAGGCGGCGTGTTCGAGGCAGTGCGCTCGAGGCAGCGCGCTTGCGGCAGCGCGCTCAAGGCCGCGCGCTGCTAGGCGCCGCGCGGCCGGCCTTTCACGCGCGGCCGCGGGTCGGGCCGCGGCGTGATCGTCTCGGGGACCATCGACCAGCCGCGGCAGCCTTGCAGCGCCGCGGCCAGTTCCGACTCCTCGGCCGCCACCAGCAGCATGCGCGGCGAGCGATCAAGCACCTGCACTGAGGCACACACGCGCAGGCGGGCGGTGAGCACGTCGCCATCGGGCGTCGCGTCGGGGCCCGCGCGCAGGATGAATCGTGGACTCACTTCATCGGCCAGCCGGATCCTTCGTATTCTGCGCCGAAGCCCAGCAGCTTGGCGGCGCGGAATGCCAGCTGCAGGATGGCGTCGGAGCGCTGCTGGTCGCGCGCCGACTTCAGCAGCGCGGCGTCGGCCGACAGCAGCCGCGCTGCCGCACCAGCCAGCGCGGGGCTGGCCATCGAGGTGCCGTCCATCACGGCCCAGCGATCGACCGGGACGGTGGACACGATGCCCACGCCGGGACCGGCGAAGTCGATCGCCGTGCCGTGGTTGGAGAAGTCGGCCATGAAGTTGCGCTTGTCCTTGCCCGCGCGCCCGACGTCGGAGGCGGACACCGAATCCGCCGGTGCCAGCCCTTTGCGGCCGAAGGCACCGACCGCGACCGCGCGCGAATCGGCGCCCGGCTCGCTCACCGTGGCCGCACCGTCGTTGCCCGAGGCGCAGACGACGGCCACGCCGGCGACGCGCGCGTCGGCGATGGCGGCGCTGGTGGCCGGGTCGGCCGGGCCGCCGCCCAGGCTCATGTTGATGAGGTCGCAGCCGTCGGCCACGGCGCGGTCGATGGCCTTGGCGATGGCGAAGTTCGATGCCCCGTCGCTGCCCTTGCCGAACACGCGGTAGGAACGCAGCGTGACCGCCGGCGCCAGCCCGCGCATGCCGTGGCCCGCGAGGCCGCGCGCGCCGACGATGCCGCCGACGTGGGTGCCGTGCTGGTCGCCGTTGTCCTGGTAGTCGGCCTCGTTCTCGCCGGTCACCGTGTTGGCGCCGCCGGCCACCGGCACGTCGCGGTGCGGCCCGACGCCGGTGTCGACGACACCGACCACGACGCCGGCGCCGTTGCCGCTCGGCGCCAGCGCGGCGAAGTACTGCAGCGCATCGGTGGCGGCGAGGTCGATCGCGCGCAGCGTGAACGCTTTCGTGCGCGGCAGCGCGACGTTCTTCTTCAGCAGCGGCCACAGGCTGTCGACCGGATAGACATACAGCCGCTGTACACGCTTGGCCGTGCCGAGCTTGAGCGACACGCGGCCGTCGGCCTTTGTCTTGCCCTGGGCGCCCAGCCGCTGTGCGAAGTCGGTGAAGGCGACCACCGTCGCGCCGGCCACCGGCTGGCCGTCGCTGCCGACGAAATTCAGCACGGTGGCCGCGGCCGCCGTCGTGGCGGCGCGGGCGCGACCGCCAGCGGCCGCGCGGCGCTTCGCCGATCTCGGTGCGGCCGGCCCGAGCACGGTGGGTATCGGCTGCCGCGCCGTGCGGTAGAAGACCTCGGGCACGATGCGCAAGCCGGGCGCCTGCTCGCGCAGGCGGCGCATCGCCGCCGCATCCATCTCGACCAGCTTGATGCCGTTCTCGTGCACCGAGTCGACGATGCGCATCCCCGCACCGGCCAGCCCCCGCGGCAGCGCCAGCGTCGGCTGCAGGCTGGTCAACAGCGTGCCCAGATGCGCGCTGGCCGGTGCGGCCGAAGTCTGCAGACCGCGCGGCGGCAGCAGCAGGTAGCGTTGCGGAACTCGTGACTTGCTCGTGCTCATCGTGCGCCTCCACCGCCCCATCGGGGGCGCATCGATCGTAGGCAGACGCGGCCGCGCTGCCAGCCTGCAATCTGGGGAGGGCGCGCGTGCCGTCAATCCCCGAGGAATTGCACCTGCGAAGTGTCCAGCCCCAGCGCGACCGCGCTGCCGGTGGCGTGCACAGGCGCGCCGGCGCGGTGTGCCTCGTCCACGGCGATGCGATGCGCGCCGGCGCGCACCTGGTAGCGCGTGAACTCGCCGACGAACTCGCTCGCCTCGACCGTGCCCGACAGCCATTGACGCGCTGCATCGCGCGGCGCGCCGCCCGGGGCCAGCGCGAGCGCGTGCGGACGAAAGCTCAGCGTCAGGCGCTCGCCGGCCGGCAGCACGGCCGGCGCCGGCAGGCTCAGCGCGCCGACGCCCTCCACCTCGAGCGCGAGCCGCTCGCCGCGCTCGCGCACGCGCGCCGGCAGCAGATTCATGGTGCCGACGAAGCCGGCGACGAAGCGGTTCACCGGCCGGTCATACAGCGCCACCGGCGCACCCACCTGCTGCACGACGCCGGCGTCGAGCACCGCCATGCGGTCGGCGGTGGTCATTGCCTCCTCCTGGTCGTGCGTGACGAAGATCGTGGTCAGGCCCAGCCGCCGCTGCATCGCGAGCAGCTCCTGGCGCATCTGCACGCGCAGCGTCTTGTCCAGATTGGACAGCGGCTCGTCGAGCAGCAGCACCTGCGGCTCGATGACGATGGTGCGCGCCAGTGCCACGCGCTGCTGCTGGCCGCCGGAGAGCTGGTTGGGCCGGCGCGCAGCGTGTCCGGCCAGGCCCACCATCTCGAGCGCGCTGCCGACGCGCTCCTTGATCTCGGCCTTGGGCCGACGCCGTTCGACGAGGCCGAAGGCGACGTTGTCCCACACCGTCATGTGCGGCCACAGCGCGTAGCTCTGGAACACCATGCCGACGTTGCGCTCCCAGGGCGCGAGCGCGCCCACGTCGCGGCCGTCGATCAGCACCTGGCCGCGCTGGTGGCGCGCGAAGCCGGCGACCAGGCGCAGCAGCGTGCTCTTGCCCGAGCCCGAAGGCCCGAGCAGCGCGAAGAACTCGCCCGGCGCGATCTCCAGATCGACATCCCTCAGCACCTCGGTGCGGCCGAAGGCCAGATGCACGTGGCGGCACTGCACGCCGACTTTCTTCATGTCTGCTCCTTCGCGCTGCCTCGGCTGCCGGTGCGCTCGACCACCCGATGCGACAGCCACGTGCCCACCGCCACCACCGCCACCGCCAGCACACCGAGCGCTGCGCCCGGCCCGCGCCCGGCGGCGCTTTGCAGGTACAGGTAGATGCCGTAGCTCATCGGCGAGAGCGAGTCGCGCGAGACGAGCAGCATGGTGGCCGACAGTTCCACCGCCGCCGTGATGAAGCTGGTGACGAAGCCGGCGACGATGCCGCCCGCCATCAGCGGCACGACGACGCGGCGGATCGTGCGCAACTTGGTCGCGCCCAGGCTCTCGGCCGCCTCCTCGAGCGAGACGTGCAGCTGCTGCAGCGCCGCCATGCAGCTGCGCAGCGCATAGGGCAGGCGGCGCACCGCGTAGGCGATCATGATCATCGCCCAGGTGCTGGTGACGAGCGTGTCGGTGCCGGGCAGCGTCACGCCGCGAAAGAGGCGCAGATAGCCGATCGCCAGCACGATGCCCGGCACCGCGAGCGACGCGGTCGAGATGCCGTCGAGCCAGCGCCGGGCCGGCAGTCGCGTGCGCAGGATGAGATAGGCGATGGTCACGCCGAGCACCACGTCGAGCGCAGCCGCCATGCCGCAGTACACGAGCGTGTTGCGCATCATGCCGCTCGACTCCTCGAACACGGTGGCGTAGTGCGCCAGCGTGTAGCCGTCGGGCAGCGGCGAAAAGCTCCACACGCGCGCGATGCTGAGTAGCGCCAGCCCGAGGTGCGGGCTCAGCGTCACCAGCAGCACGAAGCCGATCCAGCCGTAGGCCGCCACGCTCGCACCGCGGCCCAGGCGCCGGCGCGCGATGCCGGCGCCGCCTTTTTGCAGCGTCGAGAAGTCGCGCCCTTTGAGCGAGCGCGCCGCGAGCGCCATCGCGGCGATCGAAAAGCCGATCATGATCACGCTGATGACGTAGCCGAGCGGATCCTCGAGCCCGACCTGCGTGATGCGCAGATAGGCCTGCGGCGCGAGCAGGTTGGTCTGCCCCATCACGAGCGGCGTGCCCAGGTCGTCGAAGACCTTGACGAAGACCAGCGACGCGCCAGCGACGAAGCCCGGCAGCCCGAGCGGGAAGATCACGCGCCGAAAGAGCCGCCAGCCGCGGCAGCCCAGGCTGAGCGCCGCCTCCTCCATCGCCCCGTCGATGTTGCGCAGCGCCAC
>JAGWTJ010000365.1 GCA_028869005.1 Burkholderiales bacterium | reverse complement strand
GTGGCGTCGATACGATTCGACTGCCGCGGGCACGGCGACAGCGAGGGCGCTGCGCCGCTGGGCGACGAGACCATCGACGACGATGTTCGGGCAGCGATCTCGGCGCTTCTGAGCGAGGTTCCGACCCTCGATCGCATCGTGCTCTGGGGTTTGTGCGGCGGCGCGTCCGTCGCCGCCCTGTACGCGCCTCACGATCCTCGCGTCGCGGGGGTCGTGATGCTCAATCCGTGGGTTCGCACCTCCCAGGGCGTGGCCAAGGCGCGATTGACTCATTACTACCTGCCCAGGCTCCTCGACCGGGGATTCTGGCGCCGGGCGCTGTGTGGGAAGCTGGCGCTCGGCCAGTCGACTCTGGACTTCGCGCGCAACGTCGCGCGCGCGCTCACCCCCGGCGGCCGACCGGCCGCAGCCGGCGGCGACACGCCGCAGACGCCAGCCGAAGGCGGGCCGGCGGCGGGCGCGCCGGCGCTGCCGCAGCAGATGCTGAGTGCGCTGGTTCGCTCACGCGTCGGAGCGCTCGTCGTGCTCAGCGGCGCGGACGATCTGACCGCGAACGAGTTCCGCCAGCTTCGATCGGACTCGCCGCAGTGGCAGGCGTGGCTGGCCCAGCCGCACGTCGAGATGGCGGAGGTCGCCGGATCGAATCACACGTTTGCGCGCAGCGACTGGCGCACGCAGGTCGAGGAACTGAGCATGCGCTGGGTGCTGGCGCTCGCCACGCGCTAGGCTCGACGCCTCACAGCGCCTGGCGCCGCCTGCGCGAACCGCGTCGGTCGTCGCTCGACGCCGGGCTGCGCCCGGCTCAACCGGCCGGGGCCTTGGCGGTCTCGTGCAGCCGCTGCATGAGGTCGATCGCGTCGCCCAAGGTCACGATTTCGAGCATGGATTCGGCATCGACGGACACCCCGAACTCGGTCTCCAGCGCGACGATGAAGTCCATGTGGGCCAGCGAGTTCCAGCCGGGCGTGGTGTCCGCTTCGCAATCGCGCGTCAGCGACGACAGCGGCGCCTTGAAGCAGCGCGCAGCCAGCGCGAGCACGCGCTCGGTCGGATCCGGCGCCGCTGCGCGGTCAGCCTGGCCGCCGGCTCCGGCCGTCAACGCGGCCGCCATCGCCCGCACCTGCGGCATGACGAGCTTGCCGCCGATGCCGCGCGGCAGCGCTTCCACGACGAACACGCCGTGAGGAACCTTCTCGCCGGCGAGGTGGGCACGGCAATGCTCGATGACGCGCTCCTCGCTCAGCGTCGAGCCGGCGGTGGCGACGACGCACGAGACGACCCGCTCGCCGAACACCTCGTCGGGCATGCCCAGCGTGACCACGTCGGCGACGCCCGGCAGGCGCGCGATCACTTGCGAGACCTCTTCGGGTTGCACGTTCGCACCGCCGGTGACGATGACGTTCTTCTTGCGGCCGACGATGGTCACGAACCCGTCTTCGTCTTCGATCGCGAGGTCGCCGCTTCTGAGCCATCCTTCGTGCAGGACCTCGGACGACTCTTCGGGTCTGCGGAAGTAGCCCGTCATGAAGTGTTCGGCCCTGAAGTGCATCTCGCCGGCTTCGCCGCGGCGCACCGGCTGGCCAGCTTCGTCGACGATGCGCATCATGCAGCCTACCGGCCTGCCGTTGGTGCCGATCCGGCGCGTCGCGGCGTCGGGGCCGCAGAACAGCAGCTCCCTTCCGGCCTCGGTCATGCCATAGGCGTTCACGACCTGCACGCCGAAGCGCTGCTCGAACGCCCGCCACGCCGGCGCCGGCAGCGGTCCGCCGGTCGAGAGGACATGGCGAAACCCGGGCGTGCGGAAGGGCTGGCGGTCGGGCGGGCAACTGCGCTCGATGAGGGCAAGCATGGTGGGCACGCCGTGCAGGTGCGTGACGCCCTGCGTCGCCACCGTCTCGAGGATCGTCGGCACCGTCTGCACCGAGAACCGTGCCGGCCGGTGCAGCGTCGCGCCGGCAAAGAATGTCAATGCCACGCCTTCGCTCAACCCGTCGGCGTGATGCAGCGGCAGCACGTTCAGCACGCTGCTGTCGGCGTCGTAGCCGAACTGCCGGCACATGATCGTCAGGCACTCGAACAGCGCATCGTGCGACAGCTCGACACCCTTGGGCGCCGCGGTGGAGCCCGAGGTGAACAGGATGTACGCGGCGACATCTGCCGTTGCGGGTTGCGCGCGCGGAGCGCCGCCGGCGGCCTCGCGCAGCAGTTGCGGAAACGTCTCGAGGCGTGCCGGACTCGCGGCGTCCGGCGTCG
>JAGWTJ010000106.1 GCA_028869005.1 Burkholderiales bacterium | reverse complement strand
GCCGGACTCGCGGCGTCCGGCGTCGGTGCAGGCGACCGCGATTCGTCCGGGCGACGAAGGAAGTCGGCGTCCAGGGGCCCGATGGCCACCCGCTGCGGGGCCGCTACTGCCAGGCCCGCGCGATCGAGGCGGTCCGCGATGGCTTCGTCCATGAAGACGATCGACGCATCGCCGGCTCGCAGCAGATTCCCGAGTTCGCTTGGCGGGGCGCCGGGGTCGAGCACGATGGCGGTGACGCCCGCGCACAGCGCCGCCAGGAACAGCAGCACCACGGCGACATCGTCGCTGCTGACGATGGCGGCGCGTGCGCCCGCCGCGACGCCCCGAGCGCGAAGAAAGGCTCCCAATCGCCGGCTGCACTCGGCCACGTCGCCGTAGGTGAGCGTCAGGCGGTCCACCAGAAAGGGCTTGCCAAGGTACGGCGCCGCTGCGCGCGAGCGGAACAACTCGACGAACGGCGACTCGGGCAACGGCTGGGGTGTCACGGTGTTCGCCATCGTGTCATCGACAGGAATGTCGGCCGTCCGATGTGCAAGCGGCCGTGTATGCCTTGCGGCGATGCCTTTTCGATCGTCGGCGATGCACGGGAAGGAGTTCTCGCCCTCACCGGGGTCGATCTCCATCGCCTTCGGGACTCAGCTTAGCATCGACGATTCGATTCGAGGTCAGTGAATGCGTGATTCTTCTGCGCCACACCGGATGACCGGCCTATTCCGGCATGTGCACCGCGCGGATTTCGGCGATAAGCCTTTCGTGGTGGAGCAGGCGTCGACGCTGACGTATGGCGCACTGGACGAGATGATCCGGCGCACCGCCGGTCTGCTGAGCGAGATCGGTGCCGGTATCGGTGATCGGATCGTCATCTGCAGTCAATGGGATGTCGAGGTCATCGGCCTGTATCTCGCAGCGATGCGCGTCGGCGTGACACCGGCGCTCATCGATCCGCACGCCTCGGCCGAGGAGGTGCGCGTGCTCGTCAAGGCCGCCCGATCGAAGGCGCTGTTCGCCGACGCGGAGGTGCTCGCCGTGCAAGGGCTCGCGCAGTGCGTCCTCCCGGGCGGCCGCCTCGTGCCGATGGCTTCGATGGGCCCATACGCGGGAAAGCGGTTGCCCTTGCCTGCCCTCTCGTCGAGGCTCTCGACCTACCCTGCGTTGCTCGTCTCCCATGATCCGGGCTCGTTGCCGGATACGGTCCCTGACGACGCGGGAGCGTTCATTCTGTTCACCTCCGGCACTACTTCGCGACCCAAGGGCGTCGAGGCCAGCCACGAAGCCGTGCGCGCGCACATGGCGACGATGCATCGGCAATACGGCTACGACGAGCACAGCCGGATCATCAACGGCTTGCCTTTGCATCACTCCGACGGCATCAATCACGGCGCCGTGAATCTGATGGCCTGCGGGGGCACGCTGTATCGGACCGGGGCCTTCTCGGTGCCGAACCTGCCCAACATCCTGCAGATGATCAAGCGGCACGGCATCACGCACATGATCACGGTGCCGACCGTGCTTGCACTCGTGGCCCGCCTCGGGCCGGCCTTCGACGATGCATTCAAGACGCCGTCGTTCAAGTTCATCAGTTCGACCGCGGGGCCGCTCGAAGAGGGTCTTTGGCGCGGGTTCGAGGAGCGGTTCGGCGTCATGCTCGTCAACTCGTATGGATTGACCGAGACGATTTGCGAAGGCTTCTACTGTGGTCCGTCGTCACAGACGCGCCGCATCGGAACGATCGGCAAACCGATCGACATCGACGTGCGTATCGTCGATGCGCGCGGCGACGACGTGGCCGAGGGGGAGATGGGCGAACTGGTCCTGCGCGGCACTTGCGTGATGAAGGGCTACTTCGATGCGCCCGCCGAGACCGCGGCCGTGTTGCGCGACGGCTGGCTCTACAGCGGCGACCTCGCGGTCCGCGATGCCGACGGCTTCTACTCCATCACGGGCAGAAAGAAGAACGTCGTCATCTCCGGGGGCGTCAATGTCTACCCCGAGGATGTGACGCGCACGATCATCGGCATGTCCGGAGTGCACGATGCCGTGACCGTCGGTGTTCCGGATCCCACCTGGGGCGAGCGTGTCGTAAGTTGTGTCGTGGTGGATGGCGGTGCGGTCGACGCCGAAGGCGTGATCGCCCATTGCCGACGGCATCTTGCGAAAGAAAAGGTGCCGGCGCATGTGTTCATCCTGGATGCGTTGCCGCGTGGCCCGGCAGGCAAGGTGGCGCTGCCGCAGGTGCGCGAGATCGTGACGGCGCGGATGGCGGAGGTCCGGAACTCCCCCACGTCGAGGCAAGGCGTGGGCGAGGCGGATCTGACGAAGCGCGTGCTGGCGCTCGCGGCGGCGAGCTTCAAATCGGCTCCGGCCGACTTGAGTCTCGACTCCGAACCGGAGACGACGGCAGGCTGGAATTCGCTGGCGCACATGGACTTCATGCTTTCGCTCGAGTCCGAATTCGGGGTCAAGTTGTCTCCGGACGACATGCTGTCCATCGTGACGCTCGGTGATGCGGTGCATTGCGTTCGGCAGGCGATGGCGTCGACGGCGTTCTGATGACCGAGCGCATTCGCTTCGCCCCCGAACCGTGGCGGCCCGGTGAGCCGGCCGGGCTGGTGGAGTGGAGCGAGGCGCGTGCTTACGCAGGCCTGATCGAAGCGGCACCGGAGGAATTGCGGAAACGGCTGCGACTCGACGCTGCGGGTGTGGCCGGCGCGTGCGCCCTCACGGCCGCCGGCATTGCCGAGACTCTGGTGTTGAACCGGGTCATCGGGCTCGGAATGCAAGAGCCTGCCGACGCCGACGCGCTCGATGCCGTCGCGGCCATCTATGCGAAAGCCGGCGTGACGGCCCATGCCATCGAACTCAGCCCGGCAGCATGGCCGGCCGGCGTCGCGAACCTGCTGGTTGCGCGCGGGTATATGCCGTTCAAGAAGACGACGATGATGATACGGGCATGCACGCCGTTGGCCGATCCCGGCGCCGGCGGGGGCGGGGGCGTCGTGCGTCGGGCAGGCATCGACGAGGCCGATGCCTGGGCAGCGCTGGCGTGCTCGGTGTTCGGATTCGACGAGAACATGCATGCGATCCTGCGCGCGACCTTCGGCGGCGATTCCTGGCAGCACTGGCTTGCCACCATCGACGCCGACATCGCCGGCGTCGCCGCGACGCATCTCGTCGATGAGACGGCATGGATCGGCTGGGTCTGCACGGCGCCGCGATTTCGCGGGCGCGGAATTCAAAGGCAGATCACGGCCGCCCAGTTGGCAGGTGCTCGTGATGCCGGGGCGCGCTGGGTCACGCTGGAGGCGGCCACGGGAAGTCCGACTCGGCCGGGAGCGTCGCTGCGCAACTACCGACGCATGGAGTTCCAGGCCGTGCACGAGCGGTTGACCTACCTGCACCGATCGGCGCTTTGATGTCCGTGCAGGCTTGCGCATCGCCCGTCGTCGAGTCGCGCGCCGGCGCGTCCTATGTGCAGCGCTCGATGTGGGCAACGGCCGCGCGGTGGCGCGGGGTGCCGCTCAACGTGATGCTCATCCCATGGCTCGTGAGCGGGCCCCTCGACGCCGCGGCGTTATGCGCGGCCATTGGCGACCTGGGCGAGCGACATCCAACGCTGCGATCGGTGCTGCGCTACGAGTCGGGCTCGTTGCATCAGGTGACGCATGCGAACGGGCCGGCCACGGTCGAGTACCTGGACTGGAGCGGACCGACGCCGGGCGCGCAGATGCAGCGGGCGCTCGAAGCGATGCGCGCCGAGGCGCGCCAGGGGGTCGATGTGGAGCGCGGCCCGGTGCTCAGGGCGCGCTTGTTCACGCTTGCGCCCGAACGCCACCTGCTGGCGTTCATCACCCATCACGCGATGTGCGATGGCTGGTCGACGCAGATCATGCTCAGAGACCTGGCTGGGGCCTATCGGGCGCGTGCCCGTGGCGAGGCCGACCTGCCAGGCCCCGCGACGGCGGACTACGCGGCATTGGCGGCCGAGACCATGGTGGCTGGCGAACGCGGCGACTTCGGGCGCGAACTCGCGTACTGGGCGCGGCAACTCGAGCGCCCACCGCCTCCGCTCGCGCTGCCCGCGACCGGCTCGCGCAAGGGGCAGCGCGATTTCGGCGCCCGCTCCGTGATCCAGATCGAGCCGCCTGCGTCGATGGTCGCACTGCGTGAAGTTGCACGCGCGCATCGCGTGTCGCCTTTCGCCGTGATGTTGAGCGCCCTCGGCGTGCTGCTGCGTTCGCAGACCGGTGTCCAGGACATGCTGCTAGGCGTCTCGACGCTCAATCGCTGGAGCGCGGCTTCGCGCGACATCGTCGGTTGTTTCACCAGCATGCTGCCGGCCAGGGTGCGGCCGCGAGAGGGCATCGCGTCCAGGGACCTGCTGACGCAGACCCACGCCATGCTGCGCGAGCTGCTCGCCTACGGTCGCGTGCCGTTCGAGCTGATCGTGCGCCATCTGCAGACCGGCTTTGGCGGCGCACCGGCGCTGCCCGTGTGGTGCCAGATGCTCGAACCCAGCCCGGACGTGGATGTGCCGGACCTGGGCGTCGTTTTCCACCCCCTGCGCATCGAGCGCGCGGCGATGCAGTGTGAAATCGAATTCGATCTTCTGGACGCGCCGTCCGGCCTGCAATGCGATCTCGCGCATCGCCGCGTGCTGTTCGAGGAGGCGTACATCGAGACGCTGGGCGAGCGCTTTCGCCTCGCGCTGCGCCTCATCTGCGCGCAGCCGTCGCAACCGGTCGACGAACTCGTCGAGCGCGTTGCGACGGGGGCGTGACGACGCCACGGCTGCGCGCGCCCGCGGTGGCGCGGTGCGGCGAAGGTCGAGCGCAGCGTGTTCAATGACACGATGACGCCGTCGCAGGCAAGGGCAGCTCGGGTACGATGATCGACGTGGAGACGCGGACCACGCAGACAAGAGCCCCCGCGGGAGCAGGGGTGCCTGGCGTCGATCGGGGGGGGCCTCACGCCTCCATCCTCGAAGCTGTCGGCCGCACCCCCGTCGTGCGCATGGCGCGGCTGTTCGAGGAATCCGGCCTCGAGGTCTACGGCAAGCTCGAAGCGCTCAATCCGGGCGGCAGCATCAAGGATCGCGCGGCCTACAACATCCTCACGCACGCGCTGGCCGCGGGCGTCATCGACCACGACACCACGGTCGTCGAGTCGAGCTCGGGCAACTTCGCGATCGGGCTGGCGCAGGTCTGCGCCTACCTCGGGCTGCGCCTCATCTGCGTGGTCGACATCAAGACCACGCAGCTCAACATGTCGATCATGCAGGCCTACGGCGCGCGCGTCGACCTCGTCGACAAGCCCGACCCCGAGAGCGGCGAGTACCTCAAGGCGCGCCTCAAGCGCGTGCAGCAGATCCTCGGCTCGGTGCCCAACGGCTTCTGGCCGAACCAGTACGCCAACGCCGACAACTCGGGCGCGCATTTCGGCCACACGATGCCCGAGATCGTCGAGGCGCTCGGCCGCGAGCTGGACTACCTGGTGCTGTCGGTGTCGACCTGCGGCACGCTGCGCGGCTGCGCCGACTACATCCACGAGCAGGGCCTGAAGACCCAGGTGGTGGCGGTGGACGCGATGGGCAGCGTGATCTTCGGCCGGCCGCCGGGCAAGCGGCTGCTGCCGGGGCACGGCGCGGGCATCGTGCCGCCGCTGTTCAAGCCCGAGCTCGCCGACATCGTCGTGCACGTCTCCGACCTCGACTGCGTGCTCGGCTGCCGCCGCCTGGTGCAGCACGAGGCCATCTTCGCCGGCGCCTCGTCGGGCGGCGTGATCACCGCCATCGAGCGCCTGGCCGCCGACGGCGTGCTGGCGCGCGGCGCGCGCATCGCCGCCATCCTGCCCGACCGCGGCGAGCGTTACCTCGACACCGTCTACTCCGACGCCTGGGTGCAGGACAAGCTCGGCAGCGACATGCTCTCGGTGTAGCGGCGCGCGCGCGGGTGGCGCCGGCGTCGCGCCGGTGCCGCTCCGGCGGTACGGCACGCTCTTCTTCCATCCTCCCAGAACAAGGCTCGTCCCATGGCGATCTCCAACGACCTCCTCGTCCTTTCCGGTCCCGAAGTGCGCCGCCTGCTCGAAGGGCGCGAACGCGAGGTGATGCAGGCCGTGCGGCAGGCCTACATCGCGCACCAGGCGGGCCAAAGCTTCCTGCCGCACTCGGTGTTCGTGCGCTTTCCGGGCCGCGTGAAGGAACGCATCATCGCGCTGCCGGGCTACCTGGGCGGCGAGGCGGAGACGGCAGGCATCAAGTGGGTCTCGTCGTTCCCGGGCAACCACGACCTGGGCATCAGCCGCGCCTCGGCGATCATGGTGCTCAACTCGCTCGAGACCGGGCGCCCGGAAGTCGTGCTCGAAGGCTCGCTCGTGAGCGCCGCGCGCACCGCCGCCAGCGCCGCGCTGGCCGCCGACGCGCTGCACGCGCCGGGCGCGATCGAGACGCTGGGCGTCGTCGGCTGCGGCCTCATCAACCGCGAGATCGTGCGTTTCGTGGCCGCGCTCGGGCGGCCCATCGGCCGCATCGTCGCCTACGACCTCGACGCGGCGCGCGCGCGCCAGTTCTGCGCCGCGCTGGCCGAGGTGGCGCCCGGCGTGCCGGCGACGGCCTGCGCCACGCTCGACGAGGTGATGGCGCTGTCGCCAGTGGTGTCGTTCGCCACCACCGCGGTCGAGCCGACGGTGCGCGACCTGTCGATGTGCCGCCGCGGCACGACCATCCTGCACATCTCGCTGCGCGACCTGGTGGCCGACGTGGTGCTCGGCACCGACAACCTCGTCGACGACATCGACCACGCGCTGCGCGCGCAGACCTCGCTCCATCTGGCCGAGCAGAAGGTGGGCCACCGCGACTTCGTGCGCGGCACGCTGGCCGAAGTGCTCACCGGCGACAAGCCGCCGCGGCGTGCCGCCGAAGACATCGTCGTCTTCAGCCCGTTCGGCCTCGGCGTGCTCGACCTCGCGGTGGCGCGCATGCTGTTGCAGCGGGCCGCCGGCGGCAGCGGTACGCGGGTGCGGGGATTCTTCGACGGGGTGTGAGACGGCGCGGCGTCGAGCGCGGGCACCGACGCGGCGACCCGCGCCGCCGTCGATGGCCGGTTCAGCGTGATTGCCGGCTCAACGTAATAGCGTCGTCACCCAGTCGGCGCTGAGCGTCTCGACCTCGGCGCGCCAGTCGGCACGGGCGAAGGTGTGCGTGGAGCCGGCCACTTCGGCCAGGCGCACGTGCGGCGAGTCGAGCCAGCGACGCCAGGGTGCCGAGCGTGCGACGAGGTCGCGGAACTCGTTGGCGGTGAGGTCGGCGTCGCCGCTCAGGATGACGAGCGCGGGCACGCCGGAGCGCTCGAGGCCGGCGAGCATGAGCTGTGGCAGCGCCTGCGATGCGGCCGCTACGGCTGCTGCCGGCGCGCCGGCCGCTGCGGGCGGCTCCGCGTCGTCGGCCCGCGCCAGACCCAGAGCGCGGCCCAGGTTCCGTGCCAGGCCGCTCAGCGCGGCACCGACCGCCACGTCGCCCTTGGCGATGCGGCGCCAGAACTCGCGGTCGGCCAGCCGCGCCACGTAGTAGTGACGCAGCGTGGCCTTGGCCAGCCCCTCCTCGGTGCGCACCCAGGGATTGACCATCACGAGTCCGGCCACGCGCCGGTCGTCCGCGGCGTACATCGCGGACGCGGAGGCGGCCCCGCACAGCCCCCAGACGACCACGCGAGCGACGGCCGGAGTCTCGGCCAGCAGGCGGTCGATGGCGGCGCGCAGATCGTCCTCGACGCCGACCACGCCGATGGCGGCGCGGCCGGCGCTGTCGCCGTAGCCGCGGTAGTCGAAGCGCAGCGAGGCGATGCCGCGCGCGGCCAGGTGGCGCGCGAGCAGCGTGAACTGGCGATGACTGCCGGCGCGGTACTGCGGTCCGCCGACGAGGATGACCACGCCCACGTCGGCTGTCGCGCCTTGCGGCGCGGCGACGATGCCGACCAGCTCGCAGCCTTCGCACGCGAAGACAGCGGCGCGTTCGAGCACGCCGGCGGGCAGGCGTGCCGTCGGAGATGCGGCTGTGCTCGCCGCGGCCGCTGCGGCAGCGGCAGAGGAGTTCAGTTCAGCCACGAACGCACCCCGGCGACGGTGGCCTGCACGATGGCCGGGCACTGCACCAGTTCGGCCGCGTTGGTGGCCGCCCAGAAGGGTTCGGCCACCAGCAGTTCGATGCTGGGTTGCAGGCCCTGCGCCTGCCACGTGGCGATGACTTGCGCGCTGCCGGCGCCGGGGCCGCGTCCGGCCTCGGCGACGATCTCGATCCAGTGCACCTTGCACGCCGGCCGCAGCGGCGCCAGATCAGTGGCCGCCAGCCTTTCGGCGAGCGCCGGCGACAGCGGATAGCCCGCGATGTCGAGCGTCTCGCCGGCGGCCAGGCGGGTGCGCAGTTCCTTCACCGTTTCGCCCTGCTGGGGTTTGCCGGCGATCATCGCGCCGGCGCTGCGCAGCCGCAGAAACTGCACCAGCGCCGCTTCGCCGCTGGCCACCGGCTGCCAGAACAGACATCCGGCCACGCCGGCCTCGGGCCGCTGCGCCGTCTCGGCGGCCAGCAGCGCGCCGACGCGCGTGCCCCACAGCCCGAGCGTGCCGTAGCCCTGCGCGCGCATCCAGTCGAGCGCCAGGCGCGCGTCGGCGAGCCAGTCGTCCCAGGTCGCGTCGGCGAGGCTGCCGCTCGAATCGCCGCAGCCGAACAGGTCGATGGTGAGCACGCCGACGCCTCCCGCGGCCAGCGCGCGCGCCGCCTGCGCCACCACGTGGCGCGACTTGTTCATCTCCTCGGCAAAGGCCGGCAGCGCCACCAGCCCGACGCCGCGCGGCGTGAGCGGCGCGTGGTGCACGCACAAGCGTGCGCCTCGATCCGCGGGCAGGAAGAACGCCTCCATCGATGCCTTACGCTCAGCCTGCGCGCTTGCCCTCACAGAAGGCGGCGAGGCTGCCCAGGGTGGCGAAGGTCGCGGCGTCGATCTCGTCGTCGTCGATCATGATGCCGAACTGCTCCTCGAGCGCAGCGATGAGGCTCACGACGGCCATCGAATCGAGTTCGGGGACGGCGCCCAGCAGCGGCGAATCGGCGCCGAGCGCGTCCTGGCGGCCGCCGAGCTGCAGCACCTGACCGAGGGTGGAACGGACGAGGTCGATGGTTGCCAATTTTCTTCTCCGAAGGTCTGCCGGCGGCGCCCGCCGCGCGAGCGCGAGAGTGTCGCATCGAACCCGCGCCGGCCGCGTGCGCGCCACGCGCAGCGGGCGCGCATTTCGCCACGCGACGCGCGCGCCGCGGCGCCAGCCGGCCGCTGGCGGAACCTAGAATTCCCGCTTCACTTGACGCACGAGGCGGCACCGATGGATGTCCGGCAGGAGGTTCTGCACGCACTGGACGAGGTGCTGAGCCTGGGTGGGCGGGCGCGCCGCTTCACCGCCGACACGCCGCTGCTGGGCGCCGTTCCCGAACTCGATTCGATGGCGGTGGTGGCGCTCATCACCACGCTGCAGGAGCGGCTGGGGGTGAACTTCCACGACGATGACTTCGACGGCGAGAGCTTTCGCACCGTGGGCACCCTGACGGCGCTGGTGGGCGAGCGGCTTGCACACGCCTGAGCCCGCCGGCACCGCCGAAGCGTTCTTCCTGCCGCGCGACGGCGGCGGTCAGCGCTACTGCCTGCTGCACCGGCCGCCGGCCGGCATGCGCGTGCGCGGCGCGCTGCTGTACGTGCATCCGTGGTGCGAGGAGATGAACAAGTCGCGTCGCATGGCGGCGCTGCAGGCGCGCGATCTGGCCGCGCGCGGCTGGTGGGTGCTGCAGATCGACCTGCTCGGCTGCGGCGATTCGAGCGGCGACTTCGGCGACGCGCGCTGGGCTGCCTGGATCGACGACGTGCGCGCCGCGGCGCGCTGGCTGCGCGAGCGCGTCGACGCGCCGCTGTGGCTGTGGGGGCTGCGCGTCGGGACCCTGCTCGCGGCCGACGCAGTGCGCGACATCGAAGGCGTGCACGGACTGCTGCTGTGGCAGCCCCTGGCGGCGGGCCGATCGGCGCTGCAGCAGTTCCTTCTGCTGCTGGCGGCCGGCGCCATGCAGTCGGGTGCCGCCGGCGCGGCGCTGCGCGAGGCGCGCGCCGCGTTCGCTGCCGGACAGGAGGTGGACGTGGCCGGATACACGCTCGCGCCGGGCCTTGCGGCGGCGCTGGAGGGCGCCACGCTCGAGGTGCCGGCGCGCGTGCGTGCCATCGCGCTGCTCGAGGTGCAGGGCGGCGGCGTGCCGGCGGCGCCGACGCCGACGCTGGCGCGGCTGGCGCAGGCGTGGCAGGCGGCCGGGCACGAGGTGCGGCACGTCGCGGTCGTCGGCCCGGCGTTCTGGCAGACCACCGAGATCGAGGACGCGCCCGAACTGATCGCAGCGACGGTACGCGCGCTGCAAGCGCTCGAGGAACCGAAGCCGACGGTGCGCGCATGAAGTACGAGGAACGCGCGCTGTGGCTGTCCTGTGAGGGCGAGCGCCTGGCGGCCGTGCTGACGCGCCCCGAGCAGCCGGCCGAACTTGGCGTCGTCATCGTCGTCGGCGGGCCGCAATACCGCGTTGGCGCGCATCGGCAGTTCGTGCTGCTCGCGCGTCACCTCGCGGCCAGCGGCTTCGCCACGCTGCGCTTCGACTTCCGCGGCATGGGCGACAGCGGCGGCGCGCAGCGCAGCTTCGAGGACGTCGGCGCCGATCTGCGCGTCGCCATCGATGCCCTGTTCGCCGAGCAAAGCGGCCTGCGCCACGTGGCTCTGTGGGGGCTGTGCGACGGCGCTTCGGCAGCGCTGATGTACGTGGACGCGACCGGCGACGCGCGCGTGGCGGCGCTGGCCGTGGTCAATCCCTGGGTGCGTTCGCCGACGAGCCTGGCGCGCACCCACATCGAACACCACTACAAGCGCCGCCTGCACGACCCGACGTTCTGGGCACGGCTCGTCACGGGCCGCATCCGGGCGCGCTCGCTGGCCGAGCTGTGGCAGGCGTGGAAGCTCTCGATGCAAGGGCGCGAGCACGGCGCCGGCGACGCCGCACGCGGCTTCCAGCAGCGCATGGCCGACGGCTGGCGGCGCTTTGCCGGCCCGATCCTGCTGCTGCTGAGCGGCGAGGACTACACGGCCGACGAGTTTCGCGACGCGCTGCGCGACGATCCGCTGTGGCGGGGCGCGCTTGGCGCTGCGCGCGTGACGATGCACGACCTCGTCGGCGCCGATCACACCTTTGCGGCGGCGGCGCAGCGCACGAATGCGCAACGGCTCACCGCCGACTGGCTGGCCGGCGTGGCCGCGTCACGCGGGCCCTGAGGCGCGCCCTGTTTCGCGGCGCCAGGCGCGCTTGGCGCCGCGCGCGGCATGCTCGCGCAGCGCGAGCGCCAGGCCGCGCCAGTGGCGCGGGTCGTAGCCCACCAGCCCCCACAGTTCGCGCCGCTCGGTCATCCAGTCGCG
>JAGWTJ010000364.1 GCA_028869005.1 Burkholderiales bacterium | reverse complement strand
CGCACGCCTTCGGTGACCTCGATCTCGCTGGCGCCGCGCGAGCGCACGATCTCGAAGCCCACCACGGGCTTGCCGTCGAGCAGCGCGGCCGAGCGTGGCTCGGCCACGGTGTCGTGCACCTTGGCGACCTGGTCGAGGCGGATGCGGCGGCCGTCGGAAAGCGCCACTTCCATGCGGCCCAGCTCTTCGGCCGACTGCACGGTGGCGATGGTGCGCACCGACTGCTCGGCGCCGCCCAGGTCGGCGCGGCCGCCCGAGGCTTCCTGCTGCACCTGGCGCAGCTGGCGCGAGATGTCGGCGGCGGTGGCGTTGAGCGCCAGGAGGCGCGCCGGGTCGAGCTCGACGCGCACCTCGCGCGACACGCCACCCACGCGCGACACGGCCCCGACGCCGCGCACCGCCAGCATGGCCTTGGTGACCTGGTTGTCGACGAACCAGGACAGCGCCTCGTCGTCCATCTTCTGCGAGGCCACCGTGTAGGTGAGGATGGGCGTGCCGGCGAGATCGACCTTCTTGATCACCGGGTCGCGCAGGTCGGCGGGCAGGTCGGAGCGCACGCGCGAGACGGCGTCGCGCACGTCGTCCACCGCCTCCTGCGTCGGCTTCTCGAGGCGGAACTCGGCGGTGATCGTCACCGTGCCGTCGGTCAGGCTGGTGTAGATGTGCTTGAGGCCCTGGATGGTGGCCAGCGAGTTCTCGACCTTGCGCGCCACCTCGGTCTCGAGCTGGCCCGGCGAGGCACCCGGCAGCGCGGCGACGACGGTGACCATGGGCAGGTCGATGTCGGGGAAGTTCTGGATCTTCATCGCCCGGAAGCCGATCAGGCCGGCGAGCGTGAGCATCACGAACAGCAGGATGGCCGGGGTCGGGTTGCGGATCGACCAGGCCGAGACGTTGATCGCCATGGCGCCTGCTCCTTACTTGGACGCGGTCTTCTGCGCCGTGGCCGGCGTGGCGGGCGCGGCATCGACCACGCGCACCAGGTCGCCGTCGCCGAGGAAGCCGCCGCCGGAAGCGACCACGCGTGCGTTGCGGTCGAGGCCGCCGGTGATCTCGACGCGGTCGCCCCAGCGCCGGCCGGTGCTCACCTTGAGCTGCTGCACCTTGGCGTCGGGCCCGACCTGCAGCACGTAGCTGAAGCCTTCGCGCAGCAGCACCGCGCTCTGCGGCAGCGACAGGCCCTGCGTCTGGCCGATCTCGAACTCGCCGCGCGCGAACATGCCGGCGCGTGCGCTGCCGGGCTGCGGCAGGTCGACATAGACGATGCCGTTGCGCGTGGCCGGGTCGACGGTGGGCGCCACCATGCGCAGCTTGCCGACGATGGGCGTGCCGCCGGCCGGCGTCACTGCCGCGGCGACGCCCGGCTTGAGCTGGGCGAGATCGGCCGCCGACACCTCGGCGCGCCACTCGAGGCGGCCGCCGCGGATCAGGCGGAACAGCTCCTGGCCGGCCGGCAGCACCGCGCCGACGGTGGCGCTGCGCGCCGAGATCACTCCGTTGTCGGGTGCCAGCACCTGGGTCTGGGCGAGGCGCAACTGCTGCGTTTTCGCAGCGGCGCGCTGCGCCTCCAGGCGCGCCTGCGCGGTGCGCTCGGCGGTGAGGTACTGGTTGATCTGCTGCGCCGAGAGCGCGCCGGTGGCCTGCAGCTCGCGGGCGCGCTGTGCGTTGGCGCTGGCCTCGGCGAGCGTGGCCTCGGCTTCGGCGACGGCGGCGCGCGTCTGTGCCAGCTCGGCGGCGATGGTGTCGGGCGTGAAGCGGGCGAGCACCTGGCCGCGCTTGACGACGTCGCCGACGTTGACCTTTACCTCGGCCAGGCGCAGGCCGTTGGCCTCGGTGCCCACGCTGGCTTCCTGCCAGGCGGCGATGTTGCCGTTGGCGGCGATCTTCAGCGGCACGCTGGCCGGCTGCGGGCTGGTGACGGTGACGGTCAGCGCCGGCTTGGCGGCGGCCGGCGCGGAGGCGGGCTTGTCCGCCGCCTGCACGGCGACGGTGACGACGAGGGCGGCCAGCGCGACGGCGATCGGCGTGGCGACGAGCAGGAGGCGTTGGGAGCTGGGCATGGTGGTGTTCTTGTTCATGTCGTGTCAGGTGCGCGCGTCGGTGTCGGCGGCGTTCCAGCCGCCGCCGAGGGTGCGGTACAGCGAGATCCAGGCGGCGACGCGCTCGCGCTGCAGTTCGATCAGCGCGGACTGGGCGGCCACGGCCGTGCGGCGTGCATCTTCCAGCTCGAACAGGCTGGCCAGCCCGCCGCGGTAGCGCGACTC
>JAGWTJ010000363.1 GCA_028869005.1 Burkholderiales bacterium | reverse complement strand
CGCACCGACGCGATGCCGTGCACCAGCGTGCACACGCCGCAGATGCGCTGCGCGAAGGCCCAGGCCTCGCGCGGGTCGCGGCCCTTCAGGATGAGCTCGATGCCGCGCACCATCGTGCCCGAGCTCCAGGCGCCGGTGATACGGCCGTCGGCCGCGGTCTCGGCCTCGATGCGCAGGTGGCCCTCGATGCGCGTGATGGGGTCGACGACGACGCGGGTGTTCATGCGCTCAGACCTCAATCGGCCAGGTTGTCGGCCACCAGTTCGAGCAGGCTCTCGGGCAGCACGCTCCACTTCGCGCGCTGCGCGCCCTGCTCGAGCGTGATGCGGCACTGCCCGCAGCTGGTGAGGAAGCGCTGGGCGCCGGTGGCCTCGACCTGCGCGCGCTTGATCTCGAAGACCTTCTGGCGCAGCGGCGCGGCGCGCTGGTTCGACACCACGCCGCCACCGCCGCCGCAGCAGTAGCCGGCCACGCCGTGATCCTGCAGCTCGATCAGCTCGAAGCCGAGCGCGGCGACGACGCGCCGCGCCGCCGCCTCCAGCCCGCCGCGACGCACGATCTGGCACGGGTCGTGGAAGGTGGCGGTGGCGCCGATCTTCTTGACCTTCAGCCGCCCGCCGGTGATGACCTCGTCGAGGAACTCGGTCATGTGGATCACGCGCACCGGCAGCTCGCGCCCGTACCACTTGGCGGCCTCCCAGCGCGCGGCGCCGTAGGCGTGGCCGCACTCGGGCAGCAGCACGGTCTTGGCGCCGATCTTCACCGCCGTGTCGACGAGGGCGCGCGTGAGGCGCTCCTGCAGTTCCATGTCGCCGTTGTTGAAGCCGATGTTCGACGCGTCGAAGCCGGCGCTGTGCATGGTCCAGCGGATGCCCAGTTTGTCGAGGATCTTGGCCGCCGCCGCCAGCGCCTTGGTGTGCTCGCCCAGTTCGGCCGGCGCCGCCGTGACCAGCATGTCGGCCTGCGGCAGGTCGCACGGAATGGTCACGCCGTGCTCCTTGCCCGCCTCGTCGAGGATGTCGGCCAGATCCTCGCCGGGCGTCGCCGTGCTGTTCCACTGGCGCGCGGCACGGTCCATCAGCGCCAGCCGCTCGGGGATCAGTCCGGCCTTGAACATGCCGTGGCGCGCCTCCTTGACGAGCTCGGCGATATCGATGCCCATCGGGCACACCAGCGTGCAGCGCCCGCACATCGTGCACGAGTCGTAGATCAGCTCCTGCCAGCGCTCGAGCTCGGCGATGGTCGGCGCCTTGACCAGCCCGAGCGCGCGCACCAGCGGCGCGAACGGCCCGGCCTCACGGAAGTAGGCGCGGCGGAACAGCTCGAGCTTGTACACCGGCGTGTAGCGCGCCTCGCCGGTGGCGACGTGGAAGTGGCAGGCCTCGGCACACATGCCGCAGCGCACGCAGGCTTCCATGTGGAGCGCGGCGGTGACGCCGAACTCGCGCACGAAGCTGCGCATCGCGGCTTGCACGCGCGCTTCGTCGCCGGCGTCGCCCTGCTTGTCGTAAGGCGGCTTGGCCGCGGCGGTGATGGCGGCGCTCACGCCCGCACCCCGCGATGGCCGAAGCGCATGCCGGTCGCGCCGCGCGAGAACACGAACAGCATGGCGTGCATCAGCTTGCCGAACGGAAACCAGATCAGGAACGCTGCGATCGACAGGATGTGCACCGCCAGCAGCGTCTCGTAGCGCGCGCCCAGATGGCTCGTGGCGAGCAGCCCCGTGGCCACCGGCAACGCCGTCAGCGCCCAGCTGATGTAGTCGCCGGCGTGCGACAGCAGCCGCGTCACCGGGTGCACGATGCGGCGCACCAGCGCCACCAGCAGCGACACCAGCGTGATCGCCGCCACCGCGTAGACGAGGTTGCTCGGCAGCCCCGGCCACGATAGCCCGGTCAGGCCCTCGATGAACAGGATGTGCGGCACGAGACCGAAGACGATCAGCGCCAGCCCGACGTGGAAGACGTAGCTGTTGATCGTCGGCAGCAGCGTGGCGCGCACGAACTCGGGTCGCGGCCACAGGTGGCCGACGATGGTGCCCAGCGCCGCGGACAGCGCGCCCGGCGCGCCTTCGCGCGCCGGCGACAGGTCGCGCATGCGCGGCAGCAGCAGGATGCCCGCCAGACGCCAGGTGCTGCCCAGCACGAACACCGCGAGCGCGAACTGCAGCGCAGGTCCGCGCGCGAAATCGAGCAGGTCCATCGTTCAGCCCTCCTTGCCGGCGGGCAGCGCTGCCGCAGCCTGCGTTGCCACCTCGCGCGTGGCCGCGCGGCGCCGGCG
>JAGWTJ010000105.1 GCA_028869005.1 Burkholderiales bacterium | reverse complement strand
ATCGCCGTGATCGACGACCGCACCGCCTACGGCCAGGGCGTGGCCGACGAATTCGTCAAGGGTGTCGAGAGCAAGAAGGGCAAGATCGTCGGCCGCGAGTTCACCAACAACAAGGCCTCCGACTTCATGGCCATCCTGACGTCGCTGAAGGCGAAGAATCCCGACGTCGTGTTCTTCGGCGGCATGGACGACGTGGCCGGACCGATGCTGCGCCAGATCAAGCAGCTCGGCATGAACGTCAAGTTCATGGGCGGCGACGGCGTGTGCTCGGGCGAACTGCCCAAGCTCGCGGCGGGCTCCATGGGCGACGGCCAGGTGGTGTGCGCCGAGGCCGGCGGCGTCGAGGGCGCGCAGAAGGCCGGCATGGACAAGTTCAAGGTCGACTTCAAGAAGAAGTTCGGCGTCGACGTGCAGCTCTACGCGCCGTACGTGTACGACGCCGTCAACGTGTTGGTTGCATCCATGCAGAAGGCCGGTTCGGCCGATCCGGCCAAGTACCTGCCGGTCCTGGCCAAGATCGACTACAACGGCGTCACTGGGCACATCGCGTTCGACCCGAAGGGCGACATCAAGAACGGTGCGCTCACGCTTTACACCTACAAGGGCGGCAACCGCGAGCAGATCGCCGTCGTGCGCTGATCGCGCCGGCTTGCGAAAAGGGGCCCCGAGGGGCCCCTTTTTCATGTCGATGCGCGCCGCGGGCTACTTGAGCTTCACTTCCTTGTACAGGACGTGCTTGCGCGCCTTCGGATCGAACTTCAGGAATTCGAGCTTCTCGGGCGTCGTCTTCTTGTTCTTGCTCGTGGTGTAGAAGTGCCCGGTGCCCGCCGAGGACTCCAGCTTGATCTTCTCGCGTCCGCCTTTGCTGGCCATGATGATCTCCTAGCTCAGAGTTCGCCGCGGGCACGCAGGTCGGCCACGACCTGCTCGATGCCCACCTTGTCGATCAGGCGCAGCGCAGCGTTCGAGATGCGCAGCCGCACCCAGCGGTTCTCGTTTTCCAGCCAGAAGCGCCGGTAATGCAGATTGGGCAGGAAGCGGCGCTTGGTCTTGTTGTTGGCGTGGGAGACGTTGTTTCCCACCATCGGGCGCTTGCCCGTGACTTGACAGACGCGTGCCATGAAAGCACTCCAGTAAGGGATTCGATTGCCGCGTTTCGGCAAAGCCCGTCATTGTAGACCAAACCTCGAGCGGCCCGACCACGCTGCGACCGCAGCGCGCCGGCGCGCCGGTCTCAGCGCGTCGATTGCTCGAGGTAGCGCTGCGCATCCAGCGCCGCCATGCAGCCGGTGCCGGCACTGGTGATGGCCTGGCGGTAGACATGGTCCTGCACGTCGCCGGCGGCGAAAACGCCCTCGACGCTGGTCATCGTCGCCATGCCGGCGAGGCCGGTCCGGGTCACGATGTAGCCGTCCTTCATCTCGAGCTGGCCCTGGAAGATCTCGGTGTTCGGTGCGTGGCCGATGGCGATGAAGCAGCCCTTGAGCGCGAGTTCGGTGGCCGCGCCGGTCTGCGTCGACTTGATGCGCACGCCGGTCACGCCGCTCGCGTCGCCCAGCACCTCGTCCAGCGTGTGCCACAGGTGCAGCTGCATGCGGCCGGCCTTCACCTTCTCGGCCAGCTTGTCGACCATGATCGGCTCGGCGCGGAACTTGTCGCGGCGGTGCACGAGGTGCACCTTGCTCGCGATGTTGGCCAGGTACAGCGCCTCCTCGACCGCGGTATTGCCGCCGCCGACCACGCACACCTCGTCGCCGCGATAGAAGAAGCCGTCGCAGGTGGCGCAGCCGCTCACGCCCTTGCCCATGAAGGTCTGCTCGCTCGGCAGGCCGAGGTACTTTGCGCTGGCGCCGGTGGCCACGACGAGTGCGTCGCAGCTGTAGCTGCCGGCGTCGCCCGTCAGCACGAACGGGCGCCGGCCCAGATCGACGCGGTGGATGTGGTCGTACACCACCTGGGTCTGGAAGCGCTCGGCGTGCTGCTGGAAGCGCTGCATCAGCTCCGGCCCCTGCACGCCGGCGACATCGGCCGGCCAGTTGTCGACCTCGGTGGTGGTCATCAACTGGCCGCCGTGCGCGATGCCGGTGATCAGCACCGGCTCGAGGTTGGCGCGGGCCGCGTAGAGGGCGGCGGTCCAGCCCGCAGGGCCGGAGCCGAGGATCAGGACACGGGCATGCTGGGAGGCGGAAGTCATGGCGGGCGGTGGGTTCTCGAAATCGGCGGGCGTCGCGTGCAACCGACGGCAGGAGGGCTGAAGCGGCGCATCGGAGTCGATACCCCTCGCCCGCTGGCCGCGCGTCGGCACAATAGCGGCATTCTCGCAGACCACTTCCGGCGCGGCGATGGGGGACATGGCCACGTCGGGTTCAGCCGCAGCCGCGGTGACGACAAGAGGAGCGTGTCGATGTCGCTGATGTCCAATCTCGACCTGATCCGGCGTGTGCCGCTGTTCTCGATGCTCACGGTGGATCAGGCGCAGGCCATCGCCGACAGCGTGGTCAAGCGGCGCTTTCGCCGCGGCGAGCTGGTGGTCGAGCAGGGGCGCAAGAGCAATGCGCTGTTCATCCTGCTCAACGGCCGCGCGCGCGTGCTGACTGCCGACTCGCGCGGCCGCGAGGTCATCCTCGCCGTGCTCGAGTCGGGCGACTACCTGGGCGAGATGAGCCTGATCGACAACGAGCCGCACTCGGCCACCGTGCGCGCCGAGGTGCAGACCGACATGCTGGTGCTGGCGCGCGCCGACTTCCAGCGCTGCCTGCCCGAGAACACCACGCTCAGCTACGGCATCATGCGCGGCCTCGTGCGCCGGCTGCGCAACGCCGACCGCCAGATCGAGTCGCTGGCGCTGCTCGACGTCTACGGGCGCGTGGCGCGCACGCTGCTCGACATGGCCGAGGAGACGGCCGAGGGCATCAAGCTGATCCGCCACAAGGTCAGCCGCCAGGACATGGCCAAGGTGGTCGGCGCGTCGCGCGAGATGGTCAGCCGCGTCATGAAGGATCTCGAGGAGCGCGGCGTCATCGAGACGCAGGACAACGGCTCGGTGGTCATCAAGGAGCGCATCGGCAACGAGTGACGAAGCGGGCGCGGCTTTAGCGCGCCGGCGCGCCTGCATCGCCTTGCCGGTGGCCGCGAGCGGTCACAATCGCGGCATGAGTTTTCCTCTCGGTTCGCTGCGCGGCGACGCGGCCGCAGCAGCGTCGGCGCCTAGCGGCGCGGTGGCACAGGCCGCGCCGAGTTGGCGTCGCAAGGCGCTGCTGTTCGTCGCCGCGCTGGCGTGGCTGCTGGCGCTGCTGGCGCTGCTCACCTACAGCGCGGGCGACGCGGCCTTCACCACGTCGGGCAGCGGCGAGCCGCTGCACAACAAGGCGGGACACATCGGCGCGCGCCTGGCCGACGCCGCCTACTTCCTGTTCGGCTTTTCGGCCTGGTGGCTGATGCCGGTGGCGCTGCGTGCCTGGCTCGCCGCGCTCGCGTCGCTGCTGCGCGGCGCGGCGGCGCCGGCGCATGCGCCGCGCTGGCAGTTCTGGCTTGGCCTGGCGCTGCTGATGGCAGCGAGCTGCGCGCTCGAGTACACGCGCCTGTATCGCTTCGAGCCGCAGCTTCCCGGTCAGGCCGGCGGCGTCTTCGGCTATCTGCTGGGCGGCGTGTCGACGCGCGGCCTGGGCTTCGCCGGCTCGGGCGTGCTGTGGATCGCGCTGCTCGTGGCCGGCGCATCGATGGCGCTGCGCTTTTCGTGGCTGCAGGTGGCCGAGGTGATCGGCACCTGGTTCGACGTTGCGCGCGCCCGTCGCCAGGGTGTGCGCGAGCGTGCCGAGGACCGCCGCATCGGCGCGCAGTCGCTGCGCGAGCGCGAGCAGACGGCCGAGGAGCAGCGCCACGGGGAGCAGGCCGCGCCGCCGCGCGTCATCGAGCCGTCGCCGGCCGAGATACCGCCGTCGCAGCGCGTGGCCAAGGAGCGCCAGCAGCCGCTGTTCGCCGAGCTCGTCGACACCAAGCTGCCGCAGGTCGACCTGCTCGACGCCGCGGCCGGCCGCGAGCCGACCGTGACGCCCGAGTCGATCGAGATGACCTCGCGCCTGATCGAGAAGAAGCTGCGCGACTTCGGCGTCGAGGTGCGCGTCGTGGCCGCCGCGCCCGGCCCCGTCATCACGCGCTACGAGATAGAGCCGGCGACCGGCGTCAAGGGCGCGCAGATCGTCAATCTGGCGCGCGACCTGGCGCGCTCGCTGTCGCTGGTAAGCATCCGCGTCATCGAGGTCGTGCCCGGCAAGGCGACGATGGCGCTCGAGCTGCCCAACGCACGCCGGCAGACGATCCGCCTGTCCGAGATCCTCGGCTCCGAGGTCTACAACCAGTCGGCGTCGATGCTGACGATCGGGCTGGGCAAGGACATCGTCGGCAATCCCTTCGTCGTCGACCTGGCGAAGATGCCGCACTGCCTGGTGGCCGGCACCACCGGCTCGGGCAAGAGCGTGGGCGTCAACGCCATGATCCTGAGCCTCCTGTACAAGGCCGAGGCGCGCGACGTGCGGCTCATCCTGGTCGACCCGAAGATGCTCGAGCTGTCGGTCTACGAAGGCATCCCGCATCTGCTGGCGCCGGTGGTCACCGACATGAAGCAGGCGGCCAACGCGCTCAACTGGTGCGTCGGCGAGATGGAGCGTCGCTACCGGCTGATGAGCAAGCTCGGCGTGCGCAACCTCTCGGGCTACAACCGCAAGGTCCACGACGCCGCCGAGCGCGAGGAGAAGATCGCCAACCCGTTCAGCCTCACGCCCGAGGAGCCCGAGCCGCTCGAGCGGCTGCCGCAGATCGTTGTCGTCATCGACGAACTGGCCGATCTGATGATGGTGATCGGCAAGAAGATCGAGGAGCTGATCGCGCGCCTGGCGCAGAAGGCGCGCGCCGCCGGCATCCATCTCGTGCTGGCGACGCAGCGCCCGAGCGTGGACGTGATCACCGGCCTCATCAAGGCCAACATCCCGACGCGCCTGTCGTTCCAGGTCAGCAGCAAGATCGACAGCCGCACCATCCTCGACCAGATGGGTGCCGAGGCGCTGCTCGGCCAGGGCGACATGCTGTACCTCTCGGCGCCGACCGGCGTGCCGACGCCGGTGCGCGTGCACGGCGCCTTCGTCAGCGACGACGAGGTGCACCGCGTCGTCGAGTACCTCAAGAGCCAGGGCGAGCCCAATTACATCGAGGGCATCCTCGAGGGCGGCGTGGCCGACAGCGAGGGCGGCGACGTGGCCGGCGACGGTGCGGCCGGCGGCGGCGAGGGCGATGCGATGTACGACCAGGCGGTGGCCGTCGTGCTGCAGCACAAGCGCGCGTCGATCTCGCTCGTGCAGCGCCATCTGCGCATCGGCTACAACCGTGCGGCACGCTTGCTGGAACAAATGGAGAAGTCCGGACTCGTATCGGCCATGGCCAGCAACGGCAACCGCGAGATCCTCGTGCCCAAGCGCGACGAGTGAACGAACGCCGACCGATGAACGGACGACGCGTGGGCAGTGGAGTCGTGCGACGCGGCTTGCACGCGGCGCTGCTGGTGGCCTTGCTGGCGGCGGGCGGCGCCGCGCGCGCCGACGCCATCGAGCGGCTGCGCGCCTTCGTCACCGAAGTGAAGAGCGGCAAGGCGAGCTTCACGCAGACCGTGACCTCGGCCGACGGCGCGCGCAGCAAGACGAGCTCGGGCGAGTTCGAATTCCTGCGGCCGAACCGCTTTCGCTTCCTCTACAGCAAGCCGTTCGAGCAACTGATCGTGGCCGACGGGCAGCGCGTCTGGATCTTCGACGCCGACCTCAACCAGGCCAGCTCGCGGCCGCTGGCCAAGGCGATCGGCGCCACCCCGGCGGCGCTGCTTGCCGGCGGCACGCTCGACAACGACTTCACCCTCGCCGACGACGGCAGCAGCGACGGCATCGACTGGGTGCGCGCCACGCCCAAGGCCAAGGACGGGCCGTTTCGCAGCATGCGCATCGGCTTTCGCGGCGCCGATCTGGCGGCCATCGACATCGTCGATGCCTTCGGCCAGCGCTCGCTGCTGCGCTTTACCGGCATGGTGGCCAACGCCGCGCTGCCGCCCGAGCGCTTTCGCTTCGTACCGCCCAAGGGCGCCGACGTCGTCGAGCAGTAAGTTCTGCGCGCTGGCGCGTGCTCAGCCCGCGTCGTGCAGGCGCGAAAGTACCAGGACCGCGTTGGTGCCGCCGAACGCGAACGAGTTGCTCATCGCGTGGCGCAGTCCGGGCAGCACGCGCGGCTGCCCGCGTACGAGGTCGATGTCGAAGGCCGGGTCGACGGCGTCCACGCCGGCGGTGGGCGGCGCCACACAGCGCTCGAGCGCGCACAGCGTGGCCGCCAGTTCGACGGCACCGGCGGCGCCGAGCAGATGTCCGAACACCGACTTCGACGCCGTCAGCGCCGGCTTCGACGCACCGAACACGCGCCGCAGCGACTCGGCCTCGGCCGCGTCGCCCGCCTGTGTCGCCGTGCCGTGCGCGTTGACGTGGCCGATGTCCTCGGGCGCGAGACCGGCGTCGCGCAATGCGGCCGTCATCGCGCGCGCCTGTCCGTCCGGGTCGGGCTGGGTAATGTGCGTGCCGTCGCAACTGCTGCCGTAGCCGGCCAGCGCGATCGCCTGTCGCAGGCCGCGCGCGGCGGCGTGGGCGGCCGATTCGAGCACGAACGCCGCGGCGCCCTCGCCGAGCGCGAAGCCGGCACGATCGGCGGCGAAGGGGCGGCAGGCGTCGTTTGCGGCGCCGGCCTTCAGCGGCGCCAGCACGCGCATCGCCTGCCAGGCAGCGACGATGCCCGGCGTCAGCAAGGCCTCGCTGCCGCCGGCGATGGCGACGTCGACGCGGCCGCTGCGCACCGCGTGCATGGCCTCGCCGATGGCCACCGCGGCCGAGGCGCAGGCCGCGGCGTAGCCGAGTGCGAGCCCCCGCGCCTTGAAGCGGATGGCGATCTCGCCGAGCGCGGCGTTGGGCATGCCGGTGACGACGGCACTCGGCCGCACGCGCCGGTGCTCGGCATACAGGGCGTGGCAGGTGGCGTCGAAGGTCGCGGCGCCGCCCATGCCGCTGCCCCAGAAGATGCCCAGGCGCTCCGGGTCGAAGCCGTCGGCATCGAGTGCGGCCTGCGCTGCCGCTGCCGACGCCGCCTGCAGGGCCAGCGCGCTGCCGCGATCGAGCGGCAGCCGCGACGGCGAGAGCACGCTGCCTTCGCGCAGTTCGCAGCGCCCGACGGGCACCTGTGCCGGGTCGTTGCCGGGCAGACGCAGATCGAACACCTCGAACGCGCCGCGCCCTGCGAACAGCCGCTCGGCGAAGCGCGTGGCGTCGCTTCCGAGCGGGGAGACCACGCCCCAGCCGGAGATGACGACGTCGACACGCACGGTTCAGTCGGCAGCCGCGGGCTTGTCGTCGCGCTGCGCGATTGCCGCGTCGAGCGCGGCGCAGACCGAGGCCAGCGTGAGATCGCCCTGGCGCGGATCGAGCCGGTCCTCGGGGATGCGCAGGCCAAAGTGATCCTCGAGCGAGAACACGAACTCCACCAGCGACAGCGAGTCGAGGCCGAGGCTGCCCAAGCTGACCTCGGGCGCAATGAGCTGCGGCTCGACGTGGAACTGTTCGGTCAGCACATGGGCGACCGTCTCATAGGTGCTGCGGGTCACGGACGACTCCTGCCGCCGATGCGGCAGCCGCGAATTGTCCCTCCATTCGACGCGCGAATTCGACGACCGCGTGCACGACGCGCGGACGGTCGTTGTCGATGGTGATCATGTGGTAGCTGTCGGTCAGCATGAGCTTGCGAAACGACGGCGTGCGCAGGCCCTGCTCGAGCAGCCGCACATTGGCCGGGCTGGCGACCTCGTCGTCCTCGGCGTGCAGCACCAGCACCGGCGGACAGGCGAAGCTGTCGAGATGGTTGCGCACGCGCCGGCGCAGGCGATCGAGCTCGCGCAGATGCGGCACGCTGAGCGTGGCGGCGCCGGCGCGCGAGACGCGGCGCGTGGCCAGTTCGTGCTCGATCCAGCCGCGCACGCGCGTGTTCTTCACGCCGTAGGGCGCTCGCTCGCGGTACTTCCACAGGCGCCCGAGCGGCGAGTACAGCGCCAGCGGCAGCAGGAAGTGGTGGCGCGGCACGGCCCAGCCGTCCAGCCGCAGCGGCGTGGACATCAGCACCAGGCCGGCGATGCGCGCGCTGCGTTCCATCGCCGCCGCCAGCGCCAGCACGGCACCGGCGGACAGTCCGACGACGATCAACGGTCGCTCCGCGGGCACTGCGTCGATCGCCGCGCAGGTGGCAGCGACCCAGATCGCGGCCGGCCGCGCGCGCTGCCGCATCGCGGTGGCGTCGAACGAGTAGCCCGGCACGTTCGGCGCGCGTACGTCGCAACCGTCGCGCCGCAAGGCGGAGTGGACGGGCAGCAACTCGTCGGGCGTGCTGCACAGGCCGGGCAGCAGCAGCACGGTGGCCTTCATGTGGGGCGTCGCGCCATCATGCGGATCGAGCGCGTGCAAGGGGGTTGTCGAATCGGTCGGACTACGGCAGCGCCGATTCGGACGGCCGCATCGCATTGTGCGCGCCCTGACCACGCCCTGATGCGGCACGGCTGCCACAATCATCGCGTGAACACGCCGCCGCCGCGCCATCGCCCCGCGCAGGACCAGGAGGGGCTGTTCGGCGAAAAAGCGGCAGCGCCGCCGCGCGACGCTGCGGCCTCCGACGTGCCCTTGGCCGAACGGCTGCGACCGCAGCGCCTGGACGAGGTGATCGGCCAGACGCAGTTGCTCGCGCCGGGGCGGCCCTTGCGCGTTGCCTTCGAGAGCGGGCGTGTGCCGTCGATGATCCTGTGGGGCCCGCCCGGCACCGGCAAGACGACGCTGGCGCGGCTGCTGGCGGCGGCCACCGGCGCCCACTTCATCGTGCTGTCGGCGGTGCTGGCCGGCGTCAAGGAAATCCGCGAGGCGGTCGAGCAGGCCGATGCGTTGCGTCGTGTCGGTCGCGCCACCGTGGTCTTCGTCGACGAGGTGCATCGCTTCAACAAGGCGCAGCAAGACGCCTTCCTGCCGCACGTCGAGTCGGGCCTGTTCACGTTCATCGGTGCCACCACCGAGAACCCGGCGTTCGAGGTCAACTCGGCGCTGCTGTCGCGCGCCACGGTGCACGTGCTCGAGCCGCTGGCCGACGCCGAGCTCGAGCGCCTGCTCGAACGCGCCGAGGCCGTGCTCGGTGCGCCGCCGCTCACCGCCGAGGCGCGCGCGGCGCTCGTCGCGCAGGCCGACGGCGACGCGCGGCGGCTGCTCAACGCCTACGACAGCGTGGTCGCAGCGAACGCCGACGTCGAGCGCATCGACGAGGCGATGCTCGAGCGCGCGCTCGGGCGCCTGCTGCGCCGGGGCGACAAGGGCGGCGACGTCTTCTACGACCAGATCTCGGCGCTGCACAAGTCGGTGCGCGGCTCCGACCCCGACGCGGCGCTGTACTGGCTGGCGCGCATGATCGACGCCGGCGTCGATCCGCGCTACGTGGCGCGGCGCATCGTGCGCATGGCGGTCGAGGACATCGGGCTGGCCGATCCGAAGGCGCTTGCGCTCGCGCTCGACGCGGCGGCGGTCTACGAGCGGCTCGGCTCGCCCGAAGGCGAGCTGGCGCTGGCCGAGGCGGTCGTCTATCTCGCGGTGACGCCCAAGTCCAACGCCGTCTATCGCGCCTGGGGCGCGGTGCGCGAACTCGTGCGGCGCGATGGCTCGCGCCCGGTGCCATTGCATCTGCGCAACGCGCCGACGCAGCTGGCCAAGGCGCTCGGGCATGGCGCAGGCTACCGCTACGCGCACGACGAGGCCGAGGGCTACGCTGCCGGCGAGCGCTACCTGCCGGACGGCCTGAGCCGCGAGCACTTCTACCAACCCACGGATCACGGCCTCGAGCAGCGCATCGCCGAGCGCCTGGCGCAGCTGCGCTCACTGGACGACGCGGCGGCCAAGCCGCGCTGATCTCACACTCCCGGGCCGTCGCGTCTGCGGGCTAACACGGAGCCATGCGCGCCGCATGGCCGCGCCTACAATGCCGCCCCACCGCGGGTCTGGCGCCCGTGGTGTTCGCCGGGGGAGCGCGCTTTGCGCTCCGCCGTCGGCGCACGGGCGACCGCCCGTTCCAGCCACGGAGTCGCACCGACGATGGAAACCTTCTTCCAACAGATCATCAACGGTCTGGTGCTCGGCAGCATGTACGCGCTCGTGGCGCTGGGCTACACGATGGTGTACGGCATCATCAACCTCATCAACTTCGCGCACGGCGAGGTGCTGATGGTGGGCGCGCTGACGAGCTGGACGGTGGTCACCGCGCTGGCCGACACGGGGCTGCCGGGCTGGGCGCTGATGCTGATCTCGCTGCCGGTGTCGATCGTCGTGTGCGCGGCGCTGAACTTCACCGTCGAGAAGCTCGCCTACCGGCCGCTGCGCAATGCGCCGCGCCTGGCGCCGCTGATCACGGCGATGGGCATGAGCCTGCTGCTGCAGACGGTGGCGATGATCATCTGGAAGCCCAACCCCAAGCCCTATCCGCAACTGCTGCCGGTCGACCCCATCAACCTCGGCGGCCCGGTGATCAGCATCACGCAGTGCCTGATTCTCGGCGTCACCGTGGTGCTGCTGGTGGCCATGATCTGGCTCGTCAACCACACGCGGCTCGGGCGCGCGATGCGGGCCACGGCCGAGAACCCGCGCGTGGCGGCGCTGATGGGCGTGCGGCCCGACATGGTGATCTCGGCCACCTTCATCATCGGCGCCGTGCTCGCCGCGATCGCCGGCATCATGTGGGCGGCCAACTACGGCACCGTGCAGCACTATATGGGCTTCATGCCCGGCCTCAAGGCGTTCACTGCGGCGGTGCTGGGCGGCATCGGCAACCTGGGCGGCGCGGTGCTGGGCGGCGTCGTGCTCGGCCTCATCGAAGCGCTGGGTGCCGGTTACCTCGGCGCTCTCACCGGCGGCGTGCTCGGCAGTCAGTACGCCGACATCTTCGCCTTCACGGCGCTCATTCTGGTGCTCACGCTCAGGCCCTCGGGCCTGCTCGGCGAGCGCGTGGCCGACCGCGCCTAGCGCGAGCCCGAAGGCAGCTCGATGAAGAACAAGTTCGTCGTTTTCCTGGTCTCGGCGGCGCTGCTGATCGCGTTGCCGCTGGTGGTGCAGACCTTCGGCCAGGGCTGGGTGCGCATCATGGCGCTGGCGCTGCTGTACGTGATGCTGGCCCTCGGCCTGAACATCGTCGTCGGCTACGCCGGCCTGCTCGACCTGGGCTACGTCGCGTTCTACGCGGTCGGCGCCTACCTCTACGCGCTGGTGGCCTCGCCGCACCTGACCGACAACTTCGAGGCGCTCAAGGCGGCGTTCCCGAACGGGCTGCACTTCCCGATCTGGGCGGTGGTGCCGATCGCGGCGGCGGTGGCGGCGGTCTGCGGCATGGTGCTGGGCGCGCCGACGCTCAAGCTGCGCGGCGACTACCTGGCCATCGTCACGCTCGGCTTCGGCGAGATCATCCGGGTGTTCATGAACAACCTGGAATATCCGATCAACATCAC